>CANFJF010000043.1 GCA_947447355.1 Comamonadaceae bacterium
CCAAAGCTTGCGACAGCGCCTCTGCCAAACTTTTTTTGCCTGATGCGTCAGCACCGAGCAGGGCAACGGTAAGCCGCTTGAACGCTGTCATGCCGGTCTTGGCGCTGCGTTCTGGTCGCTCGCCTTATTTGGCAATCTGAACAAAAATTTCGTTGGGCTTGACCATGCCCAGCTCCATGCGGGCTTTTTCTTCAACGATCTCAAGGCCTTCCTTGAGGTCGCCCACTTCGGCAGCCAGCCGCTCTTTGTACGCCTGCGACTGCTTGTTTTTATCGAGTTGCTCTTCAAGCTTGTGCTGCATATTCCGAACGCTGGGAAGGCTCCCCCGACCCAGCCAGAGTTGCGCCTGGAAAATGACCAGAAGGACAATCAGCAGGATGAGCAGGAGGCGTTTTCCCACGATATCAGGCCTTCACGCAGCTTGAAAATTAACGCAGGTTATAAAAAGCCGCGCGACCCGGGTAGGTGGCAACATCACCCAAGTCTTCTTCTATGCGGAGCAACTGGTTGTACTTGGCCATGCGGTCTGAACGCGAGAGCGAACCGGTCTTGATTTGCCCGGCATTGGTGCCCACGGCGATGTCAGCGATGGTCGAGTCTTCGGTTTCGCCCGAGCGGTGCGAAATCACGGCGGTGTAACCCGCACGCTTGGCCATTTCGATGGCGGCGAAGGTTTCGGTCAGCGTGCCGATCTGGTTGATTTTGATCAGGATCGAGTTGGCGATGCCTTTGTCGATGCCCTCTTTGAGGATCTTGGTGTTGGTGACGAACAGGTCATCACCAACGATCTGCACGTTCTTGCCGAGGCGATCGGTCAGAATCTTCCAGCCGTCCCAGTCACCCTCGGCCATGCCGTCTTCGATGCTGATGATCGGGTATTTGTCGACCCAGCTGGCCAGCATGTCAGTCCACTGCGTGGCGTCAAGGCTCAGGCCTTCGCCCGATAATTCGTACTTGCCGTCTTTGTAGAACTCAGAGGCAGCGCAATCCAGACCCAGGGCGATCTGCTCGCCGGCGACAAAACCGGCTTTGTCGATGGCTTCCAGAATCAACTGAATAGCAGCTTCGTGGCTCGGCATGTTCGGCGCAAAACCACCTTCGTCGCCGACAGCAACGCTCATGCCTTTGTCGTGGATGAGGGACTTCAAGGCGTGAAAGACTTCGGCGCCGTAACGCAGTGCTTCACGAAAGCTCGGTGCGCCGATCGGGATGATCATCAGCTCTTGCAGGTCGAGGTTGTTGTTGGCGTGTGCGCCGCCGTTGACCACGTTCATCATGGGCACCGGCATTTGCATGGCGCCGCTGCCACCGAAGTAGCGGTACAGCGGCAGGCCGGCTTCTTCAGCGGCGGCACGGGCCACGGCCATGCTGACGGCCAGCATCGCATTGGCGCCCAAGCGGCTTTTGTTGTCGGTGCCGTCGAGGTCGATCAGGGTGCGGTCCAGAAAAGCTTGTTCGCTGGCGTCAAGACCCAGCACCGCTTCCGAGATTTCGGTGTTGATGTGTTCAACCGCCTTGAGCACGCCCTTGCCGAGGTAGCGCGACTTGTCGCCGTCGCGCAGTTCAATGGCTTCACGCGAACCGGTGGAGGCACCCGACGGCACCGCGGCGCGGCCCATCACACCAGACTCCAACAGCACGTCGCATTCGACGGTTGGGTTGCCCCGGCTGTCTAGTATTTCGCGGCCGACGATATCAACAATTGCACTCATGTGTTTTTCTCTTGTTTAATTAAAAGGGGGTCAGAGTCAAATTAATTTAAGCCGGTCAGAGACCCAAGTCAAAGGCCGAAATTGTTTTCGAGGAAACCATTTTTCTTGGTTACGCGGTCGAGCTCTAGCAAGGTTTCCAGAAGGGCTTTCATGTGCTTGAGGGGCACGGCATTGGGGCCGTCGCTCATCGCATTTGCGGGGTCCGGGTGCGTCTCCATGAAGAGACCTGCAACGCCCACGGCGACAGCCGCACGCGCCAACACCGGCACCATTTCGCGTTGACCACCGCTGCTGGTGCCGTTGCCGCCTGGTAACTGCACGGAGTGCGTCGCGTCAAACACCACGGGCGCGCGGGTTTCCCGCATGATCGCCAAGCTGCGCATGTCCGACACGAGGTTGTTGTAGCCAAAGCTGGCGCCACGCTCACAGGCCATGAAGCGGTCTTCGTCGAGGCCTGCTTCGCGCGCAGCGGCACGGGCTTTGTCGATGACATTTTTCATGTCGCCCGGGGCCAAAAATTGGCCCTTCTTGATGTTCACCGGCTTGCCCGATTGCGCGACTGCCGTGATGAAGTCTGTCTGACGGCACAAAAACGCCGGCGTTTGCAGCACGTCGACGACAGCGGCAACCGCCGCGATGTCGGTTTCTGAATGCACGTCGGTCAGGATGGGAACGCCCAACTCACGCTTGACCTTGGCCAGAATTTCAAGACCTTTGAGCATGCCCGGGCCGCGAAACGTGGTGCCGCTCGAACGGTTGGCTTTGTCGTAGCTGGATTTGAAGATGAAAGGAATGCCGAGGGCCGCGGTGATTTCTTTCAGCGTGCCGGCCGTGTCCATCTGCAACTGCTCTGACTCGATCACGCAAGGCCCGGCGATCAGGAAAAACGGCTGGTCAAGACCGATGTCGAATCCACAGAGTTTCATGCTGCCACCTTGAGAGAATTGTCAGCAGTTTGATGCTCAAGTGTCGCCTTGATATAGGCGTTGAATAACGGATGTCCATTCCACGGTGTTGACTTGAATTCTGGGTGAAACTGCACGCCGATATACCAAGGATGAACCGATTGCGGCAGTTCGACCATTTCGGTCAGGTGCTCGCGCTGGGTCAGGGCCGAAATAACCAAGCCGGAAGCGCGCAGCTTGTCCAAGTAATTGACATTGGCTTCGTAGCGGTGCCGATGCCGTTCAGTCACGATGCTGCCGTAAATTTGATAGGCCAGCGTACCTTCGGCGACGTCGGAGCTTTGAGCGCCCAAGCGCATGGTGCCGCCGAGATCAGACTTTTCGCTGCGGGTCTTGATAGTGCCGTCAGCGTCTTTCCATTCGGTGATTAGCGCGATCACCGGGTAGGGGCTGTCGGGCTCGAACTCGGTGCTGTTGGCGTCGGTCATGCCGGCCACATGGCGGGCGAATTCAATGGTGGCCACTTGCATACCGAGGCAGATGCCGAGGTAGGGAACTTTGTTTTCGCGGGCAAAGCGGGCCGCGCAAATCTTGCCTTCAACGCCGCGCTTGCCGAATCCGCCGGGGACCAAGATACCGTCGAACTTGGCCAGGCGCGAGACGTTGTCAGGCGTGATAGTTTCGGAGTCGATGTACTCGATCACGACTTTGGCGTGGTTCTTCATGCCGGCATGGCGAACGGCTTCATTGAGCGACTTGTAGCTGTCGCTCAGGTCCACGTACTTGCCGACCATGGCGATGTGTACTTCGTGCTGCGGATGCTCGGTTTCGTAGACCAGGTCGTCCCAGCGCTTCAGGTTGGCCGGCGGCGTGTTCAGTCTCAGCTTGTCGCAGATCAGGCCGTCGAGGCCTTGTTCATGCAGCATGCGTGGCACTTTGTAAATCGTATCGACGTCCCACATGGAGATCACACCCCATTCGGGCACATTGGAGAACAGCGAGATCTTGTCGCGTTCTTCGGTTGGGATCGGGCGGTCAGCGCGGCACAACAGCACGTCGGCTTGGATGCCGATTTCGCGCAGTTGCTTGGCTGTGTGTTGCGTGGGTTTGGTTTTGAGTTCGCCAGCGGCGGCAATCCAAGGCACGTAGCTCAGGTGCACAAATGCCGTGTTGTTCGGGCCCATGCGCAAACTCATTTGCCGCACCGCCTCAAGGAAAGGCAGGGACTCGATGTCGCCAACCGTGCCGCCAATTTCAACGATCGCCACATCGACAGCTTCCGGCGTGTCATAACGCGCACCGCGCTTGATGAAGTCTTGGATTTCGTTGGTGATGTGCGGGATGACCTGCACCGTCTTGCCGAGGTAATCGCCGCGGCGTTCTTTTTCAAGCACGCTTTTGTAGATCTGGCCGGTGGTGAAGTTGTTCGACTTGCGCATTCGCGTTTCAACGAAACGCTCGTAATGGCCCAAATCAAGATCGGTCTCGGCGCCGTCTTCAGTGACAAACACCTCACCGTGCTGAAATGGTGACATCGTGCCCGGATCCACGTTGATATAGGGATCCAGCTTGATCAAAGTGACTTTAAGGCCTCGCGATTCGAGGAGCGCGGCCAGTGAGGCGGAGGCGATTCCCTTGCCCAGGGAAGACACCACACCGCCGGTGACGAAGACAAATTTGGTCATGTCAAGACGAACTAAAGGTTCGCTGAGGTGGTAAACGTGGATTATATGGGGCGGCAAGCCGTTTCTGGCCTTGGCCTCGACGAAACCGGCGGAGAAACACCTTCTTGGTCAACACCCTGGCCATATCTAGTACATTGCGCACCATGAGTATTCAAGCAAACGAAAGCCCCGCCGCTGGCGATCTGGCGGGCAAACACATCGTGTTGGGCCTGTCTGGCGGCATCGCCTGTTACAAGGCTGCCGAACTGTGCCGCGCGCTGATCAAGGCGGACGCAACGGTGCAAGTGGTGATGACCGAGGCTGCGGCCGAGTTCATCACGCCCGTCACCATGCAAGCTTTGAGCGGTCGTCCGGTTGTCACCAGCCAATGGGACCCGCGCGAGAGTAACAACATGGCGCACATCAATGTGTCGCGTGAAGCGGATGCGATCTTGATCGCACCGTGCAGCGCCGATTTCATGGCCAAACTGCTACACGGGCGTGCTGACGATTTGCTCAGCCTGATGTGCCTGGCCCGCCCCATCGGCAGCGTGCCTTTGCTGTTGGCGCCGGCCATGAACCGTGAGATGTATGCGCACCCGGCGACGCAGCGCAATCTGTTTCAGTTGCAGGCCGATGGCGCGACGGTGCTGGGCGTCGGTAGCGGTTTTCAGGCCTGCGGTGAAACTGGTGACGGTCGCATGTTGGAGCCCGACCAGTTGTTGGACGACGTGATCGCATTTTTTGCGCCCAAACCGCTGGCCGGGCAACGTGTGCTGATCACCGCCGGACCGACTTACGAAGCGATTGACCCGGTGCGCGGCATCACCAATTTGTCCAGCGGCAAGATGGGTTTTGCCGTCGCTCGCGCCGCCCGAGAAGCAGGCGCCGAGGTCACGCTGGTGGCTGGTCCGGTGAGCTTGCCAACGCCGCGCGGCGTGACCCGCGTAGACGTTAAATCAGCGCAGCAAATGTTCGCCGCCGTCAGCGCCCGCGCCGATGCTGCGGCTGTTTTCATCGCCACGGCGGCGGTGGCTGATTGGCGTCCGGCTGCTGCGTCCGTGCAAAAAATAAAGAAAGACGGCAGCGGCGATGTGCCTCAGCTGGACTTTGTTGAAAATGCCGACATTCTCGCGGCGGTAGCCAGCTCGGCACGGGCCCAAAGCGGCGCTTTGTTTTGCGTTGGCTTTGCCGCCGAAAGTCATGATTTATTGGCCCATGCCCAAGCCAAACGTTTGAAAAAAGGCGTGCCGCTGTTGGTGGGTAACATCGGGCCGGCTACTTTCGGTCAAGACGACAATGCGCTGCTGCTGGTCGATGCCGATGGCAGCCAAGAATTGCCCCGTGCCTCTAAGCTGCATCTGGCGCGCCAGTTGGTTGCCATCGTGGCGGCCCGACTCCACACACTTTGAAAACAATCATGAAAATTGACGTCAAAATCATCGACCCGCGCTTGAATGACAACTTGCCGGCCTACGCCACGCCGGGCAGCGCTGGCCTCGACCTGCGCGCCTGCCTGAGTGAGCCCTTGACGCTCGCGCCCAACGCCTGGCAGCTCATCCCCACAGGCATCGCTATTTATTTGGAAGACCCGGGTTTTGCCGCGTTGATCTTGCCGCGTTCCGGTTTGGGCCACAAACACGGCATCGTGTTGGGCAATCTGGTGGGTTTGATTGACAGCGACTACCAGGGCCAATTGATGGTCAGTGCCTGGAATCGCAGTGCGGTGGCTTTCACCATCGAGCCGATGGAGCGGATCGCGCAGCTGATGATTGTGCCGGTGGTGCAGGCCGAGTTCAATGTGGTCAACGAGTTTGCACCCAGCGACCGCGGTGAAGGTGGCTACGGTTCCACCGGGAAGCGCTAAGTTGGGCTAATTTAGAGCAGCTTTGGTATGTGAGAGGCCCATCACAGAGGCCGCACTTTTTTGCGCCTTTGTGAGTGCAGCTATTGCGTCATGGCGAGTTTTCCGAACAAGTACGGCTCCAGCACGCAGACCTTGAGCAACATGGCAAAGAGGCCGTCGCTGCGAGCGGAAAATTTCTGTCGCTGCGAGCGTAGCGCGGCAGTCCATCACCGCGCACCTCGAAGATGGATGGCCGCGCTACGCTCGCCATGACGGGGCAATCGACGGCCGCGCTACGCTCGCAGCGACGGAATCTCTTGTTCTCAGTGCAGCGTGTCGCTGCCTGGCTGGGGCGAGTCGTCGGCCTCAAGTTTGAAAAAACTGGTCCCTAGCGAGCCTTGGCCAATCTCATCAACGGTGGCTTCGCGCACCCCTTCGACCACCAGCGACAGCCGGATGGCGATGCCCGCCAACGGATGATTGCCGTCGAGCACGACGTGCTCGGGGTAGATGTCAGTGACGGTGTAAATCAGGTGCTGCGGTGTCTCGGGGTTGCTGCCTTGCGGCAGGGCTTGACCGTCGAATGTCATGCCTTCTTCAAGCTCTGGCGGGAACAGCTTGCGCTGCTCCAGAAAGACAAAATTCTCGTCGTAGTCGCCGAAGGCTTGCTCGGGTTCCAGGTGCAGGTCGACCTTGTCGCCGGCTTCGTGGCCTTGCAAACTCTCTTCAATTTTGGCCAGTAAGTCATTGCCGCCGAGCAAGAATTCAACTGGCTCGTCCAGTTCGTCAAGGACCTCGCCCAAGGTGTCTTTCAGGACCCAGCTCAGGGCAACAACGCATTGTGGGGTGATTTTCATCCGACAATTGTCCCATGGATATAACTCAATCATTAGCCCTGCTGGGCGGTCTCACGCCCCAGCAATTCATGCGCCGTCATTGGCAAAAAAAGCCCTTGCTGGTGCGCCAGGCCTTGCCTGGTTTCAAGCCGATCTTGAGTCGACCTGAACTGTTTGCATTGGCGGGTCAAGAGGAAGTTGAGTCCCGCTTGGTGGTGCAAGGCGCGATGGGCTGGCGCATGAAGTCCGGGCCTTTTGCCCCGCGCAGCCTGCCGGCTTTGAGTAAACCCGGTTGGTCGCTGCTGGTGCAGGGTGTAGACATGCATGAGGCCAAAGCGTATGCGTTGCTGCAGCAATTTCGTTTTGTGCCTGATGCCCGCATGGATGATCTGATGATCTCGTACGCCAGCGCTGGCGGCGGTGTCGGCCCGCACTTTGACAGCTACGACGTGTTCTTGTTGCAAGCCACCGGCAGGCGTCGTTGGCGAATTGGCAAACAGACAGATTTCGCCTTGCAGGAAGGCGTGCCGCTGAAAATTCTGCAAAACTTTGTGCCTACCGAAGAGTTTGTGCTGGAGGCCGGCGACATGCTTTATTTGCCGCCGCGCTATGCCCACGATGGGGTGGCTGTAGACGCTGTCGCGGCCGATGGCAAGCCCGAAGCTTGCATGACCTACTCCATTGGCTTTAGAGCGCCAAGTCAGACCGAATTGGCAGGTGCGCTGCTGCAACGCTTGGCCGAGTTTGGTGCGGACGATGAAGATGCGGCGGCAGCGCCCAAACTTTACCGTGACCCGCGGCAGCCGGCCACCGCCAACCCAGCGGCGTTGCCGGCCGAGTTGACCGAGTTCGCTAGGCAAGCCGTGGCATCCGCTTTGAAAGATCCGCTGGCGCTGGCTTGCGCTTTGGGTGAGTACTTGACCGAACCAAAACCGTCGGTCTGGTTCGACGAGCCCAAAGCAGATGATTTTCAAATTGGTGCGCCGCTTTTTGGTGCGTCGTCCAATGTGGTGCTGGATGCAAGAACTCGGATGATGTATGACGAGCACCACATTTTCATCAATGGCGAAAGCTACCGGGCCAAGGGAGCCGATGCTGCGCTGATGCGTCGGCTGGCTGATCAGCGGCAGTTGGGTGCCGCCGACTTGAGTCAAGCCAGTGTTTCCGCTCAACATTTACTCGCGGATTGGCGCAGCGCTGGCTGGTTAGGCCCGGTATAAAAAGCCAAACTCTTCAAATTGTTGTATTTACACCCTTCACAATTGGGGGTAAATACGCATATACTTCCGCGTTGGGCTGGTAGCGGTCGAATTCTCCTGCCTAAACTAGGAGGCAAACTGTTTGAGGTTGGCCTTTTTCGAAAATTGTTTTCTTATATTTATCAAGGTATCAAAAAATGAACAAATCACTCGTCTTGGCAGCGATCGTTGCAGCTTTCGCCCTGGCTGCTTGCGGTAAAAAAGAAGCACCAGCACCAGCACCAGCACCAGTCGTTGCTCCAGCACCTGCTGCTGACGCATCGGCTCCAGCCGCACCTGCTGCTGACGCTGCTGCTCCAGCCGCTGCGCCTGCTGCTCCAGCCGCCAAGTAATTCTTCGCTGCTCAAAAAAGCCGCTTTCGAGCGGCTTTTTTTTGTCTGGCTTTTCGAGTCTAGTCGACCGTCTCAGTGCGTCACCTGAATCCAGTGTGTTCCGTTGATCGGGTGTGCGACTGATAATTCTGGGCCACCCCAAAGCGGTGCACCAGTACTCAGCAGTGCTTCAAGTGCCAACTTAGGGCTGTTGTTCTGCGCACTCAAATGGGCTGCCACCACATGCTTCAGCCCTGCGTGTGCGAGCGCGGTTGCAATGGCTGCGGCAGTGGCATTAGACAGATGACCATACAGGCCGCCGACTCGCTTTTTAAGAAAAGTCGGGTAACTCGACTGCGCCAACAGGTCAGTGTCGTGGTTGCACTCCAGCAGCAAGGCATGGCAGCCCTCCAGATGTGCCAGCACATGCGCGGTGGCGTGGCCTAGGTCTGTGAGAACGCCCAGTTTTGCGTTGCCGTCCGTGCAGGTCAGCTGCAGGGGCTCGCGGGCGTCATGTGGGACGGTAAAGGGTGTGACTTGCAACTCACCGAGGTCAATGGGTTGACCATCAGTGGCGATGTGCAGGAGGCCGTCAAAATCGGGGTTGCCCAAAGCTTCATAGGTGCCACGGCTCATCCAGACGGGGATACGGTGGCGCAGAGCGAACTGGCGTGCACAGCCAATGTGGTCGCTGTGTTCGTGGGTGATGAACATCGCGTCAACCGAAGCGGTCTCAGAAGATAGCGCTTCTGCCAAGCGTGAAGCGAGCTGTTTAATGCCCAAGCCACAGTCCACCAGCAACCGGGTCGAACGCAGGCCGCTGGCTTGCACCAGCGTGGCGTTGCCCGTGCTGCCGCTGCCCAGATTTTTGAAGCGAAGCAACTGAGACGAGTGCGCTTACTTCAGGTCGTCTGCCAGCACCTTGATGATGCGTTCCGCATTGACAGAAGTTTCAGGCTTGCCGTCCGCATTGAGCACAGAGACCGAGGTCGACTCATCCTTGCTGTTCAATGCAATCCGATATTTCAGGGGCGCAGTTGGGGCGGTTGAGCGGTTGAACAGCTTGCTGAAGAAGCCGGGCTCCTTGCTATCGGTGGTCAACGCGACGTAGCGCACGAAATACAGACCTTGCGCGCGGTCCCTGTCTTCAACGGTGAAACCGGTGCGGTCAAGTGCCAGCCCGACGCGGCGCCAAGCGCGCTCGAAACCTTCGTCCACTTGCAGCACGGGAACACCATTGACCGAAGCGATACGGGATGTTTGGCGCACAACACCGCTGGCCACCAATATTTTGGACTGTTCTTGAGTCACGCCCAGTTTGACCATCAGACGGCGAAGGAATTCAGCTTCAAGTTCCGGATCTGCCGGACGCGGCTGCCAGACGGTTGAACCGGAACCCTGGGTGCCTCGAACGCCGTTAAAGACTTCGACCATGCCGCGATGACTGATGAAAATCTCAGTGCCGCCGCTGGCTGTGCGCTCTAGACGGGTCCGGAATTTATCCCGTTCGCCTGTCGAGTAAAGATTATCGAAGACCTTACCAAGGGTGTTACGGATGAAGTCTTGCGGAAGTTTTGCACGGTTCTCGGCGAAATCAGTTTCAAGAATGCCCAGCTCAGCTTGCTCGATCGGCAACTGAAAACCGCTTTCTTTCCAGAAGTCTCGGACCGGTTCCCAAAGCTTGTCTGCCGGGCGGTTCACCACCAACCAACGCTGGGTACCAGCCCGTTCAATGCGGACGTCGCCAATGGCATTGGCTGCAGTGGGTGTGGTCGCGCTATTGCTAGGCTGGGCAACTTGGTAAGAGTTGGCTGATACAGCCATGCCTGGGACGACGTAGCGACTGTCCCGCGTGAGCTGGCTGAGATCGGGCGGAACTTCGAGGCCTGGCCCTTTTGGGGCGGCGGAAGCTGACTTGTAGTCCACTTTGCCGCCAGTCAAGGTGTCACTGACTGATGTGCAGCCACTCAGGGCCAAGCCTGTGAGCAATGCGGCCGTCGCCAGACCCAGCGAGGTGTGGCGGGTGGAAATAGTGATGTGAGTTTTCAATTCATGTCCTTCAGATCAGATCAAGCCGCAAACGCGCAATGCGTTTTCGACAGTGGCTTCGTTGGATGGTTCCAGTGGTGTCATGGGCAGGCGCAGTGTGGGGCCGCAAAGCTTCATGCGGGCCATGGCCCATTTCACGGGAATCGGATTAGCTTCAACAAAAAGATGTTTGTGCAGCGGTAGCAGTTGCATCTGGATCTGCATGGCGCGCCTGGCTTCGCCTGCCACTGCAGCCATGCAGAGCTCGTGCATCAGGCGCGGGGCGACGTTAGCCGTCACACTGACATTGCCCTGACCACCGCACAGCATCAGCGCCACAGCGGTTGCGTCGTCACCGGAATACACCGCGAAATCAGCCGGGGTTTCTTTGATCAGCCATTGCGCGCGTTCGATGTTGCCGGTGGCTTCTTTGATGCCGACGATGCCGGGCACCTGCGTCAGTCGCATGACCGTCGCGTGCAGCATGTCGGCCACGCTGCGGCCGGGAACGTTGTACAGCACCATGGGCAGATCAACCGCTTCGGCAATCGCTTTGAAGTGCAGGTACTGGCCCTCTTGCGTGGGTTTGTTGTAGTAGGGCACGACTTGGAGCTGGCAGTCAGCGCCAACTTTTTTGGCAAACTTGGTCAACTCAATGGCTTCAGCCGTGGAGTTGGCACCGCAACCGGCCATGATTGGCACGGCTTTGGCGCCATGGCTGAGCGCTTGTTCGACAGCAACGCGGATGATTTCGCAATGCTCTTCAACGTTGACCGTGGGCGACTCTCCGGTGGTGCCGACCACGCCGATGCAGTCAGTGCCTTCGGTGATGTGCCAGTCCACCAACTTGCGCAAGGTGGTGTAGTCGACGCTGCCGTCTTCGTGCAAAGGGGTCGCCAGAGCAACAATACTGCCAGTGATTTGTTTCATGTTTTGGGTAAGCTAGACCAATAGGGCATGCAGGCGGAAATGAGTGCAATAACAGGCTTTTAAAGCCGGTCCTTTAAAGCCAATGGGGCATTCTACTCAGACCGCAGAGCTGAAGTCGGCGGTCTGGCCGGTTATGCCAAGGGTTTAACAGAGCCGGTAGCGCGCTGGCGTGCTGGCCGGTGCGTCACCCGCTAACGGGAACTCACGTACGGCGACGATGCGCTGGACAAATCGCTGACCTTGCCGTTCTTCAAATCCCTCTTCAAAAGAGACGGTGTGCAGGGCTTGGCAAACCTGTAGCAATTCTCCTGGCTGGAGCAAGAAATCAGGTCGCGATGGTTTGCCCACTGTTTCGTTGCCCGCGGCGAACGTTTCGTAAATCAACACACCGCCAGGCGCCAAACTGGCCAGCAGCGTCGGTAGCAAAGGCCGCCACAGGTAGTTGGTGACGATGACTGCTTCAAATTGGCGTCCGGCAAAAGGCCAAGGGCCGTTTTCAATGTCGGCGACACAGGTTTCGCAGCGCTCCGACGGCAGTCCGATCGCCGCAATGGCTTCTGCGGAACGGTCTAGTGCCACCACCCGCAGGCCGCGTTGATGAAACCAGCGCGCATGGCGACCACGGCCACAGGCGACGTCCAGCACGCTGCCACCTTCAGGCACCAGATGACTCCAGCGTTGCACCCAGGCAGAAACGGCTTCGTCCCCGTGGGGGATCGGGGTTGTTGTCCGCGTCATTTAAAAGCAGGCCCACAGCTGGTCCGCCAGCATGACCAGCATATTAGGCCGCGTATACAAGGCAAAAACCAGCAGCGGGACGCTGATAAAAAGCAGCCAAAGCAGTATTTTTTGCAGCATCTTTGATATCTTAGGCCCCTTGTGGCAACTTGGCTGGCGTCCTCATGATGGGGGCCTCGCGCACTGGTAAATTGACCAGGCCGGCAAAAATCCCAAGACCTATAGCGATGTACCAGACGAGGTCATAGCTGCCTGTTTTGTCGTACATGTAGCCGCCCAGCCAGACGCCCATGAAGGAGCCAATCTGATGGCTGAAAAAGATAAAGCCGCTGAGCATCGACAAATGCTGGATGCCGAAAATCTGCGCTACCGCCGCATTGGTGGGCGGCACGGTAGAAAGCCAAAGAACACCCATGACGGCGGCAAACAAATACACGCTCATGGGGCTGAGGGGGGCGGCGATGAAGATAGAGATCACGACCGCGCGCGAAAAATAAATCCCCGCCAAGATATTTTTCTTGGCTATTTTTTGACCCAGAGCGCCTGCTGCGTAAGTGCCAAAGACATTGAACAGACCAATCAAGGCCAATGCATAACTGGCGACTTCCGGCGGGAAGCTTTTGTCCTTCAGGTAGCTGGGCATGTGCACGCCGATGAAGACGACCTGAAAACCACAGACAAAATAGCCCGCCATTAGGAGTTGAAAGCTGGGGTACTTGAAGGCTTCTTTCAGGGCTTGGAGAATGGTTTGTTCGCGCTTGACAGGGGCCGCACCCTTGGTTTTGTTTTCACGCAGGCCGATGGCCAACGGAATCATCAGCAACGCAGCGGTGCCCAGCACCAGCAGGGCTTCTTGCCAGCCAAAGCGGGTGATTAAAAAACCTTCAATCGGCACCATCAAAAACTGACCAAACGAGCCCGCAGCAGCGGCAACACCCATGGCCCAGGAGCGTTTTTCGGCCGAAATATTCCGGCCAATCACGCCATAAATAACGGCATAGGTGGTGCCCGCCTGCGCTGCACCAATCAGTACGCCGGCCGTGAGTGTGAACAGAAAGCCGGTCGGCGACAGCGCCATGCCGACCAAGCCCAGTGCATACAACACAGCGCCGGCAATGATGACCCGAAAGGCGCCAAAGCGGTCGGCAATCATGCCGGCAAAAATACCAAAAATGCCCCAGGAGAGGTTCTGTATCGCAATTGCAAACGCAAAGGTTTCACGCGTCCAGCCTTGCGCCTGAGTAATCGGTTGCAGCCACAGACCAAAGCCATGGCGGATGCCCATCGACAGCGTGACGATGGCGGCGCCGCAGGCCAAAACTTGCAGCATCGTGAGCTTGCGAGCCTCTGGGAAGTCGGGTGTGTGCGTGGACTGTGATTTTGAAGACATGCGTTAAATGTAACGAATCAGCGGGGGGTGCGCTTGCCCCATGGCCTGCTTATGACAAGGTGCGGAGACTGTTTTTATATCCAGTGATTGATGCTTGCCGCGACTACAATCGCCGCAAATCACAGCACTGCCATGGCCTCCAAACTACCCACCGACTATTCCGAAAGTTCCATCCGCGTGCTCAAGGGCCTCGAGCCCGTCAAGCAGCGGCCGGGCATGTACACCCGCACCGACAACCCTCTGCATATCTTGCAGGAGGTGCTCGACAACTCGGCCGACGAAGCCTTGGCCGGACACGGCAAAAAGATCAAAGTGACGCTGCATACAGACGGCTCAGTAACGATTGAAGACGATGGTCGCGGCATCCCATTTGGCATGCACCCGGAAGAAAATGCGCCGGTGATCGAGCTGGTCTTCACACGCTTGCATGCCGGCGGCAAGTTCGACAAAGGTTCGGGCGGCGCCTATAGCTTTTCAGGCGGTTTGCACGGCGTCGGTGTCAGTGTGACCAATGCGCTATCAACCCGCATGGAAGTGACTTCGTGGCGCGAAGGCAAGGCGGCGCGGCTGGTTTTTTCGGCTGGCGATGTCATCGAGGACTTACAGATTCGGCCCGCAGGCGAAGGGGACCGCAAGTGCGGGACCTCCGTGCGTGCCTGGCCTGACCCAAAATACTTTGAAACCGCCGCGCTGCCCATGAACGAGCTGACGCACTTGCTGCGCAGCAAGGCCGTGCTGATGCCTGGCGTGACCGTCACGCTGATCAATGAAAAGACCAAGGAAACTCAGGCCTGGGTTTACAAGGGCGGGCTGCATGACTACCTGATGCAGACGCTCAATGCCGACCTGGTGATTCCGATGTTTGAAGGCGAAGGCTTTGCCGATGCCGCACACGACAGCTTCGCCGAAGGCGAGGGCGCGCAGTGGTGCGTGGCCTTCACCGAAGACGGCCATCCGGTGCGTGAAAGCTATGTCAATCTGATTCCGACCAGCGCTGGCGGTACGCATGAAAGCGGCTTGCGCGACGGCCTTTTCACCGCCGTCAAGAGCTTCGTCGACCTGCATTCATTGCTGCCAAAGGGCGTGAAACTGCTGCCCGAAGACGTGTTTGCCCGTGCCAGTTACGTGCTGTCCGCCAAGGTGCTGGACCCGCAGTTTCAAGGGCAGATCAAGGAACGGCTGAATTCGCGTGACGCCGTCCGGCTGGTCTCCAGCTTTGTCCGGCCGACACTGGAGCTCTGGCTGAACCAGCATGTGGAGTACGGCAAAAAACTCGCCGAGCTGGCGATTCGCGCCGCGCAATCGCGCCAAAAAGCTGGCCAAAAAGTTGAAAAACGCAAAGGTTCTGGCGTGGCGGTTTTGCCCGGCAAGCTGACCGATTGCGAGAGCAAAGACCTGGCCTACAACGAAGTGTTTTTGGTCGAGGGCGACTCCGCTGGCGGCAGCGCCAAAATGGGCCGCAACAAAGAAAGCCAGGCGATTTTGCCCTTGCGTGGCAAGGTGCTGAACACGTGGGAAGTCGAACGCGACAGGCTGTTTGCCAACAACGAAATTCACGACATCGCCGTGGCACTGGGGATTGACCCTCACGGCCCCGACGACTCGCCTGACATGAGCGGCCTGCGCTATGGCAAGGTCTGTATTTTGAGTGACGCCGACGTTGACGGTTCGCACATCCAGGTGCTGCTGTTGACGCTGTTTTTCAGACATTTCCCCAAGCTCATCGAAACCGGCCATTTGTATGTGGCGCGGCCACCGCTGTTCAGGGTCGATGCGCCAGCCCGCGGCAAGAAGCCGGCATCCAAAGCCTATGCGCTAGACGACGGCGAACTCAACGCGATCCTTGACAAGCTCCGCAAGGAAGGCGTGAAAGAAAACGCCTGGAGCATCAGCCGCTTCAAGGGCTTGGGTGAGATGAACGCCGAGCAGTTGTGGGAAACCACGCTCAACCCCGACACCCGCCGTCTGTTGCCTGTGCAACTCGGCAATGTGGATTTTGCGCAGACCGTCAACCTCATCACCAAGCTCATGGGCAAGGGCGAAGCCGCCGCCCGGCGCGAGCTGATGGAGCTGCACGGTGATGCCGTGGACATCGACGTTTGAGAGCGTCAATTCACCCATGTTGACTCAACGCTGACCTGTCGACCTGAACCCCCCACTGAACCCCGATTGATCTGACACCGCCATGGATTTATTCACCCCCGACGCCTCTGCTGTGACCCCCGAACCCGCCGATCAGGATTCGCTGGCGGCTTACGCTCAACGCGCTTACCTCGAATACGCGCTCAGCGTTGTCAAAGGCCGCGCCTTGCCCGACGTTTGCGACGGCCAAAAGCCTGTGCAGCGGCGCATTTTGTACAGCATGGCGCGCATGGGTTTGGGCTTTGGCGGTGCCAACGGCGCGACCGGTGCTAAACCGGTCAAATGCGCACGTGTGGTCGGTGACGTACTGGGCCGTTTTCATCCACATGGCGACCAAGCAGCGTATGACGCGCTGGTGCGCATGGCGCAAGACTTCAGCCAGCGCTACCCGCTGATCGATGGTCAAGGTAACTTTGGATCACGCGACGGAGACGGCGCTGCGGCCATGCGTTACACCGAGGCCCGCCTGGCGCGCATCACCAGTTTGTTGATGGAAGAAGTCGACGAAGGCACGGTCGACTTTGTGCCCAATTACGATGGCTCGACCGAAGAGCCTGGGCGTCTGCCGGCGCGCCTGCCGTTCACTTTGCTGAATGGTGCTAGCGGCATTGCGGTGGGTTTGGCTACCGAAATTCCGAGCCACAACTTGCGTGAAGTGGCCGACGCCTGCATCGCCCTGATCAAGACACCGAGCATCACTGACGAAGCGATTTCGGCCATCATTGCCGGCCCCGATTACCCGGGCGGCGCGCAGATTATTTCGAGCCCGGCCGAGATCGCTGCGGCCTACCGCACCGGTCGCGGCTCGCTCAAAGTGCGGGCCCGCTGGAAGATTGAAGAGTTGGCGCGCGGCCAATGGCAACTGGTGGTCAATGAACTGCCACCCGGCGTGAGCACCCAACGCGTGCTCGAAGAAATTGAAGAGATCACCAACCCCAAAGTGCGTCTGGGTAAAAAAGCGCTGTCGCAAGACCAGATTCAGCTCAAGCAAACCGTGCTGTCGGTGCTTGATGTGGTGCGCGACGAATCCAGCAAAGACGCCGCTGTGCGCCTTGTGTTTGAACCCAAGACCAGCCGCATCGAACAGAGCGAGCTCATCAACACGCTGCTGACGCACACCAGTCTGGAAAGCTCTTCGCCGATCAACATGACCATGATCGGTCTGGATGGCCGGCCGACGCAAAAATCGTTGCGGAAAATCCTCACGGAGTGGATTGAGTTTCGCCACACCACCATTCAGCGGCGCTCACAGCACCGGCTCGACAAAGTGCTGGCGCGCATCCATATTCTGGAAGGCCGGCAGCTGGTGCTGCTGAACATTGACGAAGTCATTGCCATCATTCGCCAAGCTGATGAGCCTAAGCCTGCGTTGATGGAACGCTTCAAACTGAGCGATCGCCAGGCCGAAGACATTCTTGAAATTCGCCTGCGGCAATTGGCCCGGCTTGAAGCCATCAAGATCGAACAAGAGCTCAGCGGCCTGCGCGAAGACCAAGCCAAGCTCGACGATATCTTGGGCAACCCGGCCACGCTGCGCCGCCTCATGGTCAAAGAAATCGAGGCGGATGCCAAGGTCTTTGCCGACCCGCGCCGGACCCTGATTCAGGCCGATAAAAAAGCCGTTCTGGACGTTAAGGTGATTGATGAACCAGTGACCGTGGTGGTCAGCGCCAAGGGCTGGGTGCGTTCGCGCAACGGTCAGGGCCATGACGCGACAAGCTTCGCCTTCAAGGCCGGCGACGGCCTCTACGCCACCTTTGAATGCCGCACGGTTGACACCTTATTGGTCTTTGGCAGCAACGGCCGTGTTTACTCGGTGCCGGTAGCGGCCTTGCCCGGTGCACGCGGTGACGGGCAGCCCGTGACCACACTGATCGAGCTGGAAGCCGGCACGCAAGTGGCTCATTATTTTGCCGGCCCGGCCTCTGCTCAGCTGTTGCTGGCGAGTTCTGGCGGCTACGGCTTTTTGGCGGCGGTCGAGAACATGATCTCGCGCAACAAGAGCGGCAAAGCCTTCATCACTTTGGGCGAAGGCGAAACCTTGTGCAAGCCTTCACATGCAGCGGGCAGCTCAGGTGCGCAGCCGCTGCCAGACGCTACGCATGTGGCCTGCGCATCGACCGGCGGACGCATCCTGACCTTTGAAATCGACGAACTCAAGTTGATGGAAAAAGGCGGACGCGGCCTGATGTTGATTGACCTCGAAGCCAAAGATCAGCTGGCCGGTGCCGCCGCTTACAAGCGCAGCATCAAGATCACCGGTATTGGCCGCGGCGCCAAAGAGCGTGAGGAAACGCTCGAAATCAGAAGCCTGAACAACGCTCGCGCCGCCCGTGCGCGCAAAGGCAAGGCGGCGGATCTCGGCTTCAAACCGAACAGTGTGACGCGGGTGGAATGAGTGGGGTAGAGTGGCAGGCGATCACGCCGTCACTGCGAGCGTAGCGCGGCAGTCTAGGAGCCCGAATTCGAAGTCATGGATGGCCGCGGCTTATGGCCTCGCGATGACGAAGTGAGTCGTCACTGCGAGCGAAGCGCGGCAGTCCATCACCGCGTGCCTCAAAGATGGATGGCCGCACTGCGCTCGCCATGACGGGAGGAGTTCAAAGACCTCAGGCGATCTCGGCGATCATTTCGATTTCAACGCAGGCACCCATCGGAATTTGCGCCACGCCAAAGGCGCTACGGGCGTGTGCGCCAGCGGCTCCAAAAACGTCTCCGATCAGTTCACTCGCACCGTTGGTCACCAAGTGTTGCTCGGTGAAGTCGCCGGTCGAATTGACCAGACTCATCAGCTTGACGATGCGTTTGACATGGCTCAGGTCTTTGCCGGTTGCGAGCAGAGCAGCATGCAGCGTGCCCATCAGGTCAATCGCAATGGCGCGTGCGGCTTGTTGGCCTTCGACTGTTTGCATGGTTTTCCCCAGCTGGCCGATCCACACTTTGCCGTTTTTTCTAGCGATGTGACCGCTTAAGAAAATCAAGTTCCCGCTTTGTACAAAGGGCACATAAGCCGCTGCGGGCGTGGCCACGGGCGGCAGCTCAATGCCGAGGGTTTTGAGCTTGTCGTAAATAGCGGTGGATGGGTTAGCGGCGGAGGCGTTGGACATCAATTTCCTAGAAGTTTGCGGTAAACCGTCAATTTTAGTGATCACTCAAAACCAGGTCGCAGCTTTCAATCGGCGCAACGGTCACCGCCACGTTCAGCGCATGTCGGGCACCGCCGCGGATCACACCGCGCATCGGCGACACGTCGAGGAAGTCGCGGCCCGTGGCCAGGGTCACGTAATCCTCGCCGGGGCTGCGGTCGTTGGTCGGGTCGAAGTCGAGCCAGCAGCCCGGCATCACACGGTCGACTTCACCGCTGACGGTGGCCGCCGGGCAATACACCGAGGCCCAGGCATGCGAGGCGTCGCTGCCAATCAGCCGCGGTTGGCCGGGTGCAGGATGCGTCAGTAGATAGCCGCTGACATAGCGCGCGGGCAGGCCCATGGCGCGGCAACAGGCGACCATGATGTGGGCGAAATCTTGGCAAACACCTTTGCGTTGTTCGAGGGCCTCGAGCGCCGGCGTGTTGACTTCGGTGCTCAGACTTTCGTAAGTCATGCTGCGGTGAATGTGTTGCATCAGCGCTTTGGCGGCCTCGGCCAAAGGCCGGTGAGCGGTAAAGCAGGGGCGGGCGAATTCTGCAAAGACGTCGTCACGTGGCACATAGGGCGAGGCGAAAAGGAACTCGGCGGCAGGGTCCCAAGCGGCGACTGCATGGTAGCGAAAGTGCTCGCGCACGCGCTCCCAGTTGGGGCTGGCAGGCCGTTCGTCGGCGTTCCAATAAGACGTGATGGGCGTTGTGGAGACCACACTTTCTGCCACCACGCGCAAGCGGTCATGCGCGCTTTGAAATGAAAAGAAGGTGCTCAGGTTGCCATAAACGTCGACCACTTCGCGTTGCTGTGCGGGCGTCGGGTCGATGTGCAAATGGTGGCTGATCAGCTGTTGCCTCGCGTTACTGGCGGGCTTGAGGTGAACCACATGATGGGCATTTTCGACCGCTGGCGTGTAGTCATAGCGGGTCTCGTGGACAACGTGAAGCAACATGTGGAAAACCAGTAAACCTGTAAAGCAGTGAAAGGGTGGCTGCGTTCTCAGGCGCCCAGGCTATGACTGCCACTGGCCGCATGGCTGAAGTAGCGTCGGCTGATGAGGTCGGACAGCTCTAGCGCCGAGACGGCGCAGCGCTCCAGTTGACGTTGTAAGCGCTCATTCGTTTGTGGTGCCATGCTGTCGTATTGGTTGTCACTGGCACCATACAGATCGGCCAGCGTCCAACTGCCAGGGTCTGGCAGATTCCTCGCCAGCGCGGCCATTTGGCCGAGATCGGTGCCTTCGAGCTTGGCCAAACGCGACCGCAAGGTTTGAGCGACCCAAGCGATGGAGCGCGGATTGTCGCGGTCCAGTACCAGCAAGTCGAGCAGCGCCACGATGTCCCGACGCTGCTGGTACTGCGCATGAAAGGTGATGGTGCTGTCAAACAGCGCGACAATCGCAGCAAAGCCGCTGTCGTCTTGCGCAGCGCCGGTTTCAAAGCCGAGCATCAAGGCTGAAGCGAGTGTGCTCAGCCGCTCGATGTGGCGGCCAATGCTGAGCAGGCGCCAACCGTCGTCACGCATCATGCGGTCGGTTTGTGCACCGGTCATGGCCGCCAGAAAGGCGCTGGCGCCGTCGAGCGCACGCAGGGCTTCCTGGGTCGAATAGGCCGCACCGTGCATCCCTTTTTGAGGGCTGCTGCTGATTTTTTTGCAGCGTGCGAAAAATTCTGCTTCGGCATGCACGATGGTTTTCCACTGCTCTTGCGATAGACGCTCGCGCACCGCAGAGGCTGCATTTTTCAGCGCGTGCAAGCTGTAGCCGACGCTAGCGGCTTGCGTCATGTCGGCCAAGTTAGCGATCAGCGAGCGCTCGAAGACGCGCTTGGCCTGCGTGGCTGGCGGCACCGTGGGGACCACCAAGGCGTTGTTGACGGCCATGGCGCTGAGCCAGGCCAGCAAAGGCTGTGAGGATTGATCGTCTCCCGACAAACTTTGCAGTGTGAGATGGGCCAGCCGGACTGAGTTTTCGGCACGCTCGGTGTAGCGGCCCAGCCAGAACAGATGTTCTGCTGCACGGCTGGTGACTGCGCGCTTTTGGCGCAGTGGCGGCAATGTGGCGATGTTGGTTGAAGCTGCGGGCGCGACAGCGGAGCTGTTCGGCGCTGAAGCCGAAAGAGACGAAGGTGTGTTCGCCATCCCAAGTGCCCAGACATCCGCACTGCTGCCACCGTGCTGCATCGATGCGATGTTTTCGTTTTTACCCGCCAGCCGGGCCAGCCCACCGGGCAGGACTTGCCAGGCTTTGTGGCCGTCAGAAACCGCAAAGACGCGCAACATGGCGGAGCGAGGGGCAATTTTTTCGCCTTGCCAGGTGGGTGTTTGTGACAGCGGCAAATAGGCTTGCACCGTGTAGTCTTCACCGTGGCGCATGATGCGACCGGCCCACTCGTCCAGCTTGGCGCGGCTCAAGGTCTGGCCGATCACCGTGGGCAGACCCGAGGCCGGGTAGGTCGGTTTGATGACGCAGTCTTTCAACTGCGGCAACACCGATTGCAAAGCTGCTTGCTCCCCGCACCACCAAGTGGCCAGCGACGGCAGCGCGAGTTTTTCGCCCAGCAGGTGCTCAGACAAGGCTGGCAAAAATCCCAGCAAGGCAGGTGACTCCAGAAAAGCCGACCCCGGTGAGTTGGCCACCAGCACGTTGCCGGCACGAATGACTTGCAACAGGCCTGGCACGCCGAGGGAGGAGTCAGAGCGCAATTCGAGTGGGTCGAGAAACTCGTCATCGAGCCGTTTCAAAATGCCGTGCACAGGCTCCAGCCCTTGCAGCGTTTTCAGGTAAAGGTGGTCGTCCCGAACCATCAGGTCGCTGCCTTCGACCAGCGTCAGGCCGAGGTAACGCGCCAAATAAGCGTGTTCAAAATAAGTTTCGTTGTAAGGGCCGGGTGTTAGCAGGACGATGCGAGGCTCACCAGTGTTCCCGCTCTGCATTGGGCAGGCGGCTTTCATGCCGTCAACCAACGCCTTGTAAGACGCCGCCAGACGCTGCACATTCATCTCGCGAAAAGCCTCGGGGAATTGCATTGAAATACTCAATCGGTTTTCAAGCAGGTAGCCCAGACCCGAGGGTGCTTGCGTGCGCTGCGAGACCACCCACCAGTTGCCGTCAGGGCCACGTGCCAAGTCAAACGCGGCAATGTGCAAGAACTTGCCGCCCGCCGGCTGACTGCCGTGCATGGGGCGCAAATAGCCGGGGTGACCTTGCACCAAAGCGGTCGGCAACAGGCCGAGCTTCGGCAACGTTTGCGCGCCATAGACGTCGGCCATGATGCCGTCTAGCAAGCGCGCCCGTTGCGCCACACCGGCTTCAATGCTGGCCCAGTCTTGCGGCGTCAACAGCATGGGGAACAGGTCGAGTGCCCAAGGCCGCTGCGGCCCATCGGCATCGGCGTAGACGTTGTAGGTGACACCGTTGTCGCGAATCAGTCGCTGCAAATTGATGTTGCGGTGGTTCAGGTCGGAGAAACCGTTGACACCGAGTTGGGTGAAAAACGCATGCCAGGCGGGCGCTAGCTTGGCTGGCGTCTCTGGCGCAGCGGTGGCTAAAGAATCAATGGACTGCGTTTGACCGTTGCTCAGTGTTTGGGTCTGTCCGGCAATACCCAGAGGTCCCGATAGCTCTGCTGATGGCGTCACCGCCAGCAACTTGGGCGTCGCTGCCGGGCGCTTTGAGGTAGCCCCGCGAAGCTCGTCAAAATGACCGGTACCCGCCCGCGGCGCGAGGGCCAGTGCCAAATCGGCCGCTGACTCCGGCGCGGCGGCGTCGAACAGTGACGGGTTGTTGTTTTCCACGGGGCCCAAGTATGCCTTCAGTTCGGCTTGTGCCTTTAGCGTAAATCCAAAGTGAACGGGAACTCGCGGCTGACCTCTTCTTTTTGCACGCGCATTTTCCCGGGTGTGTGGCCGAGTTGGAAAAACCGCATCAGACGCCGGCTTTCAGCCTCGAAGGAATTGACCGGTAGCGTGTCGTAGCTCAGACCGCCCGGGTGAGACACATGGTACTGGCAGCCGCCCAAGGAGCGCTCGTTCCAGGTGTCGACAATGTCAAACGTCAGCGGCGCATGCACGCCAATCGACGGGTGCAATGCCGATGGTGGGTTCCAAGCTTTGTAGCGCACACCGCCGACATACTCGCCCACGGTGCCGGTGTTTTGCAGCGGCAGCGGACGACCATTGACGGTGATGACGTAGCGCTCGCTGTTGAGGCCTGTCACGCGCATCTCGACACGCTCTAGCGACGAGTCGACATAGCGCACGGTGCCGCCGGACGAGCCTTCTTCGCCCATCACATGCCAGGGTTCCAGCGCGCCGCGCAGCGTGAGTTCAATGCCGCGTGTTTGCACCTGGCCGATGAGCGGAAAGCGGAACTCAAAATGCGGCTCAAACCAAGCCATCTCGAAGGCGTAGCCTTCTTCACGCAGTTCGGCCAGCACGTCCTCAAAGTCCATGCGGATAAAGCTGGGCAGCAAAAATCGGTCGTGCAACTCGGTGCCCCAACGCGTGAGTTTGTGTTGACCGGGGTTCTTCCAGAAGCGCGCCACGAGTGCGCGCAGCAACAGTTGCTGTGCAATGCTCATGCGTGCATGCGGCGGCATTTCAAAGGCGCGCAGTTCCAGCAAGCCGAGCCTGCCGGTGGACGAATCGGGCGAGTACATCTTGTCGATGCAAAACTCGCTGCGGTGGGTGTTGCCGGTGACGTCAACCAGAATGTTGCGCAGCGTGCGGTCAACGATCCACGGCGGCATCTCGGCACCGTATTTGGCGCGGTTGTTTTGAATCTCGCGCAGGGCGATTTCAAGCTCATAAAGTTGGTCGTTGCGGGCTTCGTCCACACGCGGTGCTTGGCTGGTCGGGCCAATGAACATGCCGGAGAAAAGATAGCTCAACGACGGGTGGTTGTGCCAGTAGGCGATCAAACTGGCGAGCAGCTCGGGTTTGCGTAAAAACGGGCTGTCAGACGGTGTAGCACCGCCCATCACAAAGTGGTTGCCGCCGCCGGTGCCAGTGTGGCGTCCGTCATTCATGAACTTTTCGGCTGACAGATGGGTCTCGTGCGCGACTTCGTACAAAAACTCGGTGTGCTCGACCAGCTCGCCCCAGTTGTAGGCAGGGTGAATATTGACTTCGATGACGCCAGGGTCGGGCGTGACTTGCAGCATTTTCAGGCGCGGATCGCGTGGTGGCGGGTAGCCTTCCAAGACAATTTTCACGGCCAGTGATTCTGCCGTGGCCTCAATCGCGGCGAGCAGGTCGAGGTAGTCTTCCAGGCGTTCCAGCGGCGGCATGAAGATGTAGAGCGCACCGGTTTCACCTTGGCCTTTGACCTTGTCCGGGTCGGCCTTGGCTTTGTTGCCGGCTTTCGGGCCGTTGGCGCGCTCAGGGTCGCGGATTTCAATACAAAGTGCTGTGCGGCTCAGCCAGGCGGCTGATTCTTGTGGCTTCGGCAGGCGTTCCGACGGGTCGACCGCTGTCGCTGCCGGCTCCACTGGTTTTGGGGTGACAGCCACGGCCACGGCCGGCTTGAACTGTGCAATCCGAGCCGCGACAGTCGGCGCCGCTACACGCGTCAAGCGGGCCATGTACTGGGCCAGCACGGTGGCGCTGTTGTGCCGTGTGGGCGGCGCGATCGGCACGGCGGAAACGGCATGTGCTGCGGCCATGCGGCCGTGGTCTTCGCTGTAGCGCGTGGCGATCTCGGCTGTTGTCGGCAGCGCTTGGCGCGGTGCAAACGGATCGGTTTCAATCAAGTACGGGTAGTCTGTTTCGGAGACCCAAGGCACTGAATCGAGTGGCAGCCGGTAACCCATCGGCGAGTCGCCCGGCATCAGGTACATGCGTTCATCGCGGAAAAACCAAGGCCCGGTAGACCAGCGCGGCGTGCTGGCCGCAGCGGCTTCTTCGCGGGCTTTGAGCGGCAGCACATAACCCACCACGGCATCTAACCCTTGCATGAAGACACGACGCAAGCGCTCGCGCTCCATGGGTTCTTCGAGCCGTGCATTGAACGGATCGACGTTGACAGGCAAGCGGCGTTCACGCCACAGGTAGTACCAAGTGTCTTCGTAGCCGGGGGTGATGTGGCGCGGGCTCAAACCTAGCTTGGCTGCCAGTGTTTTGGTGAAACGGTCGGCGTCGGCGCTGGTGTAATTGCAGGCGCTGTCGGCTTTTTTGCCAGTCTGACGTTCGTCGGCAAAAAGGGCCGGGTTTTGCCACACCGGCTGGCCGTCTTTGCGCCAGAAAATGCTCAGCGCCCAACGCGGCAATTGCTCTCCCGGGTACCACTTGCCCTGGCCAAAATGCAGGAAGCCGCCTTCGCCGTATTCGGCGCGGAGTTTTTGCACCAGCTCGGTGGCGTAGCCACGTTTGGTCGGGCCGAGCGCGTCGATGTTCCATTCGGCGCCGTCACGGTCTTTGGTGGCGACAAAGGTCGGCTCGCCGCCCATCGTCAAGCGCACGTCGCCGGCCACCAGATCACGATCGACCACTTCGCCAAGCGCCAACACGGCAGCCCATTGTTCTTCGGTGTACGGTTTGGTGACACGCGGGGATTCATGAATGCGCTGCACGCTCATGTGGTGTTCAAACGTCACCTCGCATTCGTCGACCCCGCCTTCAATGGGCGCAGCGCTAGATGGCTCGGGTGTGCAGGCGAGGGGGATGTGGCCTTCGCTGGCCATCAGGCCCGAGGTCGGGTCGAGTCCGACCCAGCCGGCGCCAGGCAAAAATACCTCGCACCAAGCGTGCAGGTCGGTGAAGTCTTTTTCGGCGCCGCTCGGACCGTCGATCGATTTGACGTCGGCTTTGAGCTGAATCAAATAGCCCGAGACGAAGCGCGCTGCCAAACCGAGATGGCGAAAGACTTGCACCATCAGCCAGCCGGTGTCACGGCAGGAACCGCAGGCCAGCGCCAGTGTCTCTTCAGGCGTTTGCACGCCCGGCTCCATGCGAATCGCGTATTGGATGTCGGACTGCAACTTCTGGTTCAGGCTGACCAAAAAGTTATTCGTCTCGCGCGGCGTCAGGTCGATGCTGTCAATGTACTTTTGCAGCAGCGGCGTGGCCGGCTCAGTCAGCAAGTAAGGTGCGAGTTCAACCGCTTGTGCTTCGCTGTACTTGAACGGAAATACTTCAGCTTGTGGTTCAAGGAAAAAGTCGAACGGATTGAAGACCGCCATTTCGACCACCAGATCGACTGAGACCTTGAAGCCGCGTGCGGCTTCGGGGAACACCAACCTGGCCTGGTAATTGGCAAAAGGATCTTGCTGCCAGTTCATGAAATGACCGGTGGGCTCGATGGTCAGCGAGTACGACAGCACCTTGGTGCGGCTGTGCGGGGCGGGTCGCAAGCGAACCACCTGGGGTCCTAGTTTGACCAATCGGTCGTATTTGTAATGCGTGATGTGACTCAGGGCAACATGGATGGACACAAAAGTTCTCGCTTTTAAGGTACAAGGTGGATGCCGCCATCCTGGCGTGCAGATTGTTCAGTCATGGCTCTGCAATCGTTAAGCAAGAGCCGCGCCAAATCAGGTTACAGCCTGAGTTTCAAAGTTCAATTTTTCAACTTCGCTAGTGTCGCCTGAGTCGTTGTCATGGCCATCAAGGATTTTGATTGAAGAGGGATATTTCGCCGATGCGCCGCACCCGTTCCGGCTTGCCGTGGACGCCTATCAGTTTGTTGCTCGGTTTCGTCTTGGGGGCGGCTTTGCAGTTACAGCAGACCAGTCTGGTGGCGCTCACTATTTATGCAGTTTGTGTGCTGGCTGCACTGGCCTTGCTCGCAATCGGCATGTTTTGTCGACCTCCTCAGATGCGGGTTGCCATGCTTGTCGCCGCTGGTCTGGCCTTGGGTTTTGGCTCGACGGGCTGGCGCGCCTCTGCTTTTGAGGCACAGGCGCTGGCCTCTGCGTTAGAAGGACGCGATATTCAGGTCGCAGGGGTTGTGCAGGACATGCCGCAGCAGGGGGAGGATGCGCTGCACTTTATTTTGAAGGTCGAATCGGCTCGGATGGAGGGCGCGATAGTCGCGCTGCCGCCGCAGTTGTCTTTAGGCTGGTATGCCGGCTTTTTCATGGCACCGCAGCCAGATGCTGGGGTTGTTGCCGAGCAGCCCTTGGCCTTGTCGCCGCGTCAGCCACAGCCGATGCGCGCTGGCGAGCGCTGGCAGATGACGGTTCGCCTGAAAGCGCCGCACGGCAGCAGCAACCCGCACGGTTTTGACTACGAGTTGTGGCTTTGGGAGCAGGGCTTGCAGGCCACCGGCACGGTGCGCACAGGCGCACGCGACACGCCGCCTGAAAAGCTAAGCGGCAGCGTCTCGTACAAGCTCAGGTATGTGGTTGAACGGGCACGCCAGCGCGTGCGTGAAGCCATCTTTGAGCGCGTTGACAGTCCGCAACGGGCCGGCGTTCTAGTGGCCTTGGTGGCGGGCGATCAACATGCCATCGAACGTGCCGACTGGGATGTTTTCAGGGCCACGGGCATTGCCCACTTAGTGAGCATTTCCGGCTTGCACATCACGCTGTTTGCATGGCTGGCGTCGCGCCTGCTGGCCGGGTTGTGGCGGCGTTCTGCATTCATCACACCCCGCTTGTGCTTGTGGCTACCGGCCAGCAGTGCGGCGGCTTGGGGTGGATTGATGTTGGCGGTAGCGTACGCGATGTTCTCTGGATTGGGCTTGCCGGCACAACGCACCATTTTGATGCTTGCTGTGGTGGTGGTCTTGCGCCAAAGTGGTCGGCAGTGGGCGTGGCCCCATATTTGGCTGCTGGCCATGGCCGTGGTGGTGGCGTTTGATCCATGGGCCTTGTTGCAGGCCGGTTTCTGGCTGTCCTTTGTGGCGGTGGGTGTGTTGTTTGCCTCTGACCCTGGAGCGCAGCTGTCGAGGCAAACAAGCGACCCCAAAACGGTCACTTTGCGTCCCGCCCGCTGGCGTTGGCTACCTGATGGCCAAGTGTGGCTTCTTCAGGTGGCCCGGGGTGCCTGGCACATGCTGCGTGAGCAGTGGGTCATCACGCTGGCCCTGACACCGTTGACTTTGCTGCTTTTTAACCAGGTCTCGGTCGTCGGTCTGCTCGCCAATGCCTTGGCGATTCCAGCAGTCACTTTGCTCATCACGCCGCTGGCTTTACTCGGGGTTGTGTGGGCACCGTTCTGGGATGTCGCGGCTGGCTGTGTGGGGGTGCTGATGTCTGTTTTGGAGGTTTTGGCGGCTTGGCCGATGGCGACTGTCAGTCAAGCCGCTGTGCCGGTGTGGTGTGCAGCGGCGGGTGTGGTGGGTGGTTTGCTGCTGGTGATGCGACTGCCTTGGCATTGGCGGGTGCTGGGCGTACCGCTGCTCTTGCCGGTCTTGCTGTGGCAACCGTTGCGGCCGGAGATGGGGGAGTTTGAGGTGCTCGCCGCAGATGTCGGGCAGGGCAATGCGGTGCTGGTTCGTACGGCCAACCATGCACTGCTGTACGACGCCGGGCCGCGCTTTTCGCGCGACAGTGATGCCGGTGACCGGGTGCTGGTGCCGCTGTTGCGCGCTTTGGGTGAGCGACTGGATCTCGTTCTTCTGAGTCATCGCGATGCCGACCATGTGGGTGGTGCCGCGTCGGTGCTGGCCGCGCAGCCGCAGGCGACGTTGTTAAGTTCAATGGAAGATGGCCATGAGCTTCAGCAGTTACGCGCCGGCACGCGCTGTGTAACAGGTCAGCGCTGGCAATGGGACGGGGTTGATTTTGAGATGCTGCACCCCGACCCGGCGGCCTATGAGACCCCGGCCCGCTCGAACGCCATGAGCTGCGTTTTGCGAATTTCCACCGCAACCAAAGGCTCGTCAAGGGCTACGAAGCCGGTCAGTGCGTTGCTGGTCGGAGATATTGAAGTGCGCCAAGAGCAGTCTTTGCTGCGGGTGGGGTCGATTCAATCTGACCTGTTGCTGATGCCGCACCACGGCAGCAAAACCTCGTCGAGTGGCAGCTTTCTAGACGCCGTAGAACCGCGGCTGGCGTTGGCGCAAGCCGGCTACAGAAATCGCTTCAACCACCCGGCACCGGAGGTGCTTGAGCGTTACCGCGAGAGAGGGATCACCGTGCTTCAGTCGGCCCAGTGCGGTGCCGCAACCTGGCGCAGCGCTAGTCCTGCCGATTGGACTTGTGAGCGCGAGAAAGAAAGGCGTTACTGGCATCACCGTGTACCCGGTGCGCCATCCGTTACCAGCCTTCAGACTGAATAAATACATTCCGATGACGTTTGTTGGCGCATAACTTGCTAAGCTCTTAGCGGATAAAAAGAGTTGAATTTGCCGGAGATATAAGTCTATGAGCCGACCGATGTTTGACGAAATGAACGCCAACGCCACCAGCGTGCGTGCCCATTACGAGAGCTATCAACGCTGGTTGGCGCAGCAGCCTGCCGACGTGATGCAGGACCGTCGCGCCGAAGCCGAAATGATTTTTCGGCGTGTTGGCATCACCTTTGCGGTGTATGGCGACAAAGACGAAGATGGGTCAGGCAGCGAACGCCTGATCCCTTTTGACCTGATTCCCCGCATCATCCCCGCCCATGAGTGGGCCAGCATGGAAAAAGGCTTGGTGCAGCGTGTCACGGCACTGAACCGTTTTATTCATGACGTGTACCACGACCAGGAAATCATCAAGGCTGGGCTGATTCCGGCTGAACAGATTTTCCAGAACGCCCAGTTCCGACCGGAGATGATGGGCGTCGATGTGCCAGGCAACATCTACTCCCACATCAGCGGCATCGACATCGTGCGCGCCCCGAACGCCCAAGGCGAAGGCGAATACTACGTCCTCGAAGACAACTTGCGCGTGCCCAGCGGCGTCAGCTACATGCTCGAAGACCGCAAGATGATGATGCGGTTGTTTCCTGAGCTGTTCAGCCAAAACCGCGTGGCCCCGGTGGCTCATTACCCCGACCTGTTGCTAGAGACTCTGCGTCAAATGGCGCCGCCGGCCACCGCCGAACCGACCGTGGTCGTGCTCACGCCGGGCATGTACAACTCGGCTTATTTTGAACACGCGTTTTTGGCCCAGCAGATGGGCGTCGAGTTGGTAGAAGGCCAAGACCTGTTTGTCAAAGACAACTTTGTTTACATGCGCACCACGCGCGGCCCCAAGCGTGTTGACGTGATCTATCGACGTGTTGACGACGACTACCTGGACCCTTTGGCGTTCCAGCCAAAGTCGACTCTGGGTTGTGCCGGTCTGCTGAACGTCTACCGCAGCGGCAACGTGTCGCTGTGCAATGCGATTGGCACGGGCGTGGCAGACGACAAGTCCATCTACCCTTATGTGCCGAAGATGATCGAGTTTTACCTGGGTGAAAAACCGATCCTGAAAAACGTGCCGACCTACATGTGTCGCAACGACGACGACTTGAAGTACACCTTGGCCAACCTGAAAGACTTGGTCGTCAAAGAAGTTCACGGCGCTGGCGGTTACGGCATGCTGGTGGGGCCGGCTTCGACCCACGCTGAAATTGAAGATTTCCGCCGCGCGTTGCTGGCCAATCCATCGGGCTACATCGCACAGCCGACGCTCAGCTTGTCGACCTGCCCGACCTACGTGGACAGCGGGATTGCGCCGCGCCACATTGACTTGCGTCCCTTTGTGCTCAGCGGCAAAGAGGTGCAGATGGTGCCGGGCGGCTTGACCCGCGTGGCTCTCAAAGACGGCTCACTGGTGGTCAACTCGTCACAAGGCGGTGGCACCAAAGACACCTGGATTCTGGAAGACGCGCCGGTGGCTGCTAACGGCGCTGTTGTCAAACCATCTTCATCGCAATCTCAATCTTCGTCGGCTTCAATGTCGCCACTTGCAACCACGGCAGGCAACACATGACCATGCTTTCCCGCACCGCCGACCATCTTTTTTGGATGTCTCGCTACACCGAGCGCGCCGAAAACACGGCCCGCATGCTCGACGTCAACTACCAGACCTCGCTGTTGCCGCAATCGAACGAGGTGGCGCAAGCGGCTTGGCAAGGCCTGCTCAGCATCAGTGAATTGAAGCCGGCTTACGCTGCCAAATACGATGGTGTCAACATCAACCCCAAAGAGGTGATGGACTTCATGGTGCGAGACGAAAAAAATCCGTCGAGCATTATTTCGTGCCTGCAAAATGCGCGCGAAAACGCGCGGGCTGTGCGCGGCTCGCTGACCACCGAAGTGTGGGAAACGCAAAACCAGACTTACCTTGAAGTCATCCGCATGCTCAGGGGCAAGAGTGCTGAGTTCAAGCGTGATCCGGCGCAGTTTTTTGAATGGGTCAAGTTCCGCTCGCATTTATCGCGCGGCGTCACACTGGGCACCATGCTGCAAGACGAGGCTTTTCACTTTTTGCGCATGGGTACTTTTTTGGAGCGCGCCGACAACACCGCCCGCTTGGTCGATGTGAAGTTCCATGCCGTCGAGACCGCCTTAGGCGGGGTCAACGAGAAAGAGCAGGAATTTGATTTCTATCACTGGAGCGCGATTTTGCGTAGCGTCTCGGGTTTTGAGGTGTATCGCAAGGTTTACCGCGACGTCATCAAGCCCGAGTTGGTGGCCGAACTGTTGATTTTGCGGCCCGACATGCCGCGCTCCTTGCTGGGTTGCCTGAACGAAGTCATGAGCAATCTGGCCATGGTGACGAGTGATCCGCAAAGCGAAACCTCTCGCCGTGCGGGCAAGTTGCGCGCTGACCTACAGTACGCACGGATTGACGAAATTCTGGCGACCGGCTTGCACGCCTTCTTGACCCAGTTCTTAGATCGGGTCAACGAGATTGGCGCCAGCATCAGCCGCGAGTTTCTGGTCCCGAGCACTCACTGACGGCTTTTCTGTCAGCGCTGGACTTGCTGTTAAGGTCGTGGGCATGAAGTTGCACGTTAAGCACACCACTGACTACCGCTACAGCGAACCGCTGCTCTACGCCCTGCAAACCCTGTGGCTGACGCCGCAGAGTGGGCCGGCGCAAACCGTGGATTTTTGGAG
>CANFJF010000044.1 GCA_947447355.1 Comamonadaceae bacterium
ACGGCGCTGAGCAGACCATTGCCAGACAAATAACCCCAGACCGCATTGCCCGACACACCGCGGGCAGCCCCGCCTGCTGCCAACACATTAGGCATGGGCGTGCCGTCGGTGCGCAGCACGCGGCAGTCCGCATCGATGTCCAAACCACCTTGGGTATGGAACAAAGCGCCGGTGACTTTCACGGCGTAAAAAGGGCCCATTAAGGCGCGCTTAAAACTGCGACCAAAAGCATCCGTGGAGCCCGGCACAACCGCCGACAGGGTCTGAGCCAAGGTCTCAGCGCCGCAGCCGATCAAGTGCGCCAGCGCCGGCACATCAGCCGCTTCCTTGACGGCGCCAGCCCCTTCGGCCTCGACAAAGTCGGGGAAGGTCCGCGCCAGATCCAGCAAGGGGGCGTCAAACACATTGAAGGCGATGCCGCCCGGTTGGTCCAACACATGCACAGCGGCTTCGGAGTAGCCCAGCGTTTCATCGTGAAAGCGCTGGCCATGCACGTTGATTTGTACAGCACCTTCCATCATCACGGCCCAGCTCATGAGTGCGCCCTGCGGCGTGACCCAAGACCCGTGGCCCTGGTAGCCACCCAGATCGGCCAGTCTGGCGCCCATGGCTTGGCCCCACGCAATAGCGCTGCCATCATTGCCGACGTGACCGGCAAACAAGGCTTGACCCATGGCCGGCAACAGGTCGCTGACCATGCCTGGATTGCCGCCAAAACCGTTGCAAGCCAGCAGCAACACATCACAAGCGAGGTACTCCATCGCGCCATCGGGGCGTTGGTAAGCCACGCCCTGTACAAAGTCGTCCTCATTCATCCACAGCTCGCGCACCAAGGCTTCATTGAGCACATCGGCACCGACGGCGTTAGCGGTGCGTTCGAGCTGCGCCATGAGTGCTGCACCCGTGCGCTCGGGCAAGGCGTGCATGCGGCGCGCGCGGTGGCCCGGGTACAAAAAGCCATCCAGCACGTCAAAGCCAATGCCATGCGCCTCAAGTGAGTCGATCGCTTGGGCGACGCCAGTTGAATAGGCGGCCACCAGATGCGGCGCCGCGTCGCCATGGGCTTTGGCCTGAATGTCTTCGGCAAAGCGCTCGACCGAGTCCTCAATGCCCAAGGACTTTTGCAAGCGCGTGCCGGCCGCCGGAATGAAACCCGACGACAAGGCCGTCGAGCCCCGAGACATGCTGTCGCGTTCGAGCAGCACGCAATCAATGCCGGCGTCGCGCAGACGCACTGAAGCCGTCAGACCGCAGGCTCCTGCACCGACGATCACCACCGGCACGTGGGGCGTGTCGCTGGGCATGCTGACCGCCCGCACAATGCGCGCAGGCGTTTGGGTGATCGATGGGGGGGTTAGTGTGCTCATGCGGTTCGTCCTGGCCGTTGTCGAAGTTGGTTCATCAGCCCGCCAGCGGCCACCATCGCGAGCAAAAATTCGGGAATCGGTTCGCACTGCAAGTGCTCACCCGATGGGCGTGTCAGCGTCAGCGTTTGCAGGTCGAGTTCAACCAGTTCACCCTCCGCCAGTTGCTCAGCGTCCGGCGTGGTCAAAAGCAGCAGTCCGAGGTTGAAGGCGTTGCGAAAAAACAGACCACTGAACGAAGGCGCGATCACCGCCTTGACGCCCAGCTGCACCAAGGCCGCAGCAGCTTGTTCGCGCGACGAGCCGATGCCAAAGTTGGGGCCGGCAGCAATCACAGCGCCAGGCTGAACCGAGCCCGCGAATTCCGGCCGAACAGACTCCAGACAATGCGGTGCAATGCCTTCGATGCTGAGCTTCATGTAGGCACCAGGTGCCATGGCATCGGTGTCAATGTCAGCGCCAAATGTCCAGACGCGGTGAGTGCTCATGCCAATATCTCCCTGGGATCAGAAATCAGTCCGCGCAGGGCAGACGCCGCCACGGTAAAAGGCGATGCCAAATAAACTTGGGCCGTTGCTGAACCCATCCGGCCTTTGAAATTGCGGGCGGTGGTGGCGATCACATTGGCGCCATCGGGAATACTGCCGCCGTAGCCGGAGCAAGCGCCGCAAGCCGTTGGGAGCACCTCAGCCCCCGCCTCGCGCAGCGTTGCCATGATGCCCTCGGACTCCGCCTGCTGCTGGTCTTGCTGGCTTGCCGGGGCGACCATCAGGCGCACGCCGGTGGCCACCTTGCGGCCTTTGAAAACCTGCGCAGCGGAGCGCAAGTCGTCGAGCTTGGCACCTGTGCAGGCACCGATGTAAGCCACATCCACGCGGACTTGGTCAAAGGCTTGAACCGCTTGGGTGTTGGCGGGACTGTGCGGCGCAGCGACTTGTGGCGCCAGCGTCGCAGCATCAAAGACATGCGTGGTGGCGGTCGCGCCTTCGTCGGTCTGCCAGCCACTGAGGTCCATCTCGGCCGCAGCCGCAACGCCGGCGTTGAGCAGCCATTGGCGGGTGGTTTCATCGGGGGCAATCAAACCCACTTGAGCGCCCATCTCGGCGCTCATGTTCGACAGCGTCATGCGCTCTTGCATGGACAGCGCCTGCACGCCGGAGCCACAAAATTCCACCGATTGGTATTGGCCGCCGTTCATGCCAAAACGCCCGACCATGTGCAGCATCATGTCTTTCGCGGCAACCCCCGGAGCCAAGGTGTTGTCCCACTGCATGCGAATGGTTTCTGGCACCCGCACCCAAAGCTCGCCGGTGACCATGACGCCCAGCATTTCAGTGCTGCCGATGCCGAACATGTAGGCACCAAAAGCCCCACCAGTCGGGGAGTGAGAGTCACCACCGACACAAAACATGCCCGGCCGAATATGGCCTTTTTGTGGCAACACGACATGGCAGATACCAATGCTGTCGTAGACATGCGGCAAGCGCTGCTCGATGGCCCAGTCGCGCGCGATGCGCACGATGCGGCGCGAATCATCGTCCTGCTCGGGCACGTAGTGATCCATCACCAGCACCACCTTGGACTTGTCCCAAATCTCAGCACCCAGCTCTTCCAACATCGGCTTGAGCCGACGCGGACCGGACGAGTCATGAAACATCGCGAGGTCAACCCGGCAATTGAGAATCTCGCCCACCGCGACCTGCGATCGACCGGCGGATTGGGCTAACAGTTTTTGGGCCAGCGTTTGGCCAGGCGTTTGGGTTGGTAAATGAAGTTGAGTCATGCAGCGGTTACTCAGTGATGTGTGTGATGGGATGAAGTTTGAACTCGAGCGTCGGTGACCACATCAACCGGCTGACTTGTCCTTGACCGAAATGCGGGCATCAATGCTGCCCACCTGTGAGACTTCCAGTTGGTACTCGTAGCGGTCGGGCCGGTAAAGACCGTGCAGCCACTGCACTGGTTTGTCATGGATATCAAAAACCAAACGCCGGACAGCCAGCAAGGCCGCACCGATGGGCACCCCCAATTCGGCCGCCACCACGGCATCAGCCTGACGAGCGGAGATCGTTTGTTGAGCCCGTCCGAGTTCAACACCGGACTCCTCCAACAACTGCAAGATCGGCGTGGTGGCCAGTTCGCGCCGGCCAAAGCCGACCGCCAACGGCTCGGGGATGTAGGTTGTGATGTACGACAGCGGCCCCTCTTGCGAGCTGCGCCTGCGGACCGCTTTTTTGACCTTGGCGCCCAAAGGAATTTGCAGCATCTCGGCAACGTCTGCCGAGGCGTCAACGACGCGCCAGTCCAGCACCTTCACGGTGGTCTGGCGGGTGGTGCTGACGATGTTTTCCATCAGCCCTGTCAGTCGGGTCTGAACGCCCTTGCCCAGAGGTATCGACGTGCGAATGGGTTGGCCGGCTGCGGGCCAGGTGCCACGACCAGCCGTGCGAACGATCAGCCCCTCGCTCACCAATTGCTCCAACGCCCGGCGCACGGTGACACGGCCAACGCCGAATTGCTGGGCAAGCACCATCTCCGCAGGCATGCCGTTGGCAAAGCGGCCTTCTTGCAATTGCTCGCGCAGCACCAGATAGATCTGGTGGTATTTGGTCAGCGGAAGAATATGGGGCATGGTCAAAAAAGCACGACGTTATGCAGCAGGCATCGGCTCACCGATCTCTTGGCACTGAATGCTGAAAATGTCGACCATCGGCGCGTTGTGCATGACGTGATAAAGCACAAAGCGGTAGGCGTCGCACGCGTCGATCTCGCTGGGCGTGAAAGCAAAGGCCAGGTTGCCCGCCGTCGAGACACGACCAGGGTAACCATAGTGCAGCAAATTTTGTTTCACCACACCCGCCGCCGTTCGGGCCAGATCGGCGTCATCGGCGATGAACTCAATCACCAGACCCGCTTCATGGCGGCTGTGCAGTGCCTCGGGCAATGGGCGAATAGCCCCCTGCCCATAAACGTGCGGGTACATCGCCCAGTCACCGGGCAACAACCCACGCACTCTTTGCTCAACCACCACCAGCGCCTCAGGTAAATGCTGCAACATGGTCGGGTCGGCAATGCCGGCCAACAAGACAGCCCGCGCGCCCACCCAAGCGGCGCCTTCGATTTTCAGGGTTGGCTGCTGGCGAGGCTCAAACCCGGCACCACTGACCCGTGTGCGATGTGCGTCTATAGCTTGGTATTGGGCATCCGCCAAATGCAAAGTGCCCGAAGGCTCTTCGACTTCAAAGGGATCACTCTGCTCATACAGGGCGTGCGCCGCCACAGATGCCGGCGTGGCATGCAGCGCCGGGTTCATGCTCTCCAGCGTGAAGCCGTCCAGACTGAGCTCGGCCAACATGGCGTCGCGCCCGGCAGGTTGGCAGCACAGCGACGTGCACTCGATGATCTTCGCCATGTGCAGGGACAGCGCCGGCGGGTAGCCCAGCATCTCCGGCAGGGCTGCAAAAATGGCGGTATCGCAAGACCGCCCGGCGATCAAAACGTCGGGCAATGTTTGCAAAGCGCGCTTGAAAGTTTCTGTCCCGCACTGCCCGACGATATGGCGACAACTGAGCACCTCGGTTTCGGTCGGCAGCGACAGCGCACTGCCGCCTGCATCAGCAGCCAAGGGCTGGAGTGTGCCGTCACTCAAAGCGGCCACCACCTGTGCGGCAGACACATCACTGGCAATCGTGGCCAGTCGAAACACCAAGCCATGACGCAGCGCAATCTCTCGCACCAAGGCCAGCGTGGCCTCCAACTGCGGCTGTGCACCCGCGGTCCCGGCGCTGCCAATGATCAAGGGGATGCCGGCCTTCACTGCGCCCAGCAAGACCAGTTCGAGGTCGCGCCGCACCATGGCCATCGGAGCGGCCATCTGACCCGATCCCAAATAAAAAGGACCGGGGTCAATTGAGCCCATGTCGCAACCAATGAAATGCGGCTGACGTTTCAAACCCAGCTCGAACGAGGCCTGCGGAATCCCAAAGCCAAGTTGACCGGATGCAGACAAGACCCGCAGTGGCGCATTGCCCGGGCGGTGCGATGTCAACAAGCGCTGCGTTGCGGTGACCCTGGACGGCGTGCTCATACAAGCACCTCGAGAAATGGCGCATGCTGCTGCGCGCCATACACATCGCCATCGCCGGGGCTGCCCGCCACACGCTGCCGGGGCATGGAAAACTTCAGCGCCAAAATGCCCGGTAAGTCGAAGCGCTTGACCTGGTCAGCATCAACCTGGTACATCCCAGCCACAGCGGCAGAAGACAGCGAGGCGCTGGCGGCGGCTTTCTCATAGGCCGCTGAGTCGCGAAAAAAAAGATCAATGGTCAGTTGCGTTGGACCGGCATTCTTGCTGCGGATCACATCGGCCAAAGTCGTCAGTTTGATTCGGTTCATGGGCAACGGTGATGACGCTTTAGCGCGCAGTGAAGCCACCGTCGGCGCAGATCACCTGGCCCGTGATGAACGAAGCCCGGCTTGACAACAAAAAGCTGATGAGCTCTGCGATTTCGTCCGGCTGCCCCAGCCGGCCCATCGGAATCGTCCCCAGCATCGTCGCCAAAGCAACCGGGTCTTCCAGCACCCCCGAGACCATCGGCGTCAGCACCGGACCCGGTCCCACAGCGTTCAGCCGCAGGCCTTCAGAGGCCCACTCCAACGCGAGCGACCGAACCATGCCGTTCAATGCCGACTTGGACGCCGCATAAGCAGCGCCACGGACATGGCCGACCAAGCCAATTTGGCTGGTGACCACCACCACACTGGCATCGCCAGTCCGGGCCTGACGCATCTGCGCTACAGCGGCACGTGTCAACACAAACGTCGCGTCAAGGTTCAACGCCAGCGTCTTGCGCCATTCATCAAGCGTCGTATCGTCAGAACTTTTTTTGTAAAAAATACCGGCGCAACAGGCCAAGGCGTCAAGTCCCCCCAGTGCTTCAGCGGCACGGGCCGGCAAGCCTGCGCAGGCCGCATCGTCGAGCAGGTCTTGCACAAAGACCACGGCATCCGGCAGCACGCGGCGCAAGGCGTCATGCTGATGGTTGTTTTGAACCACGGCCGCCACACGGGCCCCGCTGCGAGTCAGTGCGCAGGCGGTTGCTAAACCAATACCCGAGCCGGCGCCGGTGACCAGAGCGCGTCGCTCCGCCATTTCAACTTGATGCGAGGTGTTGGATGGCACGCTTTAAAGCCCCAGGTACTTTTTACGCAAATCCGGATCGCGCGCCAACGCCTGAGCCGGCCCTTGCATCGCCACCGCTCCGTTTTCAATGATGTAGGCCCGGTTCGCAATGGCCAAGGTCTGCAATGCGTTTTGTTCCATCAAGAGAATCGATTGACCTTCTTTGTTGATCGCCCGAATCAGGGCAAACATCTCATCGACCAACAACGGCGACAAACCCAGCGAGGGCTCGTCCATGATCAGCAGTTCCGGCTCGGACATCAGGCCGCGTCCGATCGCCAGCATCTGTTGTTCGCCACCCGACAGAGTACCGGCCAGCTGACCAAAGCGCTCCTTGAGGCGGGGAAAGATCGCCACGACGCGCTCGAGATTTTTCTGACGATTAGGCTTGCCACGCACCAAGCTGCCAAGCTCCAGGTTTTCCAAGACATTGAGGTTGGGAAAAACCCGACGGCCCTCCGGCACGTGGATCACCCCCAGCTTGACGATGTCGGTCGAGCTCTTGCCGACCAACTCTTGTCCGTGAAAACGAATGGAGCCCGAGAAGGGCCGAAAGAGTGCCGAGATGTTGTTGTTGAGTGTCGACTTGCCCACACCATTGCTGCCCAACACCGCAACGATCTCCCCCTGCGCCACATCAAGATCAATACCACGCAGAATTTCGACCTTGCCATAGCCGGCAAACAACGAACGAATTTCAAGCATGCGAGCCCTCCTGAGCCATCTGCTCGGCAGCACCACGGCCTAAATAGGCCTCGATCACTGCCGGGTTGTTAACGACTTCCTTCGGCGCACCGTGGGCAATGATTTTTCCGTAAGACAACACGTAAATGTGTTCGGACAAACTCATCACCGCCTGCATCACGTGTTCAATCAGTAAAACTGTGACGCCGCTGGCACGAATCTTCCGGATGATCTCAATAATGTCGATGATTTCCGAGGGGTTCAAACCCGCCATCACCTCGTCGAGCAACAGCAACTTGGGTGAGGTCGCCAGAGTGCGGGCCAGCTCCAGTCGCTTGCGTCCGGCCACGGTCAGGTCGGCGGCCGGCTGTTCCAGTTGCCCACCCATGCCCACTTGGTCCGCGATACGGCGAGCGTGTTCCCAAGCTTCCGAGGGGTCATGGTATTTTTGATAGGCGCCCACCGCGATGTTCTCGTGCACCGTGAGTTTGGCAAAGGGCTGCGTGATCTGGAACGTGCGAACCATGCCGCTGCGTGCAATGTCGTGCACAGGCCAGCCGGTGATGTCTTTCCCTTGAAAAGTGACCTTGCCGGTGTTGATGGGCTGAAAGCCAGCAATGCAGGAAAAGAGCGTCGTCTTGCCTGCCCCGTTGGGACCAATCAAGGCCACGATACGACCCTCTGCAACTTCCAGCGAAGCGCTGTCAACCGCCTTGAGGCCGCCGAAAATTTTGGTCAATCCTTCAACCTTGAGCATCATGCGCCCCTTTGTTTGAAACGCTGACCGATACGCTTGAATAAATCGATCAGGCCATTGGGTAAAAAAGCAATGATGATGACCAGCAAAGTACCGTAGAGCACCAGTGACAGGCCTTGCACATCGGTCAGCACACGGGTCAAGTCGCCAACACCGGCCAGCAACAGCGCACCAATCAATGGGCCGTAGACGGTACCGGCACCACCGATCATGCTGACCAGCAGCATCTCGACCGACTTGTCGACGCCAAACACGATGGTCGTGTCGATGTACAGAAAGTACTGCGCGAAAAAACATCCGCCGACACCACACATCGCACCTGACAGCACCATGACCTTGACCTTCTCCCTGAACACGTTGATGCCCAAGGCCCTGGCGGCATCTTCGTTTTCACGAATAGCGGCCAGTTGCGCGCCAAAGCGCGAACGCTTCAACCACACAGCCACGGCAACGGACATGACCGTCAGAGCGAGAATCAGAAAATAAAACCCAATCCGCTCAGCAAACTGGAAGTTTGCCACGCTTGGTTTGGCAGGGATCAGCAAGCCAAGCCCACCGCCCGTGAAACCCACCGAATTAACCAGAATGCGCAACACCTCGGCAAAGGCCAGGGTAATGAGCGCAAAGTACGACCCTTTGAGACCCGCCCGGAATGACAGGAAACCGATGATCCAGCCCACGATGGCGCCAGCCACTGCGCTTGCCGGCAAGCCCAACCAAGGGTTCATCCCGTAGCGCAACTGAAGGACCGTCGAGGCATAGGCACCAGCGCCAAAAAATACCACATGGCCGAAGGACAACTGCCCGGCAAAACCACCGGAAATGTTCCACGACTGCCCAATGAAGGCATAGAACAGCGCCAGCACGCCGAAGTTCACAATGAAAGGCGAAGAAAATACAAAAGGAAAAATCACGGCGAGAGTCAACAGACTCAAATGCAATGGCCAACCGATTGAGCGCGTGTTGTCGTTCATCGCTTGGCTCCGAAAAGACCTGATGGGCGAAACAGCAGAATCAGGATAAAGATCAATGAAATGCCGATCTGACCCAAGCTTTCACCTAGGAACAAACCACCAAACGACTCCGTCAGCCCCACGATCAAACCACCGACCACGGCACCCAGGAAACTACCCATCCCACCCAACACCACGATGGTGAAAGCGACCATCACAAAGACATGGCCAGTGGTCGGAGACACGTAGAAAATCGGCATCAACAAACAGGCTGCAGCCCCCAGCGTCGCCAGACCAATGCCATAAGAAATGGCAAAAATACGATCGACGTTGATACCCACCAAGCGGGCACCAACACGCTCCTTGGCCACCGCGCGAATAGCTCTGCCGGTGTCGGTGTGCTGAATGAAGAGGCCCAGCGCGGCACACAAAGCCATGGCGGCTCCGAATGAAATAATTTTGGGCAGCGACACCAGCGTGGGGCCTACTTCAACCATCATGTCAGAGTAAGACACTGAAATGGTGCGGGTGTTTCCCTTGAAAAACATCAACGCCAAGTTCTCAATCAAGATGGAGAGACCCAGTGTGATGAGCAGTATGTTTTCATCCTTCCCATGCGCCAGCCTGCCAATCAACAGCTTGTAGAGTAAAAAGCCAAAAAGATACATGGCAGGCACCATGATCAAGAGCGACATGTAGGGGTCAATCCCGAAAATCATCAGCAAGTAATAGACGCCAAACATGGCCAGCATCAACATGCTTCCATGCGCGAAATTGATGATGTGCAAAACGCCATATATCAAGGTAAGTCCTGATGCAACGAGGGTGTAAATACCCCCAATCAGAAGTCCGTTGATCGCGGCTGCGCCAAGGATCGTCAAGTCCAAATCAATACCCCTCAGTTGGGATGAAGGAAGGCCCCGGATTCGCCCTCACGGGAGAATCCAAGTCCTTCACTGCAAAGGTGGAAAAACCAGCCGGATCAGCCGAGCTTAGGACGCGGGAAGATGGGCTTGGCTGATGCGAATTGGTTTGGCCAAACCACATCAATGTCGGTGGCCGTCGCCTGCAACAAGGCTGCCCGACCGCCTTCATTCTGTCCGTTGACGAATTTGGTTTCGCCGTAAGGCATGAAATGGTTGGACCAGCGGCTGCTTTCCAGTGCTGCGATTGCTTTCTCCTTGTCTGCCGATTTGGCTCGCTCCAGCGCATCGGCATAGACCATGACCGAGTTCCAGCCGCAATAGACTTCAAAGGTGAACAGGTTGCCGGTGGCTTCGACCTTCTTTTTCAAATCGATGGCTTTGGGGTCACGCGGGTTGAACCAGTGGTTGAAGTCCATCATGTACTGAGCCACCTGCGGCTGCTCTTTCACCAACTTGTAGTTAAAGCCGCCACCCAACACACTGAACATGGCTGCCAGTTCCACCTTTTGCTGGTGCAAGGTCCGGGCGAGCAGTACGTATTCGTTCTGGTAATTGCTCATGATGACCAGATCGGGCTTGATGCCCTTGATGCGCAAAGCCACATTGGAGAAATCGCGGGTCGGATTGGCGTGCTTGATGACCTCAGCCACCTGCACATTGATCGACGGCAACTTGCCGGCCAGCAGTTTGGCGGTGCCGGTTCCGAACTCCGACTCTTCATGCACCAGCACGGCAGTCTTGACCACGCTACCTGCGGCCTTGTTGACCTCGCCCAAAGCCACGATGGCGTCATCAGCGCACTTGCCAAAGCCAGGTGCCAAGCGGAAGACGTTTTTCAGACCGCGACTGACGATCAGATCGGACACACCGACGTCGATCAGGAACGGGGTGTTGTATTTGGCCGCGGCCTGCGTGGCAGCCAGCGCAATGGCACTGGCGAAGCAGCCGATGTATGCCGACACGCCGCCCTGGTGTAAACGCTCGACTTCGGCGACACCGATCTCGGGACGCGACTGGGAATCACCTAAAGCAGCTTCCAGCTTGACGCCTCCCATGGACTTGATACCACCCGCCGCATTGATTGCATCAATGGCCATCTGGCACCCCAAGCGACCTTGACCACCGCTGTAAGCCAAGCCTCCACTGACGGGGTGAATCAGTCCGATTTTGATTGGAGCGGGCTGGGCGAAAAGCAGTCCTGGGCCGCCCAAAGCAGCACTGGCGGCACCAGCTTGGAGAATCAATCGACGAGTCAGCTTGGCATTGGTAGTCATGGGCAAATCCTCAAAAGAAGACAAACAAAATGGTTGAAAAGTTAGAACAATTTAATTGTTCCATGATTAGAACAATTACCCTAGACTATGTCGACAACTTCAAATCAAGTCAAGCATTAAAGACACCCGAGCAAAAATACCTTTTCGCTGCGCCACTCACCCCCCATGGACCACGCCCTTTACACCTACTCCGCCTTGCCGCGGCGTCAAACAACCGAAGTGCTGGGTCCGCCGGTGTTGTCTGCTTATGCTGTTTTGTTTTTAGAACACTGGGACTTTGAGTCGCCACCGGGCAGCCTGCGCGACCCTCGTTTTGTCGGCGAGTTTGGCAGCTTCCATCCCGACTACAGAAGCTGGTCGCAACGTGAGTACGGTTTGCGAATTGGTATTTTCCGCGTCATCGATGCCTTGCAAAATGCGGGCATTCGTCCGGTCATCGCAGCCAATGCCATGGCTGTTCAGCGCCTGCCGCAACTGGTTCAGCGCTTCAATGATTGGGGTTGCGAGTGGCTCGGCCACGGCATCGCTGCCACGCGCATGATGCATTCGGCGCAATCGCTGGACGAACAGCGCCAGCACATTCAAAGCGCCATCGACACGCTTCGGCAGACCACCGGACAACGCCCGCGTGGCTGGCTCAGTCAAGACTGGGGCAGCAGTCCGCACACGTCTCAACTGCTGGCTGAAGCGGGCTTGGTTTACACGCTTGACTGGGTCAACGACGACCAGCCCTACTGGATGCTCCCGGCGCCCGACAGCGCGCAACGGCTGCTGTCGATCCCGCTGTCTGCCGAGTGGGACGATGTGCAGTGTCAGTGGTTTCGACAGATGGAACCCAAAGCGCATGCTGCGCTGGCCAGCGCCGCCTTCCACCGCCTGGCTGACGAGTGCAGTGCGCACCAGCGACCCGCTGTTTTCGGTTTGCCCCTGCATCCCTGGCTGTGCGGCATGCCAAGTCGAATCTCCGCCTTGCGTGATCTGCTGGCAGACCTCAAACAACGCAGCGACGTCTCGTGGACCGACCCCGGTGCGCTGTTCGACGCGATTCAAAATACCCCCCACTGAAACCAAACAAGGCCAACCCCATGGACTACCTCGACACCTTCAGCAGCTTTGCGGCCGACACGCACTACCCAGCGCTGAGCAGCGCCATCCAAGAGCAGGTCGGCTGGATCTTGGCCGACACCCTCGCGGCCATCGTTGCGGGTTCAGCCGAACCTGAGCTACGCTCTCTGGCCGCCAAGCAAACCCCGGGAACAGCGGCATTGATGGTTGGGCTGGGCCGTACCGCTGCTGCCGATGTCGCCGCACTCATCAATGGAACAGCCGGGACGTTTTTGGAGATGGACGAAGGCAATCGATTTTCACGCGGCCACCCCGCCATCCACGTGATTCCGGCGGCACTGGCGCTGAGCCAGGAACGCGGTACATCTGCAGAGAACTTTTTATCAGCCCTCGTGACCGGCTACGAAGTCGGTTCACGCCTTGGCGCCGCTTCCGCCTTGCGGGGGGCCATGCACCCTCACGGCACATGGGGCACGATTGCGGCCGCAGCAGCCTGCGCCAGGATCGCCGGGATGGACGCCTCGGCCATGCGCGAAACCATCAACATCAGCGCCTCGATGACCACCGCCTCGTCAAAGCAAACCATGCTGGAAGGCGGCCTGGTGCGCAATGTCTACGCGGGCCTCAGCAACCGCAACGGTCTGCTGGCCCTGCAACTGACCGAGAGTGGCTTCACCGGCGAGCACGATGGGCTGACCTCACTCCTTGGCAAGATCATTTCTGAAAAATTTGACACTGTTGGACTCATCGAAGGCTTGGGCCAAGACTGGCATTTGATGCGCAACTACTTCAAACTGCATTCATGCTGCCGCTACAACCACGGCACGCTGGACGCCATTGACCAACTGGCCGCCCAAGGCGCCCTCCCCGCGCCCTCCGACATTGCACGCATCGACGTGACCAGCTACAACCTGGCAGCAGAACTCAAGGACAAAGCCCCACGCAACACACTCGCGGCCAAATTCTCAGTCCCGTTTGCCGTGGCGACGCGACTGGTCAACGGCAGCAGCGCACTGTCAAGCTTCACCTGGGAGGCTGTTCGCGATCCGGCCGTGATGGCCTTGGCGCAAAAAGTTGACGTCTCCGAAGACCCCGGCATGACGCAGCGCCTCCCGCTGGAACGGCCGGCCAAAGTAGTCATCACCCTGCACAACGGTCAACAAGTCACCGGAGAAGCCGGTGTCAACCGGGGCGATGATGCGGCGCCCTACACCCGCGATGAGTTACGTCACAAGTTCATGGACCTGACGCAACGTGTCTGGCCTGCGGCGCATGCCCACAACGTGCTAGAAGCCACGCTCAATTTAGCGGCGTTAAAAACCTCTATGCCTGAATGGACGGCCTTGTTGAGCCAAGCACCCAAGCTTGGTTAACGCTGTGCTGGCGGCCATTCAGCCCAAAGAATTGTCGCCACTCATGTAAACAAACACCTCGACAAACAAGCCGTCCTGCAGGCGAAAGAAGTTGCAGTTGTTCTTCAACAACTTCTGCCCGTCGTGGGTGATGTTTTCCACTTCAAAACGGCTGGCAATGCGCTGCTTAGCCACATCAACCACATGCTCGAAATGACCATGCCAGACTTGGGCGTAACGCTCATTGAGTCGTTCGAACATGGCGCGCAATTCAGTGTCACGGCCGGTGTACAGGGTCGAATAAGTGGCGATGCTGAAACGCGCGTCGGGGGCAAAGCAAGCCAGCACCGCCGGCACGTCGTGACGGTCAACGGCGGCGAAGTAACGCTCGGCCAATTCGACAAGCGCTGGCGCTGCCAAGGGTGGACGTGATTCAGTCATGGTTGCGCCTTTTCTTTCTGAGCGCCGGGCTCTCCAAATCCCGCATCCTGCCTCGCCCGAAAGCGAGCCAGCGCCTGCGCATGCTGCTGATAGGCCAGCGGTGTCAGTGGTGCTTCCAACCTTTGCTCTTCAACGAAGTGACCCTGGCTGCGCCCGCGCACGCAAAGTGCGGACGGTATGACGTTTCCCATAGGGCGAACATGCGCGGGAATGTAGCTGATGGCGTAACCGATGCGACGGTCGTCGCTTTCATTGGCACCTGAGGCATGCACCAAGTCGGTGTGATGGAGCGACATCTGCCCTGCCCCGACCGGCATCATGCATCCAGCCTCGTGGTCAAAACGATCGCTGATGCCCTGACCACGCGGGATCATGTTGGTGGGTTCGGGTTTGTCGTCATGCTCAAAAGCGCCCCAGCGGTGGCTGCCCGGCAAGGCGCGCATGCAGCCCGCTGGCACACTGGCGTCCGACAGCGCGACCCAAGCTGTGACATGCACATGCGGCTGCAGATAAAAGTAAGTGCTGTCCTGGTGCCAGCGCACATGAGCCGGCGTTCTCGCCTCCTTGAGGAACAGCGTCGAGTGGTAAACCAGAATATCGGGGCCAATCAGGTCTTCGACTGCGTCGAGAATTTTCGGGTGGTGCACCAATTGGTCAGCCCAATTGAACAGCAGATAAGACTTGGACTTTTCAGGGAAATTGATGGGCGCTCCCCGCGCTTTCTCCCAGGCCTGAAGTTCAGCACGGTGCTGCTGAACCTCTTGAGCGCTCAGCACATCGACAGGAAAGACGAAGCCATCGCGTTCGTAGGCGACAACTTGTTCGGGCGTCAGCAATTGGGTCATGCACTCGGTTCCTATGGGTTGGACTGCGGTCTTAACTCAACGAGTTTTGCGCCGCGTCCATCATGGCGGTGAGCATGTCTAAGCGCGGATGCATGGGCCGCGGGTAGGCGGTTCGACTGTGCGAATGTCCCAGGGCCAAGGCCGCTTCGGCGATCTTGTAGCTCAGCGGACCGGGATTGATGACGGGCACCGGCAAGCGGCTTTGCAAATAACTGTGGGCCTGGTGCATCGTGGTCGACCCGAGAATGATGACGTCCGCACCATCGATCTCAATGGCTTTCATGGCCGCAGCTTCAAGCAAAGGGAAAACTTCTTCTTCCTTGCCCGACAGCAAGCCTTGGTTGTCGGGGCTGACTTCAATCGCCCTGACCGACGCGCATTTGTGATGCATCCCCAACTCGTCCAGCGCTTTTTTATACAGCGGCTTCCAGCGGCTGGCCATGGTCAAAATTGAGAATTTATCGCCCAGCATGAGTGCCGTCAACATGGCGACTTTGCCAGGGCCAAACACCGGAATGTCAAGCACCGATCGCAGCGCGGCCACGCCGGAGTCACTCATGGTGTCGATGCAGACAGCCGCAAAGCCTTCGTCTTGCGCTCTGCAGCCGGCTTCAAAAATAGACGCATCGGCCAACACAAAGTCGTGGTGGCTGGAATAGTTCACCGGCCCGGCTTTGACCGAACGGTATTCAAACTGCAGATCAGGACCGAACTGCAAACCTTGCAGCTGTTGCTGCCGCAGCGCCAAGTTCTCCGACGACATGGCAAAGGGAACGATGGTCAACACTTTTTTCATCAAGGACTCCGGGTTCAATGACGATCAAGCCGGTGTCTGCAGTTCGACCAAGGCTTCATCGGTCGAGCGGACCCGACCAAACAAACGCTGAAAGTTGCGCATCGTGACGTGGTGCAGATCTTCATGCGTGGTGCCGCAAGCGTCCTCCACCAGCGTCACCAGATAGCCTCGGTCTGCCGCTTCGCGGGCCGTGGTCTCAACGCACATATTGGTTGACACGCCCGCCAGGTAAAGCTGCTCAGCACCCAATGCACGCAGCAGACTGTCAATGTTGGTCGATGCAAATGCACCAATGGTTGTCTTGCGAAGCACATGTTCGCCAGGCAGCGGTTTGAGCTCGTCCAGAATTTCATGCTCACGGCTGCCGACGAAGTTACTGAACTCGACCAGCAGTTTGCGCAAGTGAATTGGCGCGTCGCTGCCGTCAGGATTGGCAGCGCCCAAGGTGACGTGCAGCACCGGCAGTTTGAGTTGGTTGAAGAGCGCCCGCAAACGCAAGGTGCAGGGCAGCACCGACTGCTCAATGCGGTTAAAGCGGTAGTCGCCAACTGTCGAGCCATCGGCTTTGAGCTTGCGGCCCAAACCGCCCACACGCGAACCCGTGGCGTATTGCATGTCAATGATCACCAGTGCAGCCCGACGGGGTTGAACAGGGCGTTCGGGCATGAAAGCGCGGATGTAGTCAGTAGGAGTCGTCATTGAAAGCCTTCTTTAAAAGTGTCAAGAAATCAGTTGGGCGTTGCCGCACACGGCATTTGAGCCCGGTAGCTGGCGACGATCTCGGAGCCTGTGGCGCACCAAACACCGCTGTGTCCAAGGATGTAGTCCAGTGCGCGCGCCAGGTGCTCAATGCGGTGCGGCTGCCCCATGATGAAAGGATGGACGGCGATGTTCATCACCTTGCCGTGTTCAGCGCCCTCGGCATAAAGCGTGTCAAATTCATCGCATATTTTTTGCGCAAAGGCGGCCGCTTCCTGGCCCCTTCGCCAGGCGATGCTGTCATTGATTTCCATCGAGTAAGGCAAAGAAAATAGCTCACCGCTGCGCACCCGTATCGGCGTGGGCTGGTCGTCGTGATACAGGTCGCACAAATAGCTCATGCCGGCCTCAGCCACTAAATCAGGCGTGTTCAAGGTGTTCGATGCGGCTGGCGAAAACCAACCGTTCAAAGAACGGCCGGTGACCCGTCGATGAATTTCCTGACAAGCGTCAATGGCGGCACGTTCCTCGTCTTCCCTCAGATTCCAGTGGTAGCGGGTGTTGTAAAGCCCGTGCGACATGAACTCCCAGGACCGGTTCAACATGGCCTCGGCAATGTCCGGGTACATGTCGAGCACCGACATGGACAGCGACACCGTACAGGGCAAACGGAAGCGGTCAAAGACTTCCATGAGTCGCCAGACACCCACCCGGTTGCCGTAGTCGCGCAAGCCGTAGCCCAACATGTCGGGGTGCGGCGTGCGGGGCCAAGGGTCGCGCACGCTCACTTGCTGCGGCAGGTATTCGTAATGCTCGATATTCGGCGCCACCCACAAGGCCACGCGCGCGCCGCCCGGCCAACGCAGGGGCTGTCGGTCAGGCGCAGCGCTATACGCAATGCGTTCAACACTGCCGGAGGCAAGCAAAGCCTTTTCAAAAGCAGGCATGATGCAACTTCTGTGAAACCAACAATATAAAAAACATGCCCGTTATTTCCATCACCTTGTTACCCGGCTACAGCGCACAGGCCGAAGCGCGGCTGGTCAGCCGTGTCGCCCTGGCTGCACGCTCTGTGATTGCTGCGGCCGCTGCGGGCACCACGGTGTTCGTGAACCATGCCCACACTTACCAACGCGATGGCCGGGTGTTCTCCAAGGGCGGACCGGAATGCGCTGATGCCAGTGCGCTGGTGCGTCAATTTCTGGAACTGATGCAAGATCGCAATTTGGCGGCGGCCAGCGCCTTGCTGGCACCGGAATTTGTCATGCAGTTTCCGGGCAATGCACGCATGCACCAACTCGACGAATTGCTGGCCTGGGCCAAAGTCCGCTACAGCCGTATCGCCAAAGACTACGAACGCTTTGATGAGAGCTGGGCCGATGGCGTCACCGTGGTGTACTGCTCCGGCACCCTGAGCGGCCTCTGGCTTGACGGCTCGCCATTCGAGAACATCCGCTTCATCGACCGGTTCGAAATTGCCGATGGACAGATCCGAAGGCAAGACGTCTGGAATGACTTGGCTGAAGTCAAAGCCCAGACGCCCGTCTGAAGGTTCAAGCCTGTGATGTTTTCCAGGCATCCAGGATCTCGCTTCCGGTGGCCGCCCACACGCCTTTGTGACGCATGATGTGCGCAAGTGCTTCTTCTAGTGCGCGCATGCGGTAAGGCTGACCGATCACCCAAGGGTGCAGCGAAATCGCCATGACCCGGCCACCCGCAGTGGCTGATTCTTTGTACAGCACGTCGAACTGGTCGCACAGCTGGTCCCTGAAATCATCTTCGGTATGGTGGTTTTGTACCAGGATGGTGTGATCGTCGATGTCGATCGGGTGCGGCATCGCGTGAATCGGCCCGCTGGCCGTGCGCATGGCGTAAGGCATGTCGTCATTGACCCAGTCGCACACGTAATCCAAGCCCGCGGCGCCCAGCAAGTCCAGCGTACTGGCCGACTCTGATTTGGCGGGTGACAACCAGCCCCGCACCGCCTGACCACTGGCCCGACGCAAAATCTCCAGCGTCGTGTCAATCAGCTTTTTCTCATCGTCAAGCGCCAGACCCGCATGGTGCAAATGGTCCATGTCCAGACCATTCGCCATGATCTCCCAACCCCGCTGCGTGCACTCTTTGATGAGCGAGGGGTAACGCACAGCGACTGCGGCGTTCACCGCCACCGTAGGACGAATACCGTGTTTTTCGAGCGCCTTCATGATCCTGAAAATGCCCACCCGGTTGCCATAGTCGCGCAGGGTGTAGTGACGCAGGTCCGGGTAAGCGGTCTGCATCGCACCAGGCGGTTTGAAGGGAACACCCGCCATGTTCAGCGGAAACCACTCCAGTGCCGGTACCACCCACAACGCAACGCGGGCATTGTTTGGCCAAACCACCGGTTTGCGCTCAGGCAACATGGACCAGTCGTAGTGGTCATGGTCCATGCCGTAGCGACGCAGCGGATAGTCCAGATAATTCTCAGGCAAAGCTTTGGGATTTGTCGTGCTCATGGGGCTTCTCCCACGGGCTGGGCAGCGGCCGCAAAAGCATCAAAGTAATGGTCGTTGAAATGTTGGGCGATCTCGCGGCCGGTGGCCAACCAGACCTTGTCGTGACTCGTAATGTAGGACAGCGCTTCTTCAAACGCCGCCATGCGGTAAGGCTGCCCGACCAGATAAGGGTGCAGCGGAATACACATGACGGTTCCTGATGCCTCGCCCTCTTCATACAAGCGGTCAAACTGGCGTTTCAAGATATCGGCATAGCGCCGCGGCTGCACCAAGTTGACGTTGTAGACGATGGTGTCGTTCATTTCCAGCGAGTACGGGACGCTGGTCAAACGGCCCTTTTTGACCTTGACGGGGCCCGGTTGGTCGTCGTGAAACAAATCGCAAATATAGGTCAAACCCATCTCGGCCACCAGGTCCAGCGTGTTGGGCGTGTAGGTCAGCGCGGGTGCCAACCAGCCGTCCAGTTTTTGACCGGTGTGCTGGCGGATGGTGTCGATAGAGTCCTGAATCACCGCACGTTCTTCGGCCTCGCTCATGCCCATCAGATAACGCGTGTTGTAGGTGCCGTGTGAATAAAACTCCCAGCCGTTGTCAGCGCAAGCCTTGATGACTTCAGGGTGGTGCTCGCACATGGCCACATTCAAGGACACACTGCCGCGCACATTGCAACGCTTCATGGCTTCCAGCATGCGCCAGAAACCGGCACGGTTGCCGTAGTCACGGTAGGAATAATTCAGCACATCGGGCGATGGCCTGGCCCACGGTGGACGGGACGGATTGCGCGGCGGATTGAGCTCGTAGAACTCCACATTCGGCGCGACCCAAAAAGCCACCCGGGCGCCACCCGGCCAGCGGATCACGGGCCGCTCGGCGTTGTACGGGAGGTAGTCGTAAAGTGCCGGATCGCGCTTCACTGATTTTTCCCCAAAGCAGAAGGTACGCGGCGCAACTGCTCAAGGGTTTCTTCTACCGACAAGACGTCGGCGTACTTCAACGCCATGTCGTACAAATTGGCGAAGTGCGGGGCCTCGTGTTTGTCGGCCACACACTCTTCCGGGACGATGGTGCGAAAACTCCGGGAAATGCTGTCGACCACAGTGGCGCGCACGCAGCCCGACGTCGAACCGCCGGTTACCACGAGGGTATCGACCCCGTGAAAGTTGAAGACCGAACCGAGGTTGGTTTCGAAAAAGACCGACGCCATGCGCTTGTTGACGATGATGTCCCGCTTGTGGTCAATCACAAGTCGGTCGTCAAATTCGGCTCGGCGGCTGCCGACCTTGATGTTTTGCAACGAGTCAGGGGTGTTGGTGCGAGTGCCCCAAACGCCGCAGTCTTCGCCAGAATCCATGTACGCCACATAGGTCCAAACCACCGGAAAACCTTTGCTCCGAAATTCTTCAGCCAGCGTGTTCACATACTCCAGCTGACGCGGATCGGTTTCGTAGGCCGTCGCAAATTCACCGACATTGGTGTACGCTTTTTGAAGATCGATATTGACCAGAGCCGGCATCTTGCCAAAACCAAAACGCTTGCGGGTGGGGTTTGTCTTGACATCGGTATACAGCTGTCGGGCGGTCTTGCTAGAGGCTTCCATGCGGACGGTCTTTCAATGAAATAAGTGATGCAACTATTGCACGCTAGCGTTTGTTCTGTCAATAGAACAAATAGAAAAGTGCAGGCGGAATTTACGCTTGGGTCGAGCATGCAAGCGCTCAGAGCCTGTCTCTCAGTATCGACAATACTTCTGCATTGAAGGCTTCGTGTTGCTCAAACTGGGCCCAATGACCCGACCCCTGAATTTCCCGCAACGCCCTGAAATTTGGCGCGGCCTGCAAGGCAGCTTCGTACCGGCCGACTTGCCCGCGGTAAAACGGATCGTGCTCGCCGTACAGCAAGTAAAGCGGGCTGCGTATCTCCGGCAATGCACGAGCAAGGATGTCGGTGCGCGACAAACGCCGTTTCGGCATGCGATCACGCGGCGCATTCGCCGCCTGTATTTGGCAGGCCAACGGCGTGATGGCGGCCGGATCGTGCAACATCAACGCTTGCAAATTATGCTGATGCGCAGCCAGTTGCTGATCGTCGCCGGGCAGATGGCGCCAGCCTTTGAGCTTGAACGGCACCAGTGGCTGCAGACCAAAGCCGGGCGAGCCGACCAGTATCAGACGCGCCACCCGGGCCGGAAAGCGATGGGCCAGCAAACCAGCCGTCATGCCCCCAAAAGAAAAGCCAACCAGATCGCAAGCGGTGTCGCCCAACAACAGTGCCAGTCCGGCTTCCAAGGGCTCAGGCACTGCATCCACGTCAACGCCATTGATCGGTAGCGCAGAGTCGCCAAACCCGGGCAAATCGGGCACAAACACACGCCGACCAGAGGCCGCCAAAGGCAGTAGATTGCGCAGCCAATGCGTCCAGCTACCGCTACCGCCATGGAACAGCACCAGCGGCGGCAGTGCCGGATCGGCCTCCGGCTCACCCCAGACATGCCAGACCAGCTGACCCGTTCCGCAGGGCGTGGTGACGCGACGCGCGCCCTGCATGACTAGAGCGACTTCCGCGGGTACCTTGGGGGTGGGTGTCGAGGCGCTTGACTCTATGGGTGCTTCAGCGGCTAAGTTTTGTTGTTTTGGGTGAGCGTTGTCGGTGGCTGAATTCATGCCACGTTTATACCCGTCTCAGTCTTGCACCTTGCCGCGTGAACTTTTGATGCTGGAGCGCTGGCTCTTGCCCTCTAACCGTCGCTGCTTAGAACCATAGGTCGGTTTGGTCGCACGCCGGGCTTTGGGCGGCACCGCCACGCTGTCAACCACTCCCTGCAAGCGCGCCAGCGCATCGCTGCGGTTCATCTCTTGCGTGCGGTGTTGCTGCGCCTTCAGCACCAACACCCCGTCCTGCGTGATGCGGCTGTCGCTCAGACACAGCAAGCGCTCCTTGATCTCGACCGGCAAGGAAGACGCTGCAATATCAAATCGCAAATGCACCGCACTGGACACCTTGTTGACGTTTTGTCCGCCCGCCCCCTGCGCCCGAATCGCGCTGAACTCAACCTCGCGCTCATCAATGGGGTAGTGGGACTTGGTGACCATGGGCTGAATTGTGAACGACCTTGGCCAAGCTAAAAAATTCGTCATGGCGAGCGGCATTTTTCGTCACTGCGAGCGCAGCGCGGCTATCTGTTTGCCCGTCACTGCGAGCGCAGCGCGGCAGTCCATCGGTTTTGTCACTGCGAGCGAAGCGCGGCAGTCTAGGAGCCCGAATTCAGAGTCATGGATTGCCGCGCTACGCTCGCAATGGCAGGTTGGAATTGATCGCCATGACGATATTTCCCTATCGCAAAGAAAGACTACTTCACGCTCTCCAAAAACGTTTCCAGCAAGGCTGCAAATGCCTGTGGCTGCTCGACCGCGCTCAAATGCGCCGCAGGCAGAGTCACAAGTTGGGCGCCCGAAATGCTGCTGACAATGGCCTCTGACAACGCCATGGGTGTGGCTTCGTCGCGGGTACCGCCGATCACCAGCGTCGGGCAGGTGATGCGTGGGTTGCTGCTGCGAAAATCAATCGCGGCCACCGCACCGCAACTCGCCGCATAAGGTTCTGGCGCGAGTTTTTCGAGCTTCTGACGCAGCGTTGCCACGCGAGCGGCACCCCCACCCGCCGTGTCAGCAATGAACTCAGGCGTGAACCAGCGCTGGATGGCACCCTCAGCGACAGCAGGAACACCCTGGGTCAGCACCGTGTTGATACGGGTGCGCCACATAGCACCGGCGGGTTCTCCGTAATAATCGGCCGCGTTGGCAATCGTGATGCTCTTGACGAGTTGTGGGTGCCGGGCAGCCAGCGCCTGCGCGGTCATACCGCCCATGCTCAGACCGACAAAATGCACGGGGCCTGTGGCCTGCGCGTTGATCAACGCAGCCGCGTCATCGGCCAGCATCTCCATGCTGTAAGGGCCTGCAGGCGCTTCTGATTGGCCATGGCCACGGGCGTCATAGCGCAAGACGGTGAAGCGCAGCTTCAAGCGTTCCGCCACCGCGTCCCACATGCTGATGTCGCAGCCAAGTGCATGACTCAGCATCACCACCGGGCCTTGGCCTTCACGGACCCAATGGAGTTTGGGGGATGGCTTGGCTTCAGGGGATGTCAACAATCCTTTGTCGCGCAAGATCGCACCGGCGATAGAAAACGCATGGTTAGCCGCGGGCACGCCGCAGTAAATCGCCGCTTGGATGATCACTTCTTTGATGTCTTCAGGGGTCAAGCGCGACTCTGGCGGACCGTCCAAGCCGGCACGCACATGCAGGGCAAATTCTTCGTAGGCTTTCAGCGCGATCATGGTCGACAGCACCATCAGGCGCCGGGTTTTGTCGCCAAAGGCTGGACGGCCCCAGACCTCGTTCCACGCATAGCGCGTGATCAGGTTCTGAAACTCCCCATTGAAGTCATTCACGTTGACCAGCGATTTGTCGACCCAGGCATTGCCCAGCACGCGGCGGCGGTTCTGCATGCCTGCGTCGTAATCTTGTGCGTGGTTGTTGCTGGGGTCGATCATCGTTTCGCTTTCATGTAGGGTTTAGAGGGTGTCGTCGGGCTGAATCGAATTGTGCGCGTTCAAACTCTTCAAGGCTTTCAGTTGCGCATGGGTGACGTCGGCCGCGTGCAATGCTAACGCCGGGCTGAACCACTCGTCCGCAGCGGCAGTAGGCAGCACAACGCGCAGGGCATTCAGGTTAGCCTGCATACGCACTGTATCCACCTGCAAACCTGGCAAAGCTTGGGCCATAGCGCGTGCGCTGCCATGCGCCGACATCAACAGACCCGGCCATTCGGCCAGCTCGGCTTGCCAATGGCTAAGCGCGCGCTCGTGCTCTTGCGGCATCGCTGCCAACAACGCCGCCACCCGCTGCGGTGCGCGCTGTGCGGCCACCAGCGCCACCATACACGCCACCGGATTGCGCTTATGCGGCATGGCTGACGAACCACCCCGACCGGCCTCGACCGGCTCGGACACTTCATTGACTTCGAATTGGCCCATGAGAGAAATGTCGCGGGCGATCTTGCCGAGGCTGCCCACCAGCAAGCCCAGCTCACACCCTAGCGCAACCCATTCGTCTCGCTGCGTGTGCCAAGTGGCCATCGGCGCTTTGAGCTGCAAGTCAGCCGCCATCAGAGCGATGACCTCCGGGCCATGCGCCTTCATTTGGGCCAGCGTGCCGACCGCCCCACCGAGCTGTACACACAGCGCATTGGCGGCAGCTATTTGCAAACGTTGCTGGCTGCGAATAAGCGGTGCAACCCAGCCAGCGCACTTCAAACCGAAGCTGGTGACCGAGGCTGGCTGCAACAGCGTGCGCGCCAATATCGGATCCGCCGCGTGCTTCTCGCCCAACACCAACAGCGCATCAATGCTAATTTGCACATCGGCTTGCACCCAAGCCAGCGCGTCACGCGTGACCAGCGACAAAGCGGTGTCAATGACATCTTGGCTGGTGCTGCCAAAGTGAACAAAGCGCACCGCGTCTGGATTGAAAAGACCGACCGTTTCCTTCAGGCTTTTCATCAAAGGAATGGCCAGCGTGCCGGCGCGCCCGCTGTCACGGACGATCTTGCTGACGTCAAAGAGCTCCACCTTGCAGGTGTCGATGATGGACTGCGCGGCGCTCTCGGGAATCAAGCCAACGCGCGCCTGGGCTCTGGCCAACGACGCCTCAAAACGCAACATCGCTGCCAAAAAATCACGCTCGCCGAATGCCTCGAGGCTCTCAGGGGTAGACAAAAAGCCTTCGAAAATACTCATGGTCGGGGGCTTTTAAAAAGTGATGAAAGAATGAGTCTAGCCACCTTTTCAGCGTTTGAGCCGGATCTGATTCGGCAGCGGCACCGACCGACGCAACACGTCTTCACCCAGCCACTGTGCTGAGCGCCACGCCCGCTGCGCGACTGTCGGCAAAGGCATTTGTTGGTAGTCATCGTTGAAAACCTCAAAGCTGTAGTCACCGCGGTAACCCAGGCTGTGCAGCTTGTTGACCAAGGCAGCCAGCGCTTCGCTGTGAACGCCCTCGCCCGGAAACACCCGAAAGTGCCGCGCCGTGGTGATGCGCTCTTCAACCGACTTGATCTCGGTCCACATGAAGTCGGCCAGTTGCACCAGAAAAATCTTGCTCGGGTCGAGCATGTCGAGTTCGTCCAGCGAGGTCTTGGTGGCGAACATGTGGAACGAGTCGAAGCCAAGCCCCAGGTTCGGCATGTCGGCTTGGGTGATGATGTCCCAGGCCTGCGGAAACTCATTGACCACACGGCCCCATGACAAGGCTTCGTAGGCTATTTTGATGTTCATCGGAATCGCCAGCATGGCCAGCTTGCGCAAATCTTTAACCAGCGCGGCCGTGTCCCCGGTGGCGTGCACGGAGGTCGATGAACAGATCAGCAGCACGCGGCAATCCAGCGCGTGACACATCTCGAGCATCGACTTGGCGATGTCCATCTTGTACTCGTGCAGATGGCCTGACAAGCCTTCAAAATCCCGCAACACCTGAAAGCCGGTGACGCGCAAGCCGCTGGATTTCACAGCCTGCACAGCCGCCTCTAGACCCTCAGGATGGCCGACCAGATCGCGTGCCGACAGCATGATCTGCGTGAAGCCCGCTTCGCGCACGGCCTTGAGCTTAGCCTCCAAAGGCCCGGCCAAAGAGATGGTGTCCATCCCGAAGTCGCTGATGTTTCCGCTGTAGTGCATGACTCAGCTCCGCTCGCCGCTCGCAGGGCCAGTGCGCTGGTCTTGGACCAATTCAAAGCTGACGCTTTGCAGCCAGGTGCGGGTGAGCGCACCGCGGTCTTCGGTCTGCACGCCACGCGACTGCACAAACTCCACACCGCGTTGGGCCAGCTCGGCCACCGTCGCGTGCACGTCGGCGGTACCCAAGCCAATGCGCTGCAGGGCTTCGTCATCCTCAACGTCCAATACGCTGGCTTCAGGCTCAATCAGCTGCACATAAAACCGCGACGCGGCCGGGCATGGGCTTTGCAAAATACGGCCCTTGGGCAAAACACCAAAGCGCTTGTCGTCGGGCAAATCAGTGAAGCCAAACAGCTCGCGGTAAAACTCAGCCCAGTCTTCGGTGCGGTCGTTACCGATGTACTGCACCACGCCAAAAAAGTGCAGACCGGCGACCGCCGGCGGGTGCTGCTCAACCGTTGGAATCGGCACAAAGTCCACGTCGTAAATCGAGAACTTGTCGTAACGGTCGACAAAGTAAAGTCGGCTCTTGCCCACGCCATGAATCGCCGGGATGTTCAACTCCATCACCTCGACCCGCGGCGGCACCGCCCAGGCGCCTCGCTCCAGCGCACGGCGGTAAGCCGCAGCGGCGTCGCGCACGCGCAGGCCAATGGCCGCAATCACCGGTTTGTCTTGCGGTGCAGCGCCATCCGGCAGGGCCGAGACATGCGCGTTGACGATGACGTTGATGGCGCCTTGACGGTACAACAGCACCTCACGCGAGCGATGGCGAGCCACCGGGCGAAAGCCCATCATCTCCAACACCTGACCCAGCGCCTGCGGCTTGCTGGTGGTGTATTCAATGAACTCAATGCCGTCCAGGCCGAGTGGATTAGCTGCTTCCGGAATAGCTTCGCGGTCGGCGGAAAGTGCTTGTAAATGGGTGCTCATGGTGCGTCCTGAAATGACAACTCAATAAAAAATTCAAAAATCAAGCCGTGGTGGCGACGCTGGCTGTGCTGCTCAATTCGGGGACGTGGCCGCCACCGAGGAACAGCCGTTCAATATGCGGATCGGCCAGCAATTCTGATGCCGCCTTGTGCAGCACCAACTGGCCAGACTCCAGCGCAATCGCATCGTCTGAGATCTTCAACGCGCTTTTGACGTTTTGCTCGACCATCAGCACTGTCGTGCCTTGGGCTACCAAGGTTTTCAACAACTTGAAAACATCTTGTACCACCAACGGCGACAAGCCAATTGAAGGCTCGTCAATCAACAAGACTTTGGGTCGCAGCAACAGCGCCCGACCGATTTCTAGCTGCTTTTGTTCACCACCCGACAAGGCAGACGCTTGTGAATGCAAGCGTTCTTTCACGCGGGGGAAAAAGTTGAGCACTTCGGGGATGCGCTCATGCGTGGTCTTGGTGCCGAGCGTGATACCGCCCAACTCCAGGTTTTGAAAAACCGTCAGCTGACCAAACAGATTGCGCCCCTGAGGCACAAAGGCAATGCCTTTGGCGAGCAGCGCTTTTTGCGTCGCCCCTGAGATGTCCTCGCCGTCCAGCAGAATCCGGCCCTGTCGCGGCTTGAGCAAGCCAAAGAGTGTTTTTAAAACGGTCGATTTACCCGCGCCGTTGGGCCCCAGCAGCAAGGTGATGGTGCCGCGACGAACCTTGAAAGACAGGTTGTTCAGGATCATGAAATCCTTGTAACCCGCCACCACATCGTCAAACTCAATACAGATGTCTTCGTTGGCCATCATCAGTTCCCCAGATAGGCGTCAAGCACCTCTTTATTTCCGCGAATTTCGGCCGGTGTGCCAATCGCCATGACCTGCCCCTCAACCATCACCATGATGCGGTGGCAGAGGTCCATGACGAAATCCATGTTGTGCTCGATCACGACAAATGAACTTTGCTGACCCAACTTTGGATTCCGGTTGAGTTCTTTGAGCAGACTGGAAATGCCGCCGACCAAACTTGGGTTGACGCCAGCACAAGGCTCGTCCAGCAACACCAGTGCCGGCTGAGCCATGAATGCCATGGCAATATCGACCAACTTTTGCTGACCATAACTCAAGGTGCCAGCCAGCGTGTTGGCGACGTGCCGGATGCGGAATTGATCGATCAATGCATCGGCTCTGTCGCCCAGACCCGAGTCGCCAGGCGCAAAAATGCGGCTCAGCATACTGCCTTGGTGCTCTTGCGCGGCGACGATGAGGTTGTCACGCACCGTCATTTTCCCGAAGACCTGCAGCGTCTGAAAAGTACGGCCGACACCGCGCCGGCTCAGCGCCAGTGGTGACAGTCCGCTGATGCTCTGGCCATTCAGTTCGATCTCACCGGCATCGGGCGTGATCTGCCCCAGCACGCTGTTGAACATGGTGGTCTTGCCCGATCCATTGGGCCCGATGACGCCAAATATTTCACCCGGCATGACTTCAAAAGAGACACCCCCGACCGCTTGAATCGCACCGTAAGCTTTTTTAAGGCCAGTGACTTTGAGCAAAGGATGATTCATGACTGAGTCTTCATTTTTGCCGCGTTGGCAGTACGCAAGGCTGAGGCTTCACGCGCAGCACGGCGCTCCCTCAATCGGTCCGGGATGCTCAGCAAACCGTCCGGCAACCAGACCATCATCAGCACCACGGCGGAGCCAAAAATCGGTAAATACCATGCGGCAACGCCAGGTACATCGCGCATCCATTCCGGCAAAATCACGCCCACTGCAGCGCCCAACACCGGCCCCAAAAAGTAACCCGCACCGCCGACCACCACCATCAAATACATCATGATGGACGCCCCCACAGCGAAGGGGGCCGGCTCGATGAACTGCACCAGCGATGCAAACAGCGCACCCGCCACACCGGCATACACCGCGCCAATGGCAAAGCTCAGCAGCGTGTAGCTTCGAATGTCGATGCCCAAGCTTTCAGCCCGGATCGGGTTGTCACGCAGTGCCTTGAAAGCCTTGCCCCACGGCGATCGCAGCAAGCCCCACAACAGACCCGCCATCACCAAAGTGACCGCCAGCACAAAGTAGTAATACGGCCGATTGCCTTCCAGCGAATAGCCCAACAAGGAAGGCCTAGCCACGTTGTTGATGCCGAAGGTGCCGCCGGTGAGCCACTCCTCGTTGCGCATCACCAGCCAGATGGCTGTGTTGAACCCGAGCGTGGCAAAGGCCAGATAAATGGCCTGCACGCGCAGCGCCGGAAAGCCCAGTACCAGCCCGACCACAAAGCAAATCAAGGCGGCAGCCGGCAAACCGAGCCAGAAGCTGAAACCGGCCTTCATCAAGATCGCCACGGTGTAAGCGCCGATGCCAAAGAAGGCCGCATGACCCAGCGATTTCTGGCCGGCGTAACCGGTGGTCAGGTTCAAGCCCATGATGGCGATGACGAACACCAGCCAGTAGCTCAGCAAATAAACGCCATAGTTCTTCAAGTACTGCGGCGCCACCAGCAGCAGCGCAGCGCCCACCAAGGTGAAAGCCAACCCGACTTTGTGTTGCAAGAGCTTCATACCTTGCGCTCCTCTTTTTTGCCCAACAGACCTTGCGGTTTGAACAGAATCACGACCATAAAAATCACCAGCGCGACGGCATCTTTGTAAGCGGGGGAAATGTAGGCAGCCGCCAGGTTTTCACAGACCCCGACGATCAGCCCGCCCAGCAGAGCACCACGGGAATTGTTAAAGCCGCCGATGATGGCGGCAAAAAAAGCCTTGTTACCGAGGCCCTCGCCCATGTCGAACTTGGCCAGATAAGTGGGCGTGACCAGCATCGCCGCGGCCACCGCCAGCACCGCGTTGATGGCGAAGGTGTAAAAAATCATGCGCGGCACATTGATGCCGAGCACCGACGCGCTTTCAGTGTTCTGCGCCACAGCCTGCATGGCCCGACCGGTGACGGTCTTGGCCAGGAAAGCCTGCGTCGCCAAGACGATGATCAGCGCCAATGCAAAAGTGCCCATGTCTTGCAAGGTGATGGTGACGCCAGCGATGTTGTAGATCTTGTCGGCAAAGAGGCTGGGGAACGGATGCGCTTCAGCGCTATAGCCCGCCCGCACGCCGTTGCGCATCGCAATCGACAAACCGATGGTGGCGACCACGATCGGCATCATGCCGTACTTGAACAGCGGATCCACCAGACCCCGTTTGAAGACCCAGCCCAGCAGCAGCACCGCTAGCAGAACGGTGCAGACCACGCTGACCAGCACGGGCGCGCCGAAAGACATGAATCCCAGCATCATGAAAGCCGGCAGCATGACGAACTCGCCTTGGGCGAAGTTGATCGTGCCTGAGGCCTGCCACAGCAAGGTGAAGCCAAGGGCCGCCAACGCATAAATGCTGCCGGTGGCCAGGCCAGAGAAGAAGAGTTGGAGGAAGTCGGTCATGGCTTGAGGATTAGCAAGTGGCTGTTGGGGAAGTACTGTAGCCGTTTGGCACTTCAGAAGTTTTGCCAATTTATAATTTGCGCGATTAACGAACAACAATGATCAACAATCGATCAAAATTCGGGTTTCACCCCGTCAAAAAAAAGCCATAAAAAATGCCTGCCACCACAGACATCCGCCCCACTTTGGACAAACGCGATTGGATCGCCGGCCTTGAAAAAGGCCTGTCGGTGATGGAAAGTTTTGACGACGCCAACCCGCGCATGACCGCCAGCCAGACCGGGCTGCGCTGCGGCATCACGCGAACAGCAGCGAGGCGGTATTTGCTCACGTTGGAACATCTGGGCTACGTCGCCACCGACGGCAAACTGTTCTGGCTGACGCCGCGGGTGCTGCGTATGGGCCAGTCTTACCTCGAGTCAGCGCGGCTGCCGCGCATCGTGCAGCCGTTTTTGCAACGCGTCACCGCCGGCACGCAAGAAAGTGCTTTTGTCAGCGTGATGGACGGCGACGACATCGTCTACATCGCCCGCAACGGCTCGAACCGCGTCATGAACACCGGCTACGTGCTCGGCGCCCGTGTCCAAGCCCAAGTGACAGCGGCTGGTTTGCTGCTGCTGGCCCTGCGCGGCCCCGACTGGGTTGAAGCCTGGCTGAGCCACAACACACTGAGCACCTACACCTCGCACACCATCGCCAGCAAGGAGCGCTTGCACATCGAACTGGCCCGCGTGCGGGCGCAAGGTTGGGCGCTGTCAGAGCAGCAACTCGAACTCAACTACCGCGGCATTGCCGTGCCGCTGCGCGACCGCCACGGTCAGGTGATGGGTGCGCTGAGTGTGACCATGCCGATGGGCCACGAGTCAAGCGAAGACGCCGTGCGGCGCGTGCTGAATGTGCTGAGTGAAACGGCGCAAGGCATGCGCCATTTGGTCTGAAATCGGTCAAGGCACTTACCCACTCAATCAGGGCCAGAAGTTTAAGACTTCATTGACATCTTTTATTCAGCATCTTCCTCATCGCCCTCAGCGTCTTCACCCTCATCGGCGACATCCCCTGTGTAGGCCAACTTTCCCGTTGCCCGTTCAATCAAAGTGAGTAACTGAGTTTGACGATCCAGCATGAATGCATCGACGTTATCGCTGCGTAATAACTCGGGATTAATCAGATGAGAGCGGAGGTAGCCGTCCAGCTTTTGAGATTCAATCGGCGGCGAAGTCGCGTTGCCCTTTTCAAGCTTCTCCAAATACGCTGACGGTGCAACCCCGCCAATGATTCGGTTAGTGCGATAAGACAACGGCGTCTTATTGATGATGGAATCAAACACCGAAGGCTTGATGCCTTGTTTTTTGCACCAGTCCTGAGGAAATATGTGATGAATATCGACGTTCTCTCCGAAAAAAACAGTGTGGTCAAACTTCTGTCCTGAACGAATATCTTGCGCACCGACCTTCATAAGTAATGCGTTAACGCCTTTATAGGCGGCAGATAAACGCATGCGCATCGTTTTTAAACGG
>CANFJF010000045.1 GCA_947447355.1 Comamonadaceae bacterium
CAGCCACGTTGGCCGCGTACAGGGCGGCTCCCGCGTTGAGCACGACAATGTCGGCGGGTGCCCCCTCCTCGCCGTCCAGTACACCCGTGAGCATCTGCATCGACTGCTCCGGTGTTTCGACGCGCAATGCGCGGCTACCAGCCATCGGCAAGCCGAAGTCTTCGGGGTGGATTTCGTATTCGGTGATCTCGCCGTTTTTGAGCTCGCCCACCACCGTCGCAGCGCCTAAGCTGATCTCATCCATGCCATCCTTGCCGTAGACCACCAGGGCGTGCTCGGCGCCCAGCCGCTGCAAGGCCCGCACCTGAATACCAACGAGGTCCGGGTGGAAAACGCCCATGAGGATATTTGGTGCGCTGGCCGGATTCGTCAGCGGGCCAAGAATATTGAAAATCGTCCGTACGCCCAGTTCTTTGCGAATCGGTGCGACGTTTTTCATGGCCGGGTGATGGTTCGGCGCGAACATGAAACCAACGCCCACGGTCGCGATGCAATGCGCAATGGCGTCTGGAGACAAGTTGATGTTGATGCCCAAGGCTTCCAGCACGTCGGCACTGCCCGACTTGCTGCTGACACTGCGGCCACCATGCTTGCTAACCTTGGCGCCTGCCGCTGCCGCCACAAACATGGCACAGGTAGAAATATTGAAGGTGTGTGAGCCATCGCCGCCAGTGCCGACGATGTCGATCAGATGCGTCTTGTTAGCCACCTCGACCTTGGTTGAAAACTCACGCATGACCTGCGCGGCAGCGGTGATCTCGCCGATGGTTTCTTTCTTGACGCGCAAGCCGGTGATGAGCGCGGCCATCATCACGGGCGACATCTCGCCATTCATGATCATCCGCATGATGTGCAGCATCTCATCGTGAAAAATCTCACGGTGTTCGATCGTGCGTTGCAAGGCTTCTTGGGGCGTGATCTTCTGTGATTGGGACATCTTGAAGCTTTCGAAATAGAGAGAACGGCGGTCAGGCGACGGTGAGTGCTCAGGCCTGCAGCAAAAAGTTTTTCAGCATGGCATGACCGTGCTCAGTGAGGATGGATTCAGGGTGGAACTGAACCCCCTGAATCGCCAGCGTCTTGTGACGCACCCCCATGATCTCGCCGTCGTCAGTCCAGGCCGTCACGGCCAACACGTCGGGACAAGTCCCGCGCTCAATCGCCAGTGAGTGGTAGCGGTTGACGACAAACTTCTCGGGCAAGTTGGCGAACACGCCCTCTTGCGTGGTGGTGATGACGCTGGTCTTGCCGTGCATGAGTTGCTGAGAGCGAATGATCTTGCCGCCAAAGGCTGCGCCAATCGCCTGATGGCCCAAGCAGACGCCCAAAATAGGCAGCTTGCCCGCGAAGTGCTGAATCGCCGCGACGGAAATGCCAGCCTCTGCTGGCGAGCAGGGTCCTGGCGAAATCACCAGGCGGTCGGGTGCGCGTGCTTCAATATCGGCCAGCGTCACTTCATCATTGCGCAGCACCTCCACCTCCGCCCCCAACTCGCCAAAGTACTGGACGATGTTGTAGGTGAAGCTGTCGTAGTTGTCGATCATCAAGAGTTTCATTCCAGCCCCTCTTCAACCAGTTCGCTGGCGCGCAGCAGTGCGCGCGCCTTGGCTTCGGTTTCTTTCCATTCCAGCTCGGGCACCGAGTCAGCCACCACACCCGCAGCCGCTTGCACATACAGCGTCTGGTCTTTGATGATGCCGGTGCGAATCGCAATCGCAACGTCCATGTCGCCGGCGTAACTCAGGTAACCGCAAGCCCCACCATACAAGCCGCGCTTGGTGGGCTCCAACTGATCAATCAACTCCATCGCGTGAACCTTCGGTGCGCCCGTCAAGGTGCCGGCCGGAAAGGTCGCCTTCAGCACATCCATGTTGCTCATGCCTTCGAGCAAAACGCCTTCAACGTTGCTGACGATGTGCATCACATGGCTGTAACGCTCGACCGCAAAAGCCTCGGTGACTTTGACCGAACCGATCTCGGCGATACGGCCAATGTCGTTGCGCGCCAAGTCGATCAGCATGACGTGTTCGGCGCGCTCTTTCGGGTCGTTGATGAGCTCTTGCTCGATGGCCTTGTCCGCCTCGACCGAAGCGGCGCGAGGCCGCGTTCCGGCGAGCGGACGAATGGTGATTTTTTGCGCGGTTTTCTCGGCACCACCGGCTTGCGCGTCCTTGACGACGATGGCCTCTTGACGCACCAAAATCTCAGGCGATGCGCCAACCACATGAAAATCACCGAAGTGGTAGTAATACATGTAGGGGCTTGGATTCAGCGAGCGCAGCGCCCGGTACAGCGACAGCGGCGACTCGGTGTAGCGCTTCTTGATGCGCTGGCCGACCTGCACCTGCATGAAGTCACCGCCGGCAATGAGCTCCTTGGCACGCTCGACAGCGGCGATGTAATCCGCCTTGGCGAACTCGCGCTCTGCCGGATAACCCAGCGATGGCTTGACCACCGGCGCGCTGACCGAATACTGCAGCTGATCCTTCAGGCCACGCAACCGTTTCTTGGCATTGGCAAAGGCCTCGGGTGCGGCCGGGTCGGCATAGACAATCAAATAAAGCTTGCCCGACAAGTTGTCAATGACCGCCAGTTCTTCGCATTGCAACAGCAAGATGTCGGGACAACCGAGCGTGTCCGGCGGGCACGAGGCTTCGAGTTTTTTCTCGATGTAACGCACCGTGTCGTAGCCAAAATAACCGGCCAGACCACCACAAAAACGCGGTAGACCGGGGCGCAGCGCCACCTTGAAACGCTTCTGGTACGCCTCGATGAAATCCAGCGGATTCTGGGCCGAGGTTTCGACCACTTGGCCGTCGGTCACCACTTCGGTCACAGCATCCGGGCCAAAACCACGGGCCCGTACCAAGGTGCGCGCAGGCAAGCCAATGAAGCTGTAGCGGCCGAAACGCTCCCCGCCCACGACAGACTCCAGCAAAAAGCTGAACTTGCCACCGTCTTTGGAAAACGCCAGTTTGAGGTAGAGCGAAAGCGGGGTTTCCAGATCGGCAAAGGCTTCTGCCATCAAAGGAATGCGGTTGTAACCCTGTTGCGCAAGGCTTTTGAATTCAAGTTCGGAGATCAAAGCAAGTCCTTATTGCGTGGCCAGCGCTGACGTCTGGGCCACTCTTCATTCAAGGGGCCTCAAACAACCCGAAGACTGAGAGGCGGGAGGCTGGTGACACTGCCAGCCTGAAAGCTTGGATGCTTGAAAAAAAGAGCTTTAGCGATCAGGCGTGACGGAGCGAGCAGCGACGCCAAAGCCAAGCTCCCCGGCTGCTACAACCTGTACATGTGATGCTGTGAATGAACATATGAGGGCGAAGTGTAGCAAAGGAAAACCTGCCGCAGGTCAAGGCCCCTCTAAGCAATTGAGCTTGTGGGTCGTTCGGATAAAAACACCAGTTCAGGGAAAGAGTCGACGAAACCATCGGCGTCGACCGCCCGAATCGGCTGGCCGTGGTTGTAGCCGTAAGTCACCAGCACGACCGGGCAACCTGCCGCCCGCGCCGCATGCGCGTCGTTGCTGGAATCGCCAAGCATGAGCGTGCGAACCGGCGTGCTGGTCAGCGCTTCGCAGGTCTTCAGCAGCGGCATGGGATCGGGTTTTTTGCGCTCAAAAGAATCGCCGCCAAAGACTTGGCTGAAATAAACATCCAAGCCCTTCATCTTGAGTAACTGCTGTGCAAATGCCAGCGGCTTGTTGGTCAGGCAAGCCAACTTGAGTCCCCGACCTTGCATGCGTTGCAGGCCCTCGATCACACCCGGGTAGACCTGCGCATGCTGACCGTTGATCTCTAGGTAATGACTCTGGTAACTGGCCCATGCGGCCGGGTAAAGCGAGACGGCATTCTGATTAACCGGGGCTGAATGCATTTTCAACACATGTTCCAGAACCGATTGGATCAAGTGCTCTGACCCCTTTCCAACCATCGGTTCCACGACGCCTCTGTCAACGGGGGCCAGATCCAAGTCAGTCAGCATCAGGTTCAGAGCCGCCACGAAGTCGCCGAGGGTGTCCACCATGGTGCCGTCCAGATCGATGATCACGGCCTCAAAAAATGCAGGTTTCATGACATTCAAATTCCACATAAAAGTCCAATCCTAAAGGCTGACAAGTGAGACCACTAAGTAATGAGCGCATCACAGGGCGCATATCTAAAGCGATGACTCAACGCAAATCAAATCGTTTTCTTTTTAGATAAAAGTATTTCTAATAACAGGAGTCCAATAATTAATTTTACTTTTTGACATATTTCGGTAGGATTTACATAGCAATTCCCATCCTAAAAATGAGAGACAAATATGCACCGTAACGCTGTGACCGGATTTGTTTTGGCCCTGTTAGTTTGTCTGCTACCGATGCTTTCATCAGCGCAGGACTTTCCAAACCGACGCATCACCTTCGTCGTGCCATTTCCCGCGGGAAGTGCGACCGACGGCATCGCAAGACGCTTGGCGTCTGATCTGGGAAAAGTCGCGAATGTTCCGGTGATTGTCGAAAACAAGCCCGGTGCCGATGGCAATATTGCCGCGCTCGCGGTGCTCCGCTCGGAACCGGATGGCTACACCGTGTTTGTCACCACCAACTCGACGCAAGCCGCCAACGTCAGCCTCTTTAAATCGATGCCCTTTGATCCAAAGGCCGATTTCGCACCCGTCACCGGCTTGGTCAAAATCCCGATGATGCTCACCGTCAGGGCTGATTTTCCGGCAAAAAACATTGCCGAGTATTTCGCACTGGCCAGAAAAAATCCTACCCCACTGAGCTTTGGAACAGCCAGCCAAACTGGCCGTGGTGCGGGTGAGTTGATGAAAGAACGGGAAGGTCTGAACATCATCAACGTGCCTTACAGAGGATCACCGCAAGCCTTGACTGATTTGATGGGTGGGCATGTGGACTCTATTTTTGCAGACCCGGTCAGCTCGGCTGCGCTGGTTCAAAAAGGGGCATTGCGCGTCTTGGCAGTCACCAGCGCCAAAAGAGCGCCCACCATGCCGGATGTGCCTTCACTCGACGAAAGTGGTTTGCCCGGCTTTGAGCTGATTGCGTGGGTCGCGGCCTACGTGCCGGCCAAAGTGCCTAAAGCCAATGTGCTCAAGCTCAATGCCATGTTGACCAACATCCTGAACGAGCCCGCCACGGCCAGCTTTTTGTCGGCCACCGGTGCCACTCCGTTTCCGACCACCCCAGAACAACTCGGCACATTTGCTGAGCAAGATACCAAGCGCTGGGCCAAAATTGTTGAAGCCGCCAAAATGGAAAAGCAGTAAGAGTTCAGCTTCGCAGCCACCCATCCGATCAAACTAGAAAATTTCACCACAGAGACTGGAAAATCAATGTCAGACCACGCCACACAAGTGCACTTGGCCAGTGCCGCTAAAAGTCAATTCGACGCTGTCCCCGCCATACCCGACAACGGTCACATCGCGCCCGACTGCGCGGGTCTGAATTTTTATGACATCGACCCGAGCTTTCAGGCCTCGTTGCGCGTCAACACACCAGCTGAAGTTCTGCAGCATTTTGAGCCCCTGCTCAAGCAGCTGGGCGCAGTTGCCGGCAATGAGCTCGACACCTTAGCCCGACTGGTGGACCGCAACCCGCCCGTGTTGGAGCACCGAGACAGATTTGGTCGGGATCTGGACACCATCGTTTATCACCCGGCTTACCGTGACATGGAGAAAATCGGATTTGAAGATTTTCAACTGCATTCCATGTGCCATAAACCTGGCGCACTGGGTTGGAATGGCACACCGCCGCAGGCCATGAAGTACGCATTTCAGTACCTTTTCATCCAGTCGGAATTTGGCATGATGTGCCCGTTGAGCATCACGGACGCGACCATTCACGTCCTCAAAACTTACGGCAGTGAAGAGTTGAAAAACTATCTACTGCCCAAGATGCTGGCACCCCAGCTGAAAGACCTTTGGAAGGGCACGCAGTTCATGACGGAGCGAGCCGGCGGGTCCGACGTCGGAACACTCGAGACCGTGGCGCGCCATGAAGACGGCGTCTGGCGCCTGTATGGCGACAAATGGTTTGCCTCGCACACCGATGCGCATATTGCGTTGATTCTGGCGCGGCCCGAAGGCGCACCGGAGGGTATCAAGGGTGTCGCCATGTTCGCCTTACCGCGATACCTGCCGGATGGCACGCGCAACCAATACCGGATCGTCCGACTGAAAGACAAGCTGGGAACGAAGTCACTGGCATCGTGCGAAATTGTGTTGGAGGGTGCCACTGCGTATCTGGTGGGTCGTGCCGACCAAGGCATCAAGCAGATGATGGAACAGGTCAACATGTCGCGGCTGTCGCACGGCGTTCGTGCGGCGGGCCAAATGCGCCGTTGCTACAACGAGGCGATGCAAGTTGCCAAAAACAGAAACGCGTTTGGCGCCAAGATCATCGACCACCCCCTGCTGCGGCGCCAGGTCATGAAAATTCTGGTGCCAGCAGAACAAGCGCTGGCCTTGTCGATGCTTGCCGCTAAATACATGGACCTGTCACGTGCCGGCGATGAAGAGGCGACACAACTCATCCGAATTTTGACGCCCCTGGTCAAATTCCGCGCTTGCCGTGACGCCATCTCGGCCGCACGCGCATCGATGGAAACGCGTGGCGGCAATGGCTACATCGAAGAATGGGTCAACGCCCGTCTGGTGCGTGATTCGCATATTGGTGTGCTCTGGGAAGGGACCAGCAACATCAACGCCATCGACGTTGTCAGGCGCGCTGTTGGCAAGGCCAACGCCCACAAGGCGCTGTATGCGCTGCTACAAAAACAAGTCGCTCAGCTGACCATGCTGCCCGAAGTTTTCAGGAACCGACTGCTGAAGGTGGTCGACAAAAGCTTTCAGTTCATCAGCACGGTGGCCGCAGCGCCGCAAGGCGAGCACATGGCCCGTCAAGCCACAACAGCTTTCTACAACGCCGCCAGCGCCGTTGTGTTGGCATGGGAAAGCACACAAGCCCATGGCGATCCACGCAAGCTGCTGATCAGCCGTTTTGTGCTGGAACACCGGCTTGAGCCGATTGATCCGCTGACGCCACCCGATGGTGACTGGGAACCCGCGGCTTACGCCATGCTGTTTGACAACACGAAAGTGGTCTCATTGGCAGATGCTGTTGCGCTGATCGCGCATTAACGTGAGCAGCATGACAAAACCGACCGGGCCACTGGCCGGCATCCGCATTTTGGATATGACGTCCGTGTTGATGGGGCCCTTTGCCACGCAGATCCTCGCCGACTATGGCGCTGACGTGATCAAGATTGAGAGCGACGAAGGTGATCTTCTGCGCGTGGCCGGGGCCATGCGCAATCCAAAAATGGGATCGCTTTTTTTGCAAAGCAACCGCAACAAGCGCAGCGTGGTGCTGGATGCAAAAACACCCGCTGGGCGTGCGGCGCTGCTCAGACTGTGCGAGGAATCGGACGTCTTCGTCAGCAATATCCGGCCGTCTGCCCTGCGCCGTTTGGGCATGGGCTATGAGGACGTCAAGGCTCATAACGCGGGAATCATCTACACGTCGCTCGTCGGCTATGGACAAAAAGGTCCCTACAAAGACCGGCCAGCCTACGACGATTTGATCCAAGGCATCTCCGCTATACCTTCGTTGCTCAGCCGAGCCCAAAATTCACAGCCGCAATATGCACCTTTGACACTGGCAGACAAAGTCGCCGGCTTGTCGGCAGCACATGCCATCTTGGCAGCGCTCGTTTGCAAAGGACGTACCGGATTCGGTCAAAGCATTGAGGTGCCGATGTTTGAGATCATGAGTCAGTTCGTGCTGACGGATCACTTGGGTGGAAACGGTTTTGAACCACCGATCGGACCGGCGGGCTACAACCGCTTGTTGTCGCCAGACCGGCGGCCGTATCAAACCAAAGACGGCTTCATCTCTGTCTTGGTCTATACCAATGAGCACTGGCGAAAGTTTTTCCAAATCCTGGGTCGACCAGAGGAATTTGACAACTCACCGTTGTTCCATGACCATGCCACCCGCGCACGCAGCTATGACGAGGTCTACCGTTTTCTGGCCGAAGTCGTCAAGACCAAGACCTCTGCCGAATGGCAGGTTGCACTGGAGCAATACGACATTCCGTGGGCACCGGCGCACAGCATTGAAGATCTGATTGATGACCCGCACCTGAAGGCGGTGGAGCTGTTCCAAACCATGGACCATCCCAGCGAGGGAAAAATCAAAATGATTGCGCCCCCCATTGTTTTCGGCTCCACACCTTCTTCAATTTACCGCCACCCGCCGCAACTCGGTGAGCACACCGATGAGGTCTTTGAAGAGTTCGGTATTGACATGCCGACGACTCCGTTGAATGCCCAAGCACCACCTAGACCTGACGCCGCACCGGCCAAACCCACGCTGGCCGCACACACCGCCTGAGTACATTTTTGGACGGACCGTATCGACATGCCTTCAAGTTTTCCCGAAAAAGAGTATTTCGCGTTTCTGGCAGCAGGCCAATTCATGATTCAGCGCAGCCCCAAAAGCGGCCGTTATGTTTTTTACCCTCGCCTTGCAGAGCCCCTGACCGGTGACCCCCTTGAATGGGTCGCAGCGTGCGGGCGCGGCAGCGTTTATTCCATCACCGTGCTGCATCCAAAACCGCCTGAAGCAACGTACACATTGGCGCTGATTGACCTAGAGGAAGGTCCGCGCATGATGTCGCGTGTCGACGGCATTGCACCTGACGAGGTTTGCATTGGCATGCAGGTCGAGGCCAAAATTATTCAGGAAAATGGCCAAGCCTTGCTGATATTTGAGCCCTGTGATCTAGCGCAGAAAGTTCTTTGATGACCCGCACGATGACAGACGCCTTTCCGCGCGGGCAAGCGGCCATTGTTTCTTCAGCAACCTTTGGCATGGGCGCAACTCCCGGCTACAGCGCGATGGAGCTGGCTGTTCAGGCCTCGCTCAAGGCACTTAAAAGCGTCGGCCTGACACCCGGGGATGTCGATGGCTTGATGATCTGCTTACCTGACGATATTTTTTCCAGCCTCAGCTTGGCCGAGTACCTTGGCATCAAACCGCGTATCACTGACAACAACCGCACCGGCGGCTCATCGTTTCAAACCCATTGCGCATTGGCCAGCATGGCACTGGCGACGGGGCAATGCGATGTTGCGCTGATCGCCTACGGAAGCAACCAGAAAAGTGCCTCCGGGAAACTGGTCACACCGCTGAGGCCCTCCATCTACGAGCAGCCCTACAAGGGCATCCGCCCGCTGTCGGCCTATGCGTTGGCAGCCGCCAGACACATGCATGAATTTGGCACAACCAAAGAGCAGCTAGGCCACGTGGCTATCGCGGCGCGCCAATGGGCGCAGTTAAATCCTGATGCGTCCATGCGCGAACCCTTGTCGATGGCAGACTATCTTGGCGCAAGGATGGTGTCTAACCCCCTTGGCGTCAGGGATTGCTGCTTGGTGTCAGACGGTGCGGCTGCCGTGGTGATGGTCAGGGCTGACCGCGCTCGCGACATGGTTAAACGGCCGGCCTATGTGCTCGGTGCGGCTGCCGCAACAACACACCGCGATATCACCAACATGCCAGACTTGACGACAACCGCAGCCAAAGAGGCCGGTGACAGGGCCTACCGTCAAGCCGGTGTTTCACCGAAAGATGTGGACGTGGTCGAGGTCTATGACGCGTTCACCATCAACACCATCTTGTTCCTGGAAGACCTTGGGTTTTGCCCCAAAGGAGAAGGTGGCCGGTTCGTCGCCGACGGGCATATCGAACCCGGTGGATCATTGCCTGTGAACACCAATGGGGGCGGGCTGTCCTGCGTGCATCCGGGCATGTACGGGTTGTTCACCATGGTAGAAGCCACACAACAACTCATGGGCACGGCCGGGGAGCGGCAAATTCCATCGGTCAATATCGCCTTGGCGCACGGCAATGGTGGCGAACTCGCCAGCCAAGCCGTGGTTATCTTGGGCAGTGAAGCGGCTCTTTAATCCGCCGCCAGTTGTTAAAAGTTAGTCATTAGGCGAACGAACTTTTAACGCTTGAAGGCCGAACCATTCTGTCGGGCGGTCATTTTCACATGGGGTGTCGCCTTAGGCTGCATCGACCCGTCGCAATGGTCCAGCAACTTGATGAACTCCTGCGCAGCCAGAGATAACTGCCGTCCTGAAGAAGTCACCAGATAGACCGGCCGCATGAGGTCTGGCGCATGGAGGGGAACCACCACCACTTCGGTGGCATCGAAATAAGGCACGGTCAGCTCCGGAACCACGCTGACACCCAAATTGCAAGCCACCAAGCCTGCGACCGTGGCCACTTGCTCCACCTCCAAGCCGGTATCAATCAGTTGGATCGGCCTGAGCGCGCTTGCGAGGTGTTGCGCAATGCTGCCATTGCGTATCAAGTGAATAAAAGCACAGCCGTCGAGGTCGCTCAGCACCAAACGCCGCCGTTTGGCCAACGGATGTGACCGGTGGCAGACCACGACAAAATTTTCTTGAAACAGCATGCGTGCTTCCAGTCCTGGGCGGCGCGGGCCATCTGCGGTGATGGCAAAGTCAGCCTGCCGCAAACGCACCAAGTCAAGCGCGCGCAAGGGTGGCGCATCGAACAGACCGAGTTCAATGCCCGGAAATTCAAGCCGGTAGGCGGCCACAATTTTAGGCAGCCAGTGCGCCGCCAAAGAAGGCAGCGCGGCGATATGCAAGTGCCCCCTGCGTCCGGATGCATGCTCTTTCAGGTCGACGTCTATCTCGTCAAGCTCCTGCATCACGCGCTGCGCGGTGGTCACAAAGCGCAAGCCCTCGGCGGTGAACTCAACATGCCGACGGTCACGATCCACCAATTGCAGTCCAACGTCAACTTCCAATTTCTTGACCATTTGACTCAAGGCCGACTGCGTGACATGGCAACGCTCAGCCGCCAGCGAAAAGTTGCGCAAGGCCTCAAGGGCAATCATGGCGCGCAGGACCCGTGAAGAAATATCAATCATTGGCCAAAGTCTTTCTTAACCATGCGATCCCATTCGCCATGCGAGCAGACCCACTTCGTGGGCTGGATATGGAAGCCACATTAAAGCTTGAAATGCCTCAAATCCGCCGACACAAACTCATCAAAAAAACTGAATAAACCTTCACATTATTTGACTTGTTAGCCAGTGATCTCCCGCTGAGAATTGTCTAACTGATTGACCTGATGGGTTTGTCGCGTCTGATTGACAGATCCATTTTTTTCAAACCTTCGGCATCCGATTCATACTGTCTTTAACGTTAGCAACACTATGTCCGTGACCTCCGTTTCGCCCTCGACCGTTGCAACCCGCCCTCGTCTTATTGCGTCACTTGCAGATAAAAAATTGTTCATTGGCGGCCGCTGGGTGCCGGCGGCATCAGGGCGCAGCTTTGCCAGCACCGACCCGGCCACCGGCGATTTTCTCGCACATCTTGCTGAAGGCAATGCGGTAGACATCGACGCGGCTGTGACGGCAGCACGGCAAGCTTTTGAAGGTCCATGGAGCAAGACCAAACCGTTTGAGCGGCAACGATTGTTGTTGCGCCTGGCCGACTTGGTCGACCGCGACTATGACGAATTTGCGATGCTCGACACCCTCGACATGGGTATGCCGATCACCCGCAGCACAGCAGGTCGACAGCGCGTAGTGGGCATGATTCGCTTTTATGCCGGCTTGGCCACAGCCATTCATGGCCAGACCATCGAGAACTCAATTCCCGGCTCGTTTTTATCCTACACACTCAAAGAGCCGGTCGGCGTGATCGGCGCCATCATTCCGTGGAATGGCCCCTTGAGTCAGGCCGTCTGGAAAGTGGCACCGGCCTTGGCAACGGGTTGCACCTTGGTGCTCAAACCCGCTGAGCAGGCCTGCTTGTCATCGGTGAAGCTGGCCGAACTGATCGAAGAAGCGGGCTACCCCGCCGGCGTGTTCAACCTCGTAACGGGCGCGGGTGAAGCCGGCGCTGCGCTGGCGGCTCACCCCGGCGTTGACAAGATCGCCTTCACCGGATCGACCGAAACCGGACAAGCCATTGTTCGCGCCTCGGCCGGCAACCTCAAACGGTTGTCACTTGAGTTAGGCGGCAAATCACCCGACATCGTTTTTGCGGATGCAGATATGGATGCCGCCGTTGCGGGCGCGGCCAATGCGGTCTTTATCAACTGCGGCCAGATCTGCGTCGCCGGTAGTCGCCTGTTTGTCGAACGCAAGATCTATGACGAGTTCGTGCACCGCGTCGCCGACATTGGCCGCCAGATGAAAATCGGCTCACCTCAAGACATGCAAACGCAGCTCGGGCCACTGGCTTCAAATGAACAACTGGAACGCGTCATGGGCTTCATCAATGGCGGCATACAGGCCGGTGCCCATCCCTTGACCGGCGGCGCACGCGAGCAAACCGGTGCTTTGGCCAAGGGTTGTTTCGTGCAGCCCACGGTGTTCACCGGTGTCAACGACAACATGGCGATTGTCAAAGAAGAAATTTTTGGTCCCGTCATCAGCGCCCTGCCTTTTGACGACATCGACGAGGTGATACGCCGCGGCAACGACAGCCCCTACGGGTTGGGCGCCGGGGTATGGACGCGCGATGTTGGCAAGGCACACCGGGTGGCGGCCGCCATGCGTTGCGGCAGCGTCTGGGTCAATAGCTACTTGGCCATCGACCCCGCGGTTCCATTCGGCGGCTACAAGATGAGCGGCTATGGCCGCGAATCGGGCACGGAACATCTCGACCACTACCTGAACACCAAATCGGTGGTGCTCAACATCGGCTGATGCTGAGCCGTTTCGTCACAGGCCCAGCCATGTTGATTCATTCGCGCATTTTCATTGAAGGTTGACGGTCATGAAAAGTTATCAAATTGTCGAATGGGGCAAGCCGCTCCAAATGTGCCTGCGCGACAAGCCGGTCCCACACGGGCAAGAGGTGCTGGTCAAGATTGAGGCCGCCGGTGTTTGCCACAGTGACCTGCACATCCGTGCAGGCTTTTTCGACTTGGGCGGCGGTCGCCGTTTAACAGCAGCAGATTTCGGCTCCAAGCTGCCGATGACGATGGGCCATGAAATGGCTGGCACCGTCGCGCAGCTGGGACCCAACGCCACCGGACCCAAGGTCGGCACGCGCGTTGTGGTCTATCCGTGGATTGGCTGCGGCGTCTGCTCACACTGCCTTGATGAGCGAGACACTGACTGCGAAGCGCAGCAAAGTTTGGGCGTCCGGCGGGACGGTGGGTTCAGCGAGTACGTGCTGGTCCCCAAAGGACGCTACGTGGTGCCTGTGGCCGACAGCCTGGACCTCGCGCTGGCAGCAACCTATGCCTGCTCAGGACTGACCGCCTACGGCGCGCTCAAAAAGATGCCACGCATGTCGCCCACCGACCGCCTGCTGATCATTGGTGCGGGCGGCTTGGGGCTCGCATCGATCGCCATCTCGCCCTTGGTCACCGATGCCCAACTGGTGGTGGCCGATCTCGACCCTTCCAAGTTGGAGGCGGCCAAGAAGCTAGGTGCGCACCTTGTTTTCGACACGCGATCTGCCGACACAGCCGCCGCCCTGAAGCTCGCCGCAGGTGGGCCGATTCGCGGTGTGATCGACTTTGTCGGATCGAGACAAACCGCAGAACTGGCGCTGGCCGTCGCCGTCAAAGGCACGGTGATTGTCATCGTCGGCATGATGGGCGGTAGCCTGGAAATTCCCCTGCCGCTGATGTCGCCTCGCAACCTGACGATACGCGGCTCCCATGTCGGCACGCTGGATGAACTCAAAACGCTGCTGGCGTTTGCCGAGGAAGGGCGCTTGCCCCCCACCCCGCTGACCACGCGGCCCATGAGCGAGGTCAATGACATGATGGACGACTTGGATGCGCGGCGGGTGATCGGACGTGTGGTCGCGATCCCCTGAGACGCATTGCGCAGAGTCAACACCTATGACAACTAAAAATCTACCAACGTCCGTTGATGTCGTTGTGGTTGGCGCTGGTTTTGCAGGCCTTTACATGCTGCACCGACTTCGCGCGCTTGGCATGACCGTTCAGGTTTTCGAAGCTGGTAGCGACGTGGGCGGCACCTGGTTCTGGAATCGCTACCCTGGCGCACGCTGCGACGTCGAGAGCATGGAGTATTCGTATTCTTTTTCCGATGAACTGCAGCAAGAATGGGCATGGACAGAGCGTTACGCCACCCAGCCTGAAATTCTCCGCTACGTGAACCATGTCGCAGATCGATTCGACCTTCGCCGCAGCGTTCAATTCAAAACGCGGGTCCGCTCGGCGGTCTTTGATGAAGACCAGGATCAATGGACCATCACCACGGATGGCAACGCCTCAGTGACGGCCCATTTTTGCATCATGGCCACGGGTTGTCTGTCGGCCGCCAAGGTGCCGGAAATCGCTGGCTTGTCGAACTTCAAGGGCGACTGGTATCACACCGGTTTGTGGCCGCAAGAGGGCGTTGACTTCAGCGGCAAAGTCGTTGCTGTGATCGGTACCGGCTCCTCCGGCATCCAGCTCATCCCCGAGGTCGCCAAGCAGGCTTCGCAACTCTACGTTTTTCAGCGCACGCCCACTTTCAGCCTGCCCGCAGGCAACCGACCTTTGCAGCCCCAAGCGGTGCTGGAGACCAAAAAAAATTACGCTGAACTGCGACAACAAGCTCGGGGCTCGCCTGCTGGCGTCGCCAGTTACCCGGTGCCTACCCGCTCCGCACTCGACGCCACCCCCGAAGAACGCGAGGCCGCCTATGAGGTGCGCTGGCAAGCTGGCGGAACGGCTTACACGCGTACCTACAACGATGTCATGCTCAGTCAAGCGTCGAATGAAACCGCTGCCGATTTCGCTCGCCGCAAGATTGCGTCGCGTGTGCACGATCCGGTTTTGGCCGATGCGCTGTCACCCAAGGATGTTCTGATCGGCACCAAGCGCTTGTGCCTTGACGATGGCTACTTCGAGACTTTCAACCAAAACCATGTCAAGCTGGTAGACCTGCGCGAAGCCCCTATCCAGGACATCACGGCCGAGGGCGTGCGCACCAGTCTTACCGAATACAAGGTCGATGCATTGATCTTCGCCACCGGCTTTGATGCTATGACGGGCGCCTTGTTGAACATCGATATCCGAACCAGCAGCGGCAAGACCTTGGCCAAAAGTTGGGCGGCGGGACCCCGCACCTATTTGGGCCTGATGACCGCCGGCTTCCCAAATCTTTTCACCATCACCGGGCCAGGTAGCCCTTCAGTGATCAGCAACGTCATGGTGTCGATTGAGCAGCACGTTGAATGGATCACCGACTGCCTGCGCTTTATGCGCGAGGCGCGTCATACGCACATTGAAGCGGACTTGACCGCTCAGGATGCCTGGGTTGCGCATGTCAACGAGCTTGCCAACGCGACGCTGTATCCACTGGGAAACTCCTGGTATGTCGGCGCGAATATTCCCGGCAAACCGCGCGTCTTCATGCCCTATGTGGGCGGCGTCGGCCGGTATCGGCAGAAGTGCACAGAGATCGCCGCCAACGGCTATGAGGGGTTTCGATTTTCTGCAGCAGATGGGGCTCAGCGCTCGGCTGACACATAAGAAGTCATCGATGGAAAGCTAGTTTTTAGTCAGAGTTAGTGAACGTTAGTTAGTCAATTAAAAAACCTGGACATCCAGTCCATACACGGAGACAACATGTTGAAGCTCAAAGAAATCATCAGCCGCCAATCATCCACGCGGACACCCATGCGCCGGCGTATGACGGTTCTGGCCTTGGTCTGCGCTACCACTTGCGGACTGCTGGGCACCGTCCAGGCACAGAGCCCAGTACCACTGCAAATTGGCATTTTGAACGACATGTCCGGTCCGTTTGCCGACCTGTCCGGCCCCGGCTCGGTGGTCTCTGCCAAGATGGCGATTGAAGACTTTGGCGGCAAAGTGCTCGGTCGGCCCATCGTGTTGCTTGAAGGTGATCACCTGAACAAACCGGACGTCGGTCTGAACACTGCACGCAAGTGGTATGACAGCGGCGTGCGTGCGATTTTCGACATCGGCATCACGACCGTCGCAGCCGGCGTGCAAGACTTGGCCCGAGAAAAAGACCGACTCGCGATTTTCACCAGTTCGGCCAGCAGCGACCTGACCGGTGTCAAGTGCTCGCCCAACGGTGTCCACTGGACTTACAACAGCTACATGCAGTCGGTTGGCATCGTCAAAGCCTTGCAGGCGCAAGGCGGCAAAAGCTGGTACTTCATCACCATTGACTACACCTACGGCAAGAATGTTCAGCGCGACACGACCCAGATCATTGAAGCAGGCGGCGGCAAGGTGATTGGCTCGACGCTGCATGCTCTGAGTTCGACTGAATTTTCATCGCAACTGTTGCAAGCGCAAGCGTCAAAGGCGGATGTCATCGCTCTGGCCACCACCACCTCGCACGGTGCGGCAGCCGTCAAGCAAGCCGATGAATTTGGTATCCGCGACAAACAAATCGTGGCGCCTTTGGCCCTGACCATGCACGATGCCAAGGCACTCGGCCTGAAGTCTGCCCAAGGTTTGATGGAAACGGCACCCTACTATTGGGACCAAAACGACGCGACTCGCAAATTTGCCATGCGCTACAAAGACCGTTTTGGCAAGATGCCCAACATGGTCCAGGCCAGCACGTATGGCGCTGTCGCCCATTACCTGAAAGCTGTCGCAGCGGTCGGCAGCGACGACACGGCCAAGGTCATGGCCAAGATGAAGGCGACGCCCATCAACGACTTCATGACCAAGAACGGATCGATCCGTGAAGACGGTCGCGTGATGCGCGAAGTCTATGTGTTCCGTGTCAAAAAGCCGTCTGAATCCAAAGGCGAGTGGGACCTGATGACGCAGATCGCCACCATCGCACCCAATGATGCATTTGGTCCAGCTGACAAACAAGCTTGCCCTCTGGTCAAGTAAACACACCGCCGACACGTTGCGACAAGCATGGGCCGAACCAGCGACGGCCCATGCTTTAAAAAAGGATCTGGAATGAGCGGTGAATACATCATTGAAGCCACAGCACTGTCCAAAGAATTCAAGGGCTTCACTGCCGTCAACAGCGTCAACCTCAAGGTCAAACGCGGCAGCGTGCATGCGCTGATCGGCCCGAACGGTGCAGGCAAAACCACCTGTTTCAACCTGCTCACCAAGTTTCTGGAACCCTCGGCAGGGAGCATTTTTTTCAATGGCCGAGACATCACGCACATGGCTCCGGCCAACGTTGCTCGCTTGGGCATGGTGCGCAGCTTTCAGATCTCAGCTGTCTTCCCGATGATGTCGGTACTCGACAACGTTCGGGTGGCTCTGCAACGTCCGGTCGGCCAGTCATTCCACTTCTGGAGTCCTGAAAGCACGTTGGACCAGTTCAATCACCAAGCGATGTCCCTGCTCGAAGATGTCGGCCTGACTGACTGCGCTGCAGAGAATGCAGGCGATTTGTCTTATGGCCGCAAGCGTGCGCTCGAAATTGCCACGACGTTGGCGCTCGACCCCTCCATGCTGCTGCTTGACGAACCAACCTCGGGCATGGGCCGCGAGGACATCGGCTTGGTGGCTGCATTGATCAAGCGAGTTGCAGCCACGAGAACCATCTTGATGGTCGAGCACAACCTCGGTTTTGTCGCCGACTTGGCTGACCGCATCACCGTGCTGGCCCGCGGCGAAGTGTTGGCCGAAGGCACTTATGCAGAAGTGTCCAACAACAAAGAAGTGATGGCGGCCTACATCGGAACATCCCATGACTGACGCGAAACCACTTGAAGCGTTACCCGTCGTGGTGCGAGATTTGCACGGTCACTATGGCCAGTCGCATGTTTTACACGGCATGAATTTTGATGTTCGACGCGGCGAAGTCGTGACACTGCTGGGTCGAAATGGTGCCGGCAAAACCAGCACGCTGCGCGCGATCATCGGCATCCTAGGCAAGCGCACGGGTTCCATTTCAATTGAAGGCACGGAGACCATTGCCTTGCCGTCTGACCGTATCGCAGCCATCGGGCTGGGCTATTGCCCTGAGGAGCGCGGTATTTTCTCCGGCTTGACGGTGCATGAAAACCTGCTGCTTCCGCCCGTGCTCAAGCCGGGCGGCATGTCGGTATCAGACATCCACGCGCTGTTCCCCAGACTCAAGGAGCGGGCCAAGAGCCAAGGCACCAAGCTCTCAGGTGGCGAGCAGCAGATGCTGGCGATTGCGCGAATCTTGCGCACCGGTGCCAAAACCTTGCTGCTCGACGAACCAACGGAAGGCTTGGCACCGATCATCGTGCAACACATTGGCGAGATTATTAGAACCCTCAAGGAGCGCGGCTACACCATCGTTTTGGTCGAGCAAAACCTGCGTTTTGCGATGTCGGTTGCCGACCGCCACTATGTGGTCGAACACGGCCGCGTGGTCGATGCAGTAACCAATGACCAACTCCGGGAATCGCCCGCGCGCCTTGACAAATACCTGAGCGTATGACCACTGGAGTGACAACATGATGGACGTTTTCGGTATCCCCTTGCCCGCCCTGATGGGGCAACTGACGCTGGGCCTGATCAACGGCGCTTTTTACGCCATGCTCAGCCTTGGTCTGGCCGTTATTTTTGGCTTGCTCAATGTGGTGAACTTTGCGCATGGTGCGCAGTTCACCTTAGGCGCTTTTGCGGCCTGGATGCTGCTGCGCTACTTGAGCATCCCTTACTGGGGCGCGCTGGTGCTAGCGCCAGTGATCGTCGGTCTGATTGGCGTTGCGCTTGAAAAAACACTGCTACGGCGGCTGTATGGCATGAGCGACCTTTACCAGCTGCTGCTGACATTTGGCTTGGCACTGGTCTTTGAAGGTCTGCTGTCGATATTTTTTGGTTCGTCCGGCCTGCCCTACGACAACCCCATGCCTGGCGGCATTCATCTGGGCTTCATGTTTCTGCCCTACTACCGTGCCTGGGTTGTCACGTTTTCAATTCTGATTTGTGCCTTGACTTGGTACGGCATCGAGCGCACCCGGCTGGGCGCTTACCTGCGTGCAGCCACAGAAAAACCGGAACTGGTTCGTGCCTTCGGCGTGAACGTCCCACGCATGATCACCCTGACCTACGGTCTGGGTGTGGCACTGGCGGCATTGGCCGGGGTGCTCGCCGCGCCCATGGATCAGGTGAAGCCATCGATGGGCACCGGGCTGATCATCACCGTGTTCGCGGTCGTCGTGATCGGCGGCATGGGTTCCTTGTTTGGCGCCATCCTGACCGGCTTTGGTCTGGGCCTCATCGAGGCGCTTACCAAGGTTTACTACCCGCAAGGATCGAGCGTGGCGATTTTTATGGTCATGACCGTTGTGCTGCTTTTAAAGCCCGCTGGCTTGTTTGGCAAAACGCCGTGACGACACACTCACAAGGACATTTATGCGCCGCCCAGACCTGATTGCATTCGTCTTGCTGCTGCTCGTTGCAGCAGGTGCACCGCTGCTGATTTACCCGGCATTTTTAACCAAGCTGCTGTGCTTTGCGATCTTGGCCATGGCGTTCAACTTGTTGGTGGGCTACGTCGGCTTGCTGTCTTTTGGACACGCCATGTTTTTTGGTGGGGCCGCTTACATCACCGGACACGCACTGAAAGTTTGGGCTTGGCCCACTGAGCTGGCCATCCTGGCAGGTGTTGCGGGTGCAGCGGCGATGGGGCTGGTCATCGGGCTGATCGTCATCAAGCGTCAGGGCATTTACTTCGCGATGATCACCTTGGCACTGTCGCAAATGTTTTTCTTCTTTTGCCTTGGTAGCACCTTCACGGGCGGCGAAGACGGTATTTCAGGCATTCCGCGCAAGCCGGTGTTTGGCGTGATCAATATTGCTGATGACAAGACGCTTTATTACGTTGTACTGGCCCTGTTCGCAGCGAGTTTTGTGCTGATCTATCGCACCATCCATTCTCCGTTTGGTCAGGTGCTGCAAGCCATCCGCGAGAACGAACCCCGCGCAATCTCGCTTGGTTACCGCGTCAACCAGTACAAGCTGTTGGCCTTTGTGCTGTCCGCGACGATTGCCGGTTTAGCGGGCAGCCTCAAGGTCTTGGTGTTTCAGCTCGCATCGCTGGTCGATGTCAGCTGGTCGCTCTCAGGCGAGGTGATTTTAATGACACTGGTCGGCGGCATTGGCACTGTCTTTGGGCCGATCGTTGGCGCGACCGTGATCCTCACCATGCAAAATTACCTGACCGGCGTGCAACAGTGGGTGCCCGTGATTCAGGGCAGTATCTTCATTGTGGTGGTGCTGCTATTTCAACGGGGCATTGCCGGTGAAATCACCGAATGGTTGCGACGCTTGAAACAGCGTTCACTGGCCAAAACGAACGCTGTGACTTGAAGACCCAACAGGCTGAAGATCAGCGACTTCTGCCAGCCTGCCCACCGCCGTCGACCCGGTGATCAGGACATTTTTCCTTGAAATCTTTCGCTGTTGTGCATTTCACGCTATCACGCTGCCGCCAAAATAATCCGCCCACTCACTTGCCCTTTGTGGAGCATGGTGAGGGCTTCATTGGCATTGTCTTTGGGAAGAATCGTCAGCGGTATAGCCTTGAGCTTGCCGGCTCTTGCGAGCGCAACAACATCGCGCAAATCCTGTGGATTGCCGGTCATGCTGCCCTGAACTGTTCGCGGCTTGAAGACCATGGAGGCCAACGAAATCACCAACTCACCCCCTGCAACACCCACCAAAATTAGTTTTCCGGCCTTGGCAAGACACTCAAAGCCAAGCAGTGCAGTCGACGATATGTTGACAAAGTCGATTGCCGCCTTGATCGGTCTCCCCGCGGCCTGTAGCAACAAAGTCGCAACGTCAGGGTGCGCACCATCGACGGTCTGTGTGGCCCCCATGGCCATCGCCGCTGCGCGTTTCTCGGCGCTGATGTCGACCGACACGATGTTGCGATGACCCAGCGCTAACAGCATCGCAATCGCCGACAGGCCGAGACCACCGGCACCGATCAAAACTACAGGCTCTTCAGGCGCCATCGGCATGATTTTTTTGATGGCTGAATACACCGTGATACCTGAGCAGGCCAGCGTCGCCGCGAGCGCGGGATCCAGGTCGCCAATATCCACCAAAAAACGCGAATGTGGAACCACCACCTGCTCGCCAAAACCACCGTCTTGCATCACGCCAATGCTGTTGGACTTGTCGCAAAGATTGTCATCGCCGTTCAGGCAACGTTCGCACTGCCCACATCCAAGCCAGGGAAAGACCACGCGGTGATCGCCAATCGCCACACCGGTTGCTTCAGGGCCGACTTTGATCACGCGGCCGGCCACTTCATGACCCGGTGCACGCGGCAGCAAGACCCCGCGCTCAGCCAAGTTCATGACCTTGCCGCCACCCATGTTGTACTGGCCTTTCCAGAAATGCAACTCGGAATGACAGACACCGCAGTGACTCACCGCGATGACAACTTCGGTTCCCACAGGCTCCCGTTCAGGAACGTCAATCAGTTCCAACGGTACGCCATTCTTCACGACAGCCCATGCTTTCATCTCTGACTCCTACTGGTTCATATTTAACTTTTCTGCAGATAATTTACCTTTCCACACTGCGGTTGGCCAAGCGGGAAAACCCTTCGAATGACGTTCAAATCAGCACCGATTTAGATTTTTAGATCGCTAGCGTAAAATAAAAAATCTTCTGCTTTTCGCACCATCTGCCAGCAAGCGCCCAAGGACAACACCGTGAAACGCGACATCCCACCTAAAACTGCCAAAGTGATCAAGCCAACCCGCAAGGTGTCCGATGCAGACAATTGGGACCAACGGCTCGGTTTTTTGATGCACGATGTTTCGCGCTTGAGACGCAGTGTGTTTGATGAGTTCATGAAGCCGATGGCGCTCACGCGCTCGCAGTGGTGGATTCTGGCCCACCTGTCACGCAATGACGGCATGATCCAAAGTGATCTGGCCAACGTGCTGGACCTCGGAAAAGCAGCCTTGGGGGGCTTGATTGACCGGCTGGAAGCCTCCAGCTTTATCGAGCGACGCTCGGATGACAACGACCGTCGGGTGAAGCGTATTTTCCTGACAGCCAAGGGCACGCAGATCATCGGCGAAATGCGCACGCACAGCCACAACATGAGCGAACGTATTTTGCAAGGACTGGACACGGCGTCTCGCCAGTCCCTGGTTGACATGCTTGCCTTGGTCAAAAGAAACTTGCTCAGCATCAAAGGCTAGCTTTACCGGGTTCGCGCATAAAAACCGAACGTTCATTATAGATACGTTGTTTGCTTACATACAATATGCTTATCCTATCAATCGTTTTTATCTCAGCGGAGCCAGCATGAATTTCGATCTCTCGGAAGACCAAGTCGCCATCAAAAATGCCATCAGCGAAGTCTGCGCCGATTTCAATGATGACTACTGGCTGCGCAAAGACCGCGAGGGCGGATTCCCCGAAGACTTTTACAGCGCCATCGCCAAAGCCGGTTGGCTGGGGATTGCCATGCCAACTGAATACGGCGGCTCAGGACTGGGTATTGCCGAGGCCTGCGCCATGATGGAAACCGTCTCTGGCTCAGGCGCAGGTATGTCTGGCGCATCGGCCATTCACATGAACGTGTTCGGCCTGCATCCGGTGGTGATGCATGGCAGCGAAGAACAGAAACGCCGCTGGCTACCGCCCATCATCAATGGCGAAGCGAAAGCCTGTTTTGGTGTCACCGAACCGAACACGGGTTTGAACACGCTCAAGCTCAAAACCATGGCGGTTCTCCAGGGCGACCGTTATGTGGTGAACGGCCAGAAAGTCTGGATTTCGACGGCACAGGTTGCGCACAAAATATTGCTGCTGGCGCGCACCACACCGATTGAAGAAGTCACCTCACCCACCCATGGCCTGAGTCTTTTTTACACCAACTTGGACCGTAGCAAAATTGAAGTCCGCGAGATAGAAAAGCTCGGCCGCAAGGCCGTTGATTCCAATCAGCTGTTCATTGACGGGCTGGAAATTCCAATCGAAGACCGCATTGGCGAAGAGGGTCGGGGCTTCGAATACATCATGCACGGCCTGAACCCCGAGCGCGTCTTGCTGGCGGCAGAGGCCATTGGTCTCGGTCGTGTCGCACTCACACGCGCCGCCAAATACGCCGGCGAACGGATTGTTTTCGACCGGCCCATTGGCAAAAATCAGGGTATTCAACACCCGCTGGCCGAGCGTTGGGTAGACCTTGAAGCGGGCACTCTGCTTTATCAGCGCGCCGCCTGGCTGTATGACCGCGGACGCCCTTGTGGTGCCGAGGCCAATGCGGCCAAGTTTTTCTGCGCAGAGGCCGGCTACCGCTCATGCGAGACCGCCGTCCTCACCCATGGCGGCATGGGCTACGCGAAGGAATACCACGTGGAGCGGTATTTCCGTGAATCCATGCTGCCGCGCATCGCGCCCGTTTCGCCGCAATTGATCCTGTCATTTATTGCGGAAAAAGTGCTGGGCCTGCCAAAGTCTTATTAGGCGGCTTGACGACGCGTCAAGACTTGAAGCGCTGGGCCAGTGCCAAAATGCGCTGGGCCTGCTTGAGGTGCGGCATGTCGAGCATTTTGCCTTCCAGACCGACGGTGCCCAAGCCTGGATTACTGGCAAACAGGTCGACCACTTTGTGCGCCCAAGCCATCTCGTCGGCGCTCGGCGTGAAGGCGGCATTGATGGTCGCCACCTGATTCGGGTGGATGGCGATCTTGCCGGTAAAACCGCGTTGTCGCGCTGTTTTGGAATCGCGAATCAAGCCGGCCTCATCACCAAAATCACTCCAGATGGTGTCAATCGGTTGCACGCCCGCAGCCGATGCACCCGTCAGACAGAGCGCGCCCGCCATTTGGTAAACCGTGTCGTACTCGCCATCAGGACGGCGGTTGGTGCTGGCGCCCAAAGCCGCCGCGATATCTTCTGCGCCCCAAGTCAGGCCAGCGAGGCGCGCACTGCAGCCTTCGTACGAGCCCAAGGCAAACAAGGACTGAGGCGTTTCAGTCGCCACGGGCATGATGCGGATAGAGCCACGCGCAACTCCTTCGCGCACTTCCAATGCATCAAGGTAGTGCGACAACTCGACGACATCCACCGCTGAAGACACTTTGGGCAACATGATGCCGTCAGGCGCTCCAGCCACGATCGCCAGATCCAGCAGCGCTGCCGGAGTGGACAACGGGTTGATCCGGACCCACAGTTGTTGACTGCCGCGGCCCTTCGCGCCAGTTGGTCGACTGCGCAAATACGCCAAAGACATTTCGCGCGCAATGTGGGTGCGGGAAGGCGCCACGGCATCTTCCAAATCAAGGATCAAAGCGTCTGCGCCCGTCGCATCACCCTTGGCCAACTTGCGCTCGCTGTCGGCAGGAATGAACAACATGGAACGCAAGGGTGCGAAGGGATCAGGTGCGATAGAGCGTGACATAGTGGTTCCTTATTTAAGGGGTGCCGACAATCGGCGTTCTGTGCATCAGCGCAACCCGTTTGCAGGTGGCCACAATCTCGTCGCGCTGATTGAAAGCGGTGTGCTGAAAGACCACAATGCCATTGCGTGGACGCGACTGGCTGTCGCGTTTTTCAAGAACGGTTGTTTCCACATGCAGCGTGTCTCCGGCAAACACCGGCTTCGGAAAACGGACTTCATCCCAGCCTAAATTACCGACCGTGGTGCCCAGCGTGGTGTCACCGACCGAGACGCCCACCATCAAGCCGAGGGTGAAGACACTGTTCATCAGCGGCTTGCCAAACTCGGTGGTCTTTGCATATTCAGCATCGAGATGGATGGCGGCCGGATTGTGCGTCATGGTGCTGAACATCACATTGTCAATTTCTGTGACGGTGCGCCGTATGTCGTGTTGAAAGATTTGTCCGATGTCAAACTGTTCAAAATAAAGGCCTGCCATGTGAATTTCCTTACTTGATATGATTGCATATTATATTGAATAATACGATGACAACCCTGTTTTGAAACACGGAAAACCACCATGACAACCCCCATCCGCAGCAACGTCCAGGCCCTGCTCAAGAGCCGGCCCAGCGGCATTCCACAATCTGAACATTTCGAGATCGTGACATCGGCATTGCCTGCGCTTGAAGCCGGCCAGCTCTTGGTACGCAATGAATTTTTATCGGTTGAACCGGCGATGCGCGGTTGGGTCAATGCGGCGGCGAACTACTCCGACCCCGTCGCCATCGGCAGCGTGATGCGCAGCTTTGCCGCCGGCGTGGTGGTCGCGTCACGTCACCCGGCTTACGCCGAAGGCGATCAAGTGATGGGGATGCTGGGCTGGCAGCACTACGCCATCACGGACGGCAGCACCTTACGCCGCAAAGTGCTTGAACGTGATCTGTCGCTGTCCCTGTCGCTCGGCGTGCTGGGTATCAACGGGGTCACGGCTTTCTTCGCCCTCACAGAGATCGGACAACCGCGGCCCGGTGACACCGTTGTGGTCTCTACCGCAGCCGGCGCGGTCGGTTCGGCCGTCGGGCAGATCGCCAAAATTGCCGGTTGCCGCACGGTGGCCATCACGGGTGGCGCGGCCAAGCAGCAACTGTGTCTCGATGAGTTTGGTTATGACGCTGCCGTCGACTACAAAAGCCCGACCTTCGCGGCCGATCTTGCACACGCCTGCCCGCAGGGTGTGGACGTCTACTACGACAACACCTCGGGCGAGATCTCAGACGCGGTGCTGCGCCACATCAATAAACATGCGCGCATCGTTATCTGCGGCACAGCCTCGGTATCGAACTGGGAGCCTTGGCCGTCAGGCCCCCGGGTTGAACGCCATCTACTCAACAAGTCGGCGCGCATGCAGGGCTTTTTGGTGTGGGACTACGAGCACCGCTACGAAGAAGCCATTCGCAAGTTAGCCCCTTGGGTTCGCGACGGCAGCTTGCGTTACCGCGAAGAAATTCTCGAGGGCATCGCATCAGCACCCGACGCTATTGCCGGACTTTACCGCGGCGAGAACCTGGGTAAACGCCTGATCCGACTCCACCACGACTGATGTATCGTTCACTTCAGGGGTAACTCCCCACTATGCAATACCTTAGGAGATAACCGCATGTTCCAGCAAAAGAAAGTCATCATCAGTTGCGCCGTCACCGGCGCCATTCACACGCCGTCCATGTCGCCGTATCTGCCCGTCACACCAGAGGAAATTGCCGAGTCGTCGATTGCGGCCGCCAAGGCCGGCGCCGCTATCATTCACCTGCATGCGCGTGACCCCATCACCGGCAAACCCGACCAGCGACCCGAGGCTTTCACCCCATTTCTGAAGCTGATCAAGCAAGGCAGCAACGCTGTCATCAACCTGACCACCGGCGGCTCGCCTTACATGCCGGTGCAGGAGCGGATTCAGCCGGCGCTGGTGCTGCGACCGGAAGTCGCTTCCATGAACATGGGCTCCATGAATTTCGGCCTGTTCCCCATGCTTGAGCGCTTCAAGGAATTCAAGCACGACTGGGAGCGTCCTTATCTGGAAGGCAGCAAGGACCTGATCTTTCGCAACACGTATGGCGACATCGAAACCGCATTGAAAGACCTGTCGGCCAGTGGCACGCGTTACGAATTCGAGTGCTATGACACGTCGCACCTTTACAACTTGGCCCACTTTGTCCAACGGGGTTTGGTCAAGGCACCGTTTTTCGTACAAACCGTGTTCGGCATCCTGGGCGGCATTGGCGCTCATCCAGACGACGTGATGCACATGAAGCGCACGGCCGATCGCCTGTTTGGCAACGACTACCGCTGGTCCGTCTTGGGCGCTGGGCGCAGCCAGATGAAGATCGCCGCGATGGCGGCCTCCATGGGTGCCAACGTCCGCGTCGGACTGGAAGACAGTTTGTGGATCGGGGCGGGCAAACTCGCGACCAGCAATGCCGAGCAAGTGAGCAAGGTGCGCGACATTCTTCAAGGCTTAGGTCTGGAGATTGCAACGCCCGACGAGGCCCGCGACATTTTGCAACTCAAGGGCGGTGCCGCCGTCGGCTTTTAACGCCCTCAAGATCATTCAGGTTGAATGCCAGCCGCCTTGATTTTGTCGCGCCAAGCTACGAACTGCTGATTCATATAAACCTGAAACTCAGCCGCCGAAGCCGGTGAAACATCCGCACCCATGGACGTCAACTTGTCGATGATGTCCTTGCGGCCAACGATGCGGGTGATTGAATTACTGAGCCGGTTGGTGATATCGGCCGGCATGGCGGCCGGGCCCAGAATACCCACCCAAGCGGCCAGATCAAAGCCGGGCAAGTTGGCACTGGCCGCAATGGTGGGCAAGTCAGGGGCCAGCTTGCTTCTGGACTCGGTCGTGACCGCCAGCGCTCGCAACCGCCCAGCCTTGAGAAGTGCCTGACTGGATGCCAAGTCCACGAACAGGTAACTAATTTCACCGCCGATCAACGCGGTCATGGTCTGCGGCGAACTTTTGTAAGGCACTGCCAACGCATTGAGACCCGCCAGGTTATTAAACGCAGCCCCGGCAATTTGACCCGTGCTGTTGCCATAACCAAAACTCATTTTGGTGGGATTGGCTTTGGCATAAGCCGTCAGGTCGGCAACGCTTTTGATCGGCTGATCAGCCGATACTGCCAAAACGAACAAGAAGTTACAAACACGCGCAATGGGCGTGAAGTCCTTCAAAGGGTCATAGGGCAGTTTCTTGAACAAATGAGGATTGCCCGAGTTGATGGTGTTCGTGGACAACAGCAACGTGTAACCATCCGCCGGGGCTTTGGCGACCAACTCAGCGGCAATGAACCCTGAAGCCCCGGGCTTGTTCTCGACAACGAAGGCTTGCCCAAACTCGGCTTGCAATTCTTGCGCCAGCATGCGCGCAACGATGTCACTGGCACTGCCCGCAGCAAAAGCGGTGACGATTTTGACTGGCTTGGCCGGCCAAGCTTGTGAGAAAACTGATCCGCACGCCAGTACCATCAACCCCATCAGCACCCCACGGCGTAATTGCATTGAACGCATCTCTCGTCTCCTTAGAAGTTTTAAAACCCATTTGGTATGCTACTGTACCGTATACCTTTCAATATCCATGACATCTGCCAACACATCTACTCCACAAAACAATCCCTCCAACAGTCCAGCACCGTTGATCGGCATTCGCGTACTCGATTTGTCAAAGGTTCTGGCAGGCCCTCTGTGTGCCCAATACTTGGGCGATATGGGCGCAGATGTCATCAAAATTGAAACCCCAGCTCAAGGCGACGAAACGCGGCACTGGCCGCCATTTCGCGAAGCCGGAGACGACTCCACCGGCGCCGTTTTTTTGAGTGCCAACCGCAACAAGCGCAGCCTGTGCCTAGACCTCAAAACAGTGGAGGGCCGCGAAGTGATTTACCGCTTGGCGAAGTGGGCCGACGTGGCGATTGCCAGCTTTGGGCCCGATGTTGCCGAGAAACTAGGGGTGGATGCCAAGACCTTGCGGGACTGCAACCCGCGCCTGATTTACTGCGACATCTCTGGTTTCGGCAGCACCGGCCCGATGCGGGACGGCAAGGGCTACGACGTCATCCTGCAGTCCTTCACCGGCATGCTGTCGATCACCGGTGAACCGAAGGGCCCGCCGGTGCGCAGCCCCTTCTCTCCGGTCGACCAGGCCACCGGCCTGCACGCCCTCATCGGCATCACATCAGCGCTGTATCGTCGCGAGCGGACGGGCCTGGGCGGTACGGTGGAAGCTTCTTTATTCGATACCGCGACAGGTCTCTTGGGCTATTTTTTACAAAGCTTCTGGGAGCGCGGCACAGAGCCCGAAAAACCAGGTTCCGGCCATGAGTCGCTGTGCCCCTATCAAGTGTTTGAAACCGCAGACAAGCCGCTGATTCTGGGCGTCGCCAACGACACGCTGTGGAAAAGGTTTTGCGCCATGACGGATCTCGGTGATGTGGTGGATCACCCCAATTACCGAACCAACGCAGACCGCGTGAAACACCGCGAAGAGACCGTGGCATTGGTAGCGAAAGCTTTGAGCACGAATACCCGCGACTTCTGGCTTGCGGCACTCGACAAAGCCGGCATCCCAAGCTCACCTCTGCACACGCTCGGTGAACTCTCGGAGCACCCCCACACCAAAGCCAGCGGCATGAAGTTCGACTACGAACATCCCGTTCTGGGCAAATTGCAAGGCGTTGCGCAACCACTGCGCTTTGACGGACAAAGAACCGAGATGCGCCGCCCACCCCCCTTGCACGGCGAGCACAGTGACGAAATCTTGCGCGAGCTGGGTTATGGCGATGATGACATCAAGGTGCTGCTTCAAGGCGGCGTCTAATAGAGCAAATCATCAACCAAGGACACACACATTGACCGCAGGCACCAGACTTCCAGGAACGCCCGAACCCATGCACTTTTGGCCAGGCGTTGGCGGCATCAACATCGCTGGCGACTCGTGGGGTAACCCGAACGGCCCGCTCGTGCTACTTCAGCACGGCGGCGGCCAGACCCGCCATGCGTGGAAGGGCACAGCAGAATTACTGGGCGAAGTGGGCTACCACGCCGTCGCCTTTGACGCGCGCGGCCATGGTGATTCTGATTGGGCACCCGATGGCCTGTACGGTCAGGACGTGATGGTGCAAGACCTCAAGTGTGTGATCGCGGCTCTCGGCCATCGACGCCCCGTGCTGGTGGGCGCCTCGATGGGCGGCGGCACCAGCTTGGTCGCCGTTGGCGAAGACCATGTCGACGCCACGGCACTGATCATGGTGGACATTGCCCCGCGCATTGAAACCGATGGTATCGACAAAATTCAAGCCTTCATGAGCCAGAAGCCTGAGGGTTTCAGCTCGCTCGAAGAAGTCGCTGAGGCGATTGGCAACTACCAGCCTCAACGGGTTCGTCCGAAAAATCTGGATGGCTTGGTGAAGAACATTCGCCTGGGTGCTGATGGCAAATACCACTGGCATTGGGATCCTCTTTTCCGCGCTGGCACACGCGACCTAGGACGGCGTGAGCAGCGCTTGGAAGCGTGCGCACGGCACCTCAGCTTGCCCACCTTGCTGGTGCGTGGCGGGTTGTCAGATGTGCTCAGCGAAGCAGGTGCCCAGCACTTTTTGTCTTTGTGCCCAAGCAGTGAGTACGTCAACGTGACGAACGCGGGTCACATGGTGGCGGGCGATCGCAACGATATTTTTGGCACCGCCGTCATTGACTTTCTAGCTCGCAACGTCCCCGTTCAAGGCGAGCCCAAACACCCCGCTCACAGCAGCAAGGGTGTCGCACCCGGCGAGGACATCAACGACGTGCCGTGAGGCACTCAAACGCGGGTTAAACGCGCCTTAAACGCGGCTCAGCCAGCTGGCGTATTTCGGGTTGCGGCCGTTGACGATGTCAAAGAACGCGGCTTGGATTTTTTCCGTGATCGGGCCGCGTGAGCCGGTGCCGATCTCAATCCGGTCGAGCTCACGAATCGGCGTCACTTCAGCCGCCGTGCCCGAGAAAAACGCTTCGTCTGCGATGTAGATTTCGTCGCGGGTGATCGGCTTTTCTTTGAGCTGCAGACCCAAGTCCTGGCAGATCGCAAACACCGTGTCACGGGTGATCCCGGTCAGCGCACCGGCGCTCGAGTCCGGCGTGTAGACCACGCCCTTGCGCACGATGAAGATGTTTTCGCCCGCGCCTTCCGAGGCAAAGCCTTGCGGGTCAAGCAGCAGCGCTTCGTCGTAGCCTTCGTCGGTGGCTTCCATGTTGGCC
>CANFJF010000046.1 GCA_947447355.1 Comamonadaceae bacterium
ACGGCTTGGGCGGTCGACTCAGCCGGCAGGCCAATCGCGTTGGCGATTTTGATCGCTTGGGCTTCGCCCAGACCCGTCAGCGGGTCGATGAACTCGGTGATGATTTTCTCGGGCGTGGAATGAGCCACTTCCTCGATGTCCATGCCGCCTTCGCTCGACGCGATGAAGGCCACTTTTTGCGTGGCACGGTCGGTCACCAAGGAAACGTAGTATTCCTTCTGGATGTCGGCGCCGTCTTCGATGTAGAGGCGGCGAACCTTCTGCCCTTCAGGGCTGGTCTGATGAGTTTTGAGCTGCATGCCCAAGATCTCGCCAGCGATGCGCTTGACGTCTTCAATGGTTTTAGCAACCTTCACGCCCCCGCCTTTACCACGGCCACCGGCATGAATCTGTGCCTTGACAACCCACACCGGGCCGCCGAGTTTTTGTGCGGCTTCAACAGCCTCTTGCACAGTGAATGCAGGAATGCCGCGCGGAACGGGCACGCCAAATTGACGCAAGATTTCCTTGCCTTGGTACTCGTGAATTTTCATGAAATAACTTCCAGGAATCAGTGAAGGGGTTCCCGCCGCATGACCTGATGGGATGTGCAGGTTTGGTGCAGATCCTCAAAAATGTGGCTTCAGCGGGTGCTGGACTCAACAGCCGACGACTGTATCATGCTGCAACGCACCATAATTGCGCGTAACTGACACTCTCCGTTTTTTGAGGAAATCCCATGGCCAAGATCTTTATTGATGGTGAGGCTGGCACCACAGGCCTGCAAATTCGTGAACGTCTGCAGTCCATGCCCAACATTGAGCTGGTCAGCATTGCGCCTGAGCTGCGCAAAGACGTCAACGCCAAGGCCGCGCTGATGGCTGGCGTCGATGTGGTCATTTTGTGTCTGCACGATGACGCCGCACGCGAGTCGGTGGCTGTGATCGACGCACTGGCCCAGCGCACGGGCCAGCCGGGGCCGAAGATCATTGACGCATCTACAGCACACCGCACCGCGGCCGGCTGGGTCTTTGGTTTTCCGGAACTCACCGCCGGCCAGAAAGCCGCCGTGCAGCAAGCCACCCGCGTTTCCAACCCTGGCTGTTACGCCACCGGCGCTATCGCGATGATTCGCCCGCTGGTAGATGCTGGACTGCTGCCGAAAGATTTTCCGTTGGCCCTGCCGGCCGTGAGTGGCTATTCGGGCGGCGGCCGCAGCATGATCGAAGACTACGAAGCGGGCACGGCCCCCTTGTTTGAGGTTTATGCGCTCGGTTTAGCCCACAAACACTTGGCCGAAATCATTGGTTACACCGGCTTGACGCGCCGCCCCATCTTTATTCCCTCGGTCGGCAACTTCCGCCAAGGCATGTTGGTGCAACTGCCCTTGCACCTTGACTTGTTGCCGGGCCGGCCCACTGCCGCCAAGCTCGAGGAGACGCTGGCAGCGCACTATGCCGGCAGCGAATGGGTCACGGTCGAGCCGGCGACGGCGTCCGGCAAGCTCGACGCCACGGCACTGAACGACACCAACAAGCTGGAGCTGCGCGTCTTTGGCAATGAAGAGCACCGCCACGCTGTGGTGATTGCCAGGCTCGACAATTTGGGCAAGGGAGCCTCGGGTGCTGCCGTGCAAAATCTCAAGCTGATGCTCGGTCTCTGAGGTCGCAAGGTCTCCCGATACAATCAAAGGCTTATCTGAGCAGTGGTGAGAGGCCTAGGTAGCCAACCGCTGTTTGCGTCTTTTATTCACCTTTGTGGAGTTTGCCTGTGTTTATTTCTTCTGCTTTTGCCCAGACCGCCCCTGCTGCAGCCGACGCTGGCGGCGGCATGATGTCTTCGCTGACGAGCATGCTGCCACTGGTGCTGATGTTTGTGGTGCTGTACTTCGTCATGATCCGTCCCCAGATGAAAAAGCAAAAAGAGCACCGCGCCATGATTGATGCGCTGGCCAAGGGCGACGAAGTCGCCACTGCCGGCGGTTTGCTCGGCAAGGTTACTCAGTTGAGCGATGGCTACATGACGCTTGAAATTTCATCCGGCGTGGAAGTCCAAGTGCAGCGCAGCGCCGTTGTGCAAGTCCTGCCAAAAGGCACTGTCAAGTAATTTCTGCGAAACGCCCCCCACGCGAGGGGCGTTTTACCCGCGCCAGCTCTGGCCTTTAGCTCTTCTGAAAACCACCCCATGAATCGTTATCCGGTCTGGAAGTACGCGGTCATCGTGATCGCCTTGCTGATGGCAGCGCTGTACACGCTGCCTAACTTTTTTGGCGAAGCGCCAGCGGTCCAAGTCTCCAGCCTGAAAACGGCTGTGAAACTGGACAACGCCACGGTCTCGCGGGTCGAGCAAGTGCTGAAGGATGCGGGCCTCGTCGCCACCCAGGTCAGCCTTGACGGCACCTCGGTGCGGGCTCGTTTTGACTCCACTGACAGCCAGCTCAAGGCCAAGGACGCGATCGAAAAAGTGCTGATCCCCGATACGGCGGATCCGACCTATGTCGTCGCACTGAATTTGTTGTCACGCTCTCCCGCTTGGTTGACGGCGATCAGCGCACGGCCGATGTACTTGGGCCTGGACTTGCGCGGTGGCGTGCACTTCATGCTGCAAGTCGACATGCAAGCTGCATTGACAAAAAAGGCCGAGTCCTTTGCCGGTGACTTGCGCCTGACAATGCGCGAGAAAAATATTCGCCACGGCGGCATCAGCCGCAATGGCCAAACCATCGACATCCGCGTACGCGACCAAGCCACGCTTGACGCCGCGAGCGGGCTGATTCAGGACCAGTTTGCCGATTTGCAAACCAGCTCCGTGCCCGACGGCGGCGAACTCAAACTCATCGCCAGCATCCGTCCTGAAGCCGCCCGTCGCGTGCAAGAGCAGGCGCTCAAGCAAAACATCGTCACCCTGCACAACCGGATCAATGAACTCGGCGTGGCCGAACCGGTGATTCAGCAACAGGGCCTGGACCGCATCGTCGTGCAATTGCCTGGCGTGCAAGACACGGCCAAAGCCAAAGACATTCTGGGCCGCACCGCCACACTGGAAATGCGTTTGGTCGACGAAAGCGCCGAAGGCCGCGCTGCCGAAAGTGGCAGCGGTGCCGTGCCGTTTGGCTCGGAACGTTTTGCGGGTCGTGACGGCCGCGCCGTGATTGTCAAAAAGCAAGTCATCCTGACCGGTGAAAGCCTGACCGATGCACAACCCGGTTTTGAATCGCAAAGCCAGCAGCCCAAAGTAGACCTGACGGTTGATGCCAAAGGTGGCCGCATCATGCGCGACACCAGCCGAGAAAACGTCAAGAAGCGCATGGCCATCGTGCTGTTTGAAAAAGGCCGCGGCGAAGTGCTGACAGCCCCCGTGATTCAAAGTGAACTCGGCAACCGCTTCCAGATTTCCGGCTCCATGACAGTCACTGAAGCCAACGACTTGGCCTTGCTGCTGCGTGCCGGTTCCTTGGCCGCGCCGATGGACATCATCGAAGAACGCACCATTGGCCCTAGCTTGGGCGCCGAGAACATTTCCAAAGGCTTCAGCAGCGTGATCTGGGGCTTCCTTGTGATCGTCGCGTTCATGGGCACTTATTACATGTTGTTCGGCCTCTTCTCGGGGCTGGCGCTGGCGGTCAATCTGTTGCTACTGATCGCCGTGCTGTCGATGCTACAAGCCACCCTGACCTTGCCCGGCATGGCGGCCATGGCGCTGGCGCTGGGCATGGCGATTGACTCCAACGTGCTGATCAACGAGCGTGTGCGCGAAGAGCTGCGCAACGGTGCCTCGCCACAAGCGGCGATTCAAGTCGGCTACGACCGCGCTTGGGCCACTATTTTTGACTCGAACATCACCACGCTGATCGCTGGTCTGGCCTTGCTTGCCTTTGGCTCAGGCCCGGTGCGCGGCTTTGCGGTGGTGCATTGCATCGGCATTCTGACCAGCATGTTCTCAGCCGTGTTCTTCTCGCGCGGTTTGGTGAACCTCTGGTATGGACGGCAGAAAAAACTCAAGAGTATTTCAATCGGCACGATCTGGCGCCAAGCGCCAGACGCTGCGGCCGGCGACAAGCCAGCCCGCAAATCGCTGCCTTCGGCCCAGTGACACAGACCCGACAGAAAAGAGCCCATCATGGAGTTTTTCAAAATCCGCAAGGACATTCCGTTCATGCGGCATGCCCTGATTTTCAACGTCATTTCCTTCGCCACTTTTGTGTTGGCGGTGTTCTTCCTGTTTTCGCGCGGACTGCATTTGTCGGTGGAATTCACCGGCGGCACCGTCATGGAAGTGGGCTACACGCAAGCCGCTGACATTGGCAAGGTACGCGACACCGTGGCTGGCCTGGGCTTCGCCGATGTGCAGGTGCAAACCTTTGGCACTTCCAGCGATGTGATGATCCGTTTGCCGGCGCAAGCAGGCGTCAGCACAGCACAGCAAAGCGAGCGCGTCATGACGGCGTTAAAGTCGCAAGACGCACAAGTGGTGATGCGGCGCAGCGAATTTGTCGGCCCGCAGGTCGGCAAAGAGCTGGCGCAAGACGGTCTCAAGGCGCTCGCCATGGTGGTCATCGGCATCATGATTTATCTGGCAATTCGCTTTGAGTGGAAATACGCCGTCGCGGCCATCATCGCCAACTTGCACGACGTCGTCATCATCCTCGGGTTTTTTGCCTTCTTCCAGTGGGAATTTTCACTGGCGGTGCTTGCGGCTGTACTGGCCGTGCTGGGCTACTCGGTGAATGAATCGGTGGTGATTTTTGACCGGATTCGCGAGAATTTCAGGCGCTACCGGAAGATGCAAACCCGCGAGATCATCGACAACGCGATCACCTCGACCATCAGCCGCACCATCATCACGCACGGCTCGACCCAGATCATGGTGCTGTCGATGCTGCTGTTTGGCGGACCGACGCTGCATTACTTTGCGATGGCACTGACCATCGGCATCTTGTTCGGTATTTACTCGTCGGTGTTTGTGGCCGCCGCCATCGCCATGTGGCTGGGCATCAAGCGCGAAGACTTGATCAAGTCCAACAGCGGCAACAAAAAAGACGAAGACCCGAATGATCCAAACGCTGGCGCGACGGTCTGAAGCTACGCGCTTCGCTTATCAAAAAAGCCGCTGTGATGCGGCTTTTTTCTTTGTCAGAGGAAAGTGAGCTGGGTTGCTCAGTGTGCCAACCGAAAGTCGGCATCGTCGCAGAGCTCGTCAAGCACCAGCGCGTCGGGCTCTTCGCCAATGCTCCAGTAAACCATCAGCACGATAATTTTCAGGTCGTCGAGATCGAGCGGAAAACCCGGTGCGGCCATGGCCCGGTCCATGACGATTTCGCGCATGCTAGGAGGTAACACACCGGCGGACTCCAGAAAACACACAAAGCCCAAAGCCTCGGCGCCCAGATGGTCTTGCTCAGCCACCGAGTACACCCGCAAGCTGTCTGGCGACTGTGCTTGCATCAGCACGGGACCCTCAGGAAGCGCACCGATACCTTCATCGCTGAGGCCGCCGACACGGGTGTTGTGAGCCGCGACGTGCAAGCCGCTGAGCCATGCCAACGCGGCCTCAATTTCATCGGGCTCGAAACCGGCCGCAGTGAGCTTACGCCCCAGTTGACGGGGCTCGGGGCAGGCATCACCTTGCCAATAATTCTCGTAAACGTAGACCAAAACTTCAAACATATGCAGCCAATATAACGCAGTTATGGCCGCTTGAAAGCGCGATGTTCAGGTTTTGCAATGCACCGAGTCAGGCGCTGGCAATGCGCACAAACAAGCCCCCCGGCAGGCGCGCAATGTCACCGCTGAGTTCCAGTTCCAGCAATTGCGCCTGCAGTTGAGCTGTCGGCCAGCCGGTGCGGGCTTGCAGTGCATCAAGGCTTGCGGCGTCAAATCCCATTGCCTTGAGCAATGGATGCTCTGGTTTTTCTGTCGGCACCATGTCGTTGACTTTAGCGGCTTCAACCGCTTTTTCATCTTCGGCGAAGGACAGCGGCAGCCGCAATTCCTCCAGCACGTCTTGCGCCGATTCGACCAGCTTGGCACCCTGCTTGATCAGCTGATGGCAACCGCGCGATTGCGGCGAATGGATGGAGCCCGGAATGGCAAAGACCTCTTTGCCGTGCTCAGCAGCCAGCCGCGCGGTGATGAGCGAGCCCGATTGCAAGGCGGCTTCAATCACCAGCGTGCCGTGACTCAAACCCGAAATGATGCGGTTTCGCCGTGGAAAATTAGACGTCAGCGGCGGCGTACCCAGCGGGAATTCACTGATGATCAAGCCGCGTTCGGCGATGCGATGGGCCAGATCCAAGTGCTTTCTCGGGTAGACCCGGTCCAGCCCGGTGCCGACCACGGCAACGGTGTGACCGCCGCCCATCAATGCGCCCTCATGCGCCGCGCCGTCGACCCCGAGCGCCATGCCTGAGACAACGCACCAGCCAGCCTCGCCAAAAGTTTGAGCGAATTGCCGGGCATTGATCTCGCCTTGCGGCGTCGGATTCCGGCTGCCGACCATCGCCAAGCAATTCAATGCGCCCAAAGTTTCGCTCGCACCGGCCTTGGACACCAGACTGCCGAGCATGAACAAGATCAGCGGCGGGTCGTTGATGTTGAGCAAAGCCGCTGGATAATGTGCGTCACCCAAAGTGACAACACAGCGGTCTTCGCCTGCGGCCAGCCAGTCCAGTGTGCTCGCCACATGACGCTTCAGGTCTTCGGGTTCTGTCTGGATCGCGTGAGCCAGACGCTCGGAGCCGATCTCGCGCAGCGCAGCGGCGCTTTGCTCAAAAATCGCTGGTGCCGAACCAAAAGCTGTCAGCAACTTACGGGCAGAGTCGTTGCCAACGCCAGGCGTGAGCAACAACCGCAACCACCCCTGAAGTTCGTCCATATCTGCCGTGGGCATCGCCATCGGCATCACCCGCTGCGCGCTCATGCTCGAACCTTGTTTCGGAGCCGCCAATGTCTAGTCATCATCGTCAAAGCCTTTTTAATTATTAAGTTTTGTAGTTTTTATCTTATTAAAACTAAATAGCCCATTCACCCTGCTTATCGCGGCTTGAACAATCTGACCGAAAATAGACATCCCTTTTGTATTTACCTGTCGACTCTCCCGATGACCCAACTGACCATTCTTCGCTACCCTGATTCGCGCCTTCACACGGTGGCCAAGCCCGTGGCGGCGATTGACGCCCGCATCAAACTGCTGGTGAGCGACATGTTTGAAACCATGTACGAAGCAGCTGGCATTGGTCTGGCGGCCTCTCAAGTGGACGTGCATGAGCGTTTGGTGGTGATTGACGTCAGCGAGCAACACGACGAGCCGCTGGTGTTGATCAACCCCGAGATCACTTGGGCCAGCGAAGAAACCCGGCTGGGTGAAGAAGGCTGCTTATCAGTGCCGGGCATTTATGACGGTGTCGAACGCTCGATCGCCATCAAGGTGAAAGCCTTGGGTCTTGACGGCCAAATGCAAACGCTCGAAGTCGAAGGCATGTTGGCCGTCTGCATTCAGCACGAGATGGATCATTTAATGGGCAAGGTGTTTGTCGAGTACTTGTCGCCGCTCAAGCGCAACCGCATCAAGACCAAACTCATCAAGCAAAAGAAAGACGACGAGCGCGACGGGGTGCGCTGAAGCCCTGCGCTGACGAGCGCCGAAGGGGCGCCTCTAGAATGCTCGCATGCGTGTTATTTTTGCTGGTACCCCTGAGTTCGCCCGAGTGGCTTTAGAAAAACTGCACAGTGCCGGCTTTGACATCGCGCTGGTGCTAACCCAACCCGACCGGCCCGCCGGTCGCGGCATGAAGTTGCAAGCGTCGGCCGTCAAGCAATGGGCCGTGACCCATCAAATTCCCGTCGCCCAACCCCGCAGCCTGCGTCTTGACGGCAGATACCCGGAGGACGCTGCCGCCGCGTGCGTGGCCATCGAAGCGGCTAAAGCCGATGTGATGGTGGTCGCCGCCTACGGCTTGATCTTGCCGCAGTGGGTGCTTGACGCGCCGCGACTGGGTTGCCTGAATATCCACGGCTCCATCCTGCCGCGCTGGCGCGGTGCAGCACCGATTCACCGGGCCATTGAAGCCGGTGACAACGAGACCGGCGTGACCATCATGCAGATGGATGCTGGACTCGACACCGGTGGCATGTTGCTGCTGGAAAGGCTGCCGATCGGCCCGCAAGACAGCACCGACACGCTGCATGACCAGCTCGCAGAACTCGGTGGCCGGATGATCGTTGACGCGCTCAAAAAGACGGCCAGCGGCGACCTGCTAGCGGTACCGCAGCCGACCGAGGGCATCAGCTACGCCCACAAAATTGACAAGCGAGAAGCCGCTCTCGACTGGACCCAAGCGGTCGCCACACTCGAGCGCCGCATCCGCGCCTTCAACCCCTTTCCGGTCGCCTGCAGCACGCTGAACGGGGAGACCATCAAGTTCTGGGGCGCCGAAGTGTTGCCGGGTGGACAACCGCCCGGCAACACTGCAGCGGGCGAGGTGATGGCTGCCGGTCCTGAGGGCGTCGACATTGCTGCGATTGACGGCGTGCTGCGTATTCGCCGTTTGCAAAAAGCCGGCGGCAAGCCGCTCGATGCAGCGGATTTTTTGCGCGGCTTTGAGATTCAACCCGGACAGCGGTTCAGCAGCACGCCTGTCAGTGCCGAGACATGACGGCGCTTTACAAGCACCCTGAATTTCGCATCGGTGCACGCGACATGCTGGCCCTGTCACCGGGCATGGCGGCTTGGGCGCTGATGACCGGCGTGGCCATGATCAAGTCAGGGATGAGCTTGGTCGAAGTTTTAATGATGGCTTTGTTGGTGTTTGCCGGCAGCTCGCAACTGGCCGCACTGCCACTGATCGTCGCGGGCGCACCGATGTGGGTGGTGCTGGCCACCACCTTGTGTGTGAACTTGCGCTTCATGGTCTTCAGTGTCCATCTGCGAAGCTATGTGATGCACCAAAGTTTTTGGCGGCGTATGGCCAGCGGCTACTTCACCACGGATCTGACGTATGTGCAGTTCACCAAACGCTTTCCGCACCCCGCCAACGACGCTATCGGCAAGCGCGCCGAAGAGGCCTATCTGGCCGGCAACTGCGCGCTGAATTGGGTCAACTGGATGGCCGCCACCCTGCTGGGCATCGCACTGGCCAATGCCATCCCCGTCAGTTGGGGTCTGGGCTTCGCCGGCATTCTGGCCTTGTTGGGCATCATGAGTTCGCTGGCCACCACGCGGCTGCGCGGGCTGGCTGCGGTCGTGGCGGGCAGTGTCGCCGTGGTGGCCTATGCCTTGCCACTCAAGCTCAATATCATCGTGGCCATTGTGCTGGCTGTAGCGGTCTGCTTGATGCTTGAAAAACCCATGCTTGCAGACCACGCCATCAAGGCCAAAACACCGACCAAAGAACCATGAACAAAACCGACCTTTGGACGGTGGTCACCATCGTTGGCATGGCGATTCTCACCGTCATCACACGCAGCTTTTTCTTTCTATCAAGTAACCAGTGGGCGATGCCCGCCTGGCTGCAGCGCGGACTGCACTACGCGCCCATCGCGGCGATGGCGGCCGTGATCGTGCCAGAGATGGTGACGACGCAAGGTCACTTGATCAGTACTTGGCAAGATGCCCGCCTCTTTGCGGTCGCCGCCGGTTTGGCCTGCTTTTACTGGAAGCGCAGCATGTTCGGCACCATCATCGTCGGCATGGCGGTGTATTTGCCGCTGCATGTCGGGCTCGGCTGGTAACCGTCTGGACTCTTTACAATTCAGCGCCAATCAACCCCTGTTTTTGTAGGGGCGCCTCACACCCAGTTACCCCAAAGAGACACCATGAATTTCATCCGTTTTTCTGATTTGTGCGCCAATGGCCAAGCGGCTGGCCAACGTGTCTTTATCCGTGCCGACCTCAATGTGCCGCAAGACGACAAAGGCCGCATCACGGAAGACACGCGCATTCGCGCCTCTATTCCTTGCCTGCAGATGGCGCTGGATGCCGGTGCTGCCGTGATGGTGACCTCGCACCTTGGCCGACCGACAGAAGGGGAATTCAAAGCCGCCGATTCACTGGCACCCGTGGCCAGGCGCCTGGGGGAACTCATGCAGCGCGAAGTCCCGTTGGTACCCGACTGGTTGGAAGGTGTCGACGTCAAACCCGGCCAGATCGTCATGCTGGAAAACTGTCGCCTTAACCGCGGCGAGAAGAAAAACGACGAGCTCTTGGCCCGCAAGTTAGCGGCGCTGTGCGACATTTTTGTGCACGATGCGTTCGGCACGGCACACCGCGCTGAAGCCTCAACTTACGGCATCGCGCAATACGCCAAGATCGCGTCGGCCGGCCCCTTGCTGGCCGCTGAAATGGACGCGATTGCCAAGGCGCTGTCAAACCCGCGCCGGCCGCTGGTGGCCATCGTGGCCGGCAGCAAAGTGTCGACCAAGCTGACCATTCTGAAAGCCTTGGCCAACAACGTCGACCAACTGATTGTGGGCGGCGGCATTGCCAACACCTTCATGCTCGCGGCCGGTCTGAACATTGGCAAAAGCCTGGCCGAAGCCGACCTGCTGGACGACGCCAAAGCGGTCATCACCGCCATGAAAGCGCGCGGCGCTGAAGTGCCGATCCCGACCGACGTGGTCACCGCTAAAACCTTTGCTGCTGACGCACCGGCCACCATCAAAGCCGCGACCGATGTGGCCGACGACGACCTGATTTTGGACATCGGCCCCGACACCACAGCACGCTTGGCTGCGCAGCTCAAAGCAGCCGGCACCATCGTCTGGAACGGCCCGGTGGGCGTGTTTGAGTTCGAGGCTTTTTCCCATGGCACCGAAGGCATTGCACGCGCGGTGGCCGACAGCAGCGGCTTCTCGATCGCCGGCGGTGGCGACACCCTGGCTGCGATTGCCAAATATGGCATCGAGAAACAGGTCGACTACATCTCCACCGGTGGCGGCGCTTTTCTGGAAGTACTGGAAGGCAAAACCCTGCCGGCATTTGAGATTCTGGAAAAGCGCGCGGCGGGTTGAAACCTCCCCAGTACGAGCTGAGCCCCTCAGCGATTCTTCGAAGTCAGCGAAGTCAGCGAAGTCAGCGAAATCAGCGAGATCAGCGAGATCGGCCAGGGGCTGGCCTCCTACAAACTCGACGCCTCGTCAAGCCCACAACGTCGAGTCTTGCGGGCCCATCCCCTGTAGGAGCTGAGCCCCCTCAGCGATTCTCAGAAGGAGCCGGTATCGCGGGAAATCTCAACCCACCGGCAACGCAGAAGCCCCCGCCGTCCGACCCGAAAAATCAGTCCAGTCATTGCGCTTGAAGTCGTACAGCTTGCACTGGCGTGCGGTCTGAAAATACCAGCGCCATGAAAACGGCTGAACGATGATGCGCTCGGGCAGCATCTGTTCTAGTTTGGACTGGGCGTCTTTAAGCCGGTACAACGGAATGCTCATGTCCACGTGGTGCGCCGTGTGCTCCATGATGTGGTGCAACACAGCGCCGATGCCAAACCGGAAGGTCAGGTGCACGGTGGTCGACACGAAGGGCTGGGAGCGTGTCCATGTGGCTTTTTCTTCATGCCAACGCACTTGCATGTGCGTGTGGTGCACATAGACCACAAAGCCGATCATGGCGTTCCAAAACAAAAATGGCAGCACCCAACCGGCCAACAGCACCGGCAAGATAGGTTGCACTGTGGCCACTGCAGCAGCCGCGAGTGCAGCGGCCCAAACCAGCGCAAAAGCCAACACCAGCCAACCGTCTTTCATGAAAATCGGGCGCCGCGTTGGCATCGCTTGACGGTTCGGAAAGAACAGACGCTTCCACCAAATCTCGCTCATGTAATACAGGCCCGGTCCCCAGCCGCTGCGGTAGACACGCTCTTTGAATCGCGCGAGGGGCGTGAGCGCAGCATATTCAACCGGTGTCAGTGGTGCCCAGACAAAATCAACGCCCTTTAAATTGGTGTAGCCGTGATGAATCACGTTATGCCCAATGTCCCACAAACTGTAGGGCGTGAGCGAAGGCAAAAACGCCAAGCGCCCGAGCCACTTGTTGAGTCTTCGGTGCGGTGTCAGGCTTTGATGGCAAGCGTCATGGCCGATGACAAACAGCCGACCCGTGACAAAACCAGCCGTCAGACCAGACAGCAATTTGGCCCAACCCGCCGCCAGCCAGACCGTGCCGGCCAGCGCCGTCAACAACAAAGCGTAGTCAAACGCCAGCAACACCAGCGCCCAGAGCGTGGTGCGCGTCGACAGGGGAATCAACCATGTGCGCAGGGTTTTACGGTGCGGCAAAGGCTCGTACGGCGGAACAGGTGAGACAGACAGTGAAGACATGGACGTACTTGAATAAGAAGACAAGTCATCCTAAAACGAGCGACCTGTCGAGGTTCTGATGCAGATCAAAGTGACGGCAAATGGTGTGTACCGGGTTTGTAACTTCTTCGTGTGAGAATGCCAACAAAACTACACGGAGATAACCCCATGCCCAGTCGCGCCACCAAAATTGTCATCACCCTCGGCCCCGCATGCAGTGACGCGGCGATGCTTGAAAAAATGATCGCAGCGGGAGTCAACGTGGTGCGCATGAATTTCAGCCATGGCAAGGCCGAAGACCACATCAAAATTGCCCAACTGGTGCGAGAAGCAGCGCAGCGTGTCGGCCGCGAGGTGGCCATCATGGCGGACCTGCAAGGTCCGAAAATTCGTGTCGGCAAGTTCGCCGAAGGCAAGGTGCTGCTGGTCACCGGTGAGAAATTCATCCTCGACGCTTCGCGCACGGAGCCGGGTGACATCAAGGGCGTCGGCCTTGATTACAAAGAACTCCCGCGCGACTTGAAAGCCGGTGACATTCTGCTGCTGAATGACGGCCTGATTGTGCTGACGGTGGACGCGGTCCGCGGCGAAGAAATTCACACCCGCGTCAAGGTCGGCGGTGAACTGTCCAACAACAAAGGCATCAACAAACAAGGCGGCGGCCTGACCGCACCCGCGCTGACCAGCAAGGACATGGACGACATCAAGACGGCCATGGGTTTTCAGGCTGACTACGTGGCTGTGAGCTTTCCGAAAAACGCCACCGACATGGAAATGGCACGCCAGTTGTGCAACGTGGCGGCGGCACCCTTCAAACACAAGCCGGGGCTGATCGCCAAGATCGAGCGCGCTGAAGCGATTCCAAATCTCGATGAGATCTTGCGCGTCAGCGACGGCATCATGGTGGCCCGCGGTGACTTGGCCATTGAAGTCGGCAATGCCGCTGTGCCGGCCTTGCAAAAACGCATGATCAAAATGGCGCGTGCTGCCGACAAACTGGTCATCACGGCGACGCAGATGATGGAAAGCATGATCTTGAATCCGGTGCCGACCCGCGCAGAGGTCAGCGACGTCGCCAACGCCGTGCTGGACGGCACTGACGCGGTGATGCTGAGCGCTGAAACCGCCGTCGGCCGCTACCCGCTGGAGACCGTCAAGGAGATGGCCAATATCTGCGTGGAGGCCGAAAAAGCCGAGTATGGCGAGCTGGAAGCCGACTTCAGCGGCAAGACCTTCAGCCGCATTGACCAATCGATTGCGATCGGTGCACTGTTCACAGCGCATCACTTAGGAGCCAAGGCGATCGTCGCGCTGACCGACAGCGGCTCGACCCCGTTGTGGATGAGTCGTCACGACATTCGTGTGCCGATTTATGCCCTCACGCCACGTTTGGCAACGCAGCGCAAGATGGCGCTTTATCGGAATGTGCGGCCGATTTTGATGGACACCATCATTGACCGCGACACGGCACTGGCTCAGGCGGAAGCTCATTTGATGCGTCGGCATATTGTGCAAAGCGGTGACGTGTACGCGATCACTTGCGGCGAGCCAATGGGTGCACCGGGTGGCACGAACATGCTGAAGATTTGCCGGGTATCTTGAGGCTGGTTCGGATTCGGGTGCTGTTGCTGTCTTAGTTTGGGGCTGGCGGGTGAGTGGGGTGGGCCGGCGTCCTCATACTGGGGTACCAGAAATCGGCCACCCGCCCACCCCACTCGCCCTTGACCGATACATTTTTAGCACGCAGTGTTTCAACACCTCACGCGCACCACGGTTGCGCCAATGAGGCGCTGCGGTGGCTGCCGATTTCTGGTACCCCAGTATGAGGCGGCCGCCGTAGCGCCTCATTGGCGCCGGAGCCGGAACAACGCCCAAGATTGAGGTCTATCAAAGGCCATGCACAAAGCGCAAAAGGCAGCAGGTAAAATCATCAGTTACCTCTCGATTACTAACTCATCCATACACATCACGGGATTACATCCATGGCCCTCGTTTCCTTGCGCGAACTGCTCGACCACGCCGCCGCCAACACCTACGGCATTCCAGCGTTCAACGTCAACAACCTGGAACAGGTGCAAGCCATCATGCAGGCAGCCGACGAGGTCAATGCACCCGTCATCATGCAAGCCAGTGCAGGGGCCCGCAAATACGCTGGCGAAGGTTTTCTCAAACGGCTGATCCAAGCCGCGGTTGAAAGCTATCCCCACATTCCCGTCGTCATGCACCAAGACCACGGACAGAACCCTGACGTCTGCCGCGGCGCGATTGACCTGGGCTTCAGCTCGGTCATGATGGACGGCTCGCTACTGGCCGATGGCAAGACCATTGCCGACTACGACTACAACGTCGAAGTCACCCGCAAAGTTGTTGAAATGGCCCACGCCACCGGCGTTTCTGTCGAAGGCGAACTCGGCTGCCTCGGCAGCTTGGAAACCATGAAAGGCGACAAAGAAGACGGCCATGGCACTGATGCCGTGATGACCCACGCCCAATTGCTGACCGACCCCGAGCAAGCTGCTGACTTCGTCAAACGCACCCAACTCGATGCACTGGCGATTGCCATTGGCACCAGCCACGGCGCCTACAAGTTCACGCGCAAGCCCACGGGCGACATTCTGGCGATTGAACTGATCAAAGAGATTCACCGCCGCCTGCCCAACACACACTTGGTCATGCATGGTTCGTCGAGCGTGCCGCAAGACCTGCTGGCGATCATTCGCCAGTTTGGCGGCGACATGAAAGAAACCTACGGCGTGCCGGTGGAAGAAATTCAAAAAGCCATCAAGTTCGGCGTGCGCAAGATCAACATCGACACCGACATTCGTCTGGCCATGACCGGCGCTGTGCGCCAATTCATGGCAGAAAACCCATCCAAATTTGACCCGCGCGAATGGCTCAAGCCCGCCACAGCAGCCGCCAAAGCCTTGTGCAAACAGCGCTACATCGAATTCGGCTGCGAAGGCCAAGCCAGCAAAATCAAAGGTGAGAGCCTGTCGATCGTGGCCGCTAAATACGCCAAGGGCGAGCTGGCACAAGTTGTTCGCTGATCGCTGATTTTTTACTGTTGACCGACCCTTCATGACCCAAGCGCTTCACACCTCCACACTGACTTCCCTGCCTCTGCTGGCGCGCGGCAAAGTGCGCGACAACTATGCCGTTGGGAAAGACCGCCTGCTGATGGTGGCGAGCGACCGGCTCAGCGCTTTCGACGTGATTTTGGGGGAGCCGATTCCCGGCAAGGGCGCGCTGCTGACGCAAATGGCTTTGTTCTGGTTCGACAAACTCGGCCACATTTGCCCCAACCACCTGACCGGCGAAGCGCCGGAGAGTGTCGTCACGGCAGCTGAACTGCCGCAGGTGACCCAGCGCTCCATGTTGGTCAAACGCCTGAAGCCGATTCCGGTTGAAGCCGTGGTCCGCGGCTACCTGGCCGGCAGCGGCTGGCAAGAATACCAAGCCACGCAATCGGTCTGCGGCGTGCCTTTACCCGCTGGTTTGAAAAATGCCAGCCAACTGCCTGAACCGATCTTCACGCCGGCGGCCAAAGCCGAAGCCGGCGAGCACGACGAGAACATCAGCTACGAGCAAGTCGAAACCATCGTCGGCCCCGAACTCGCCGCGCAGATCAAAAAAATCAGCATCGAGATCTACCAAACGGCGGCCGCTTTCGCCCTCACCAAAGGCATCATCATTGCCGACACCAAGTTTGAATTTGGCCTCGACGAACACGGCACGCTGACGTTGATGGACGAGGTGTTAACGCCTGACTCCTCACGCTACTGGCCGATAGAAGGTTACGAGCAAGCGTTCAACGCCGGCCAAAACCCGCCCAGCTACGACAAGCAGTTTGTCCGCGACTGGCTGGAAGCCGTGCGCATCAACGGCAAGCCATGGGACAAGACGCCACCGGCACCGCAGCTGCCTCCGGACGTAGCGCTGAAGACCGCCGCGAAATACGAAGAAGCCCTGGCCCGTTTGACGAGCTGAAGAAAAAACGCGGGGGATTCAGGCCGACGGAGACCCAAAGCGTAAGCTGGCGCAAACACCGCGACCGTCCAGGCCTGGCGTCAGACTGAACTCAGCGCCCAGCAACTCAGCGTAACGTCTGACGATCGACAAGCCCAGTCCTACACCTTCACCCAAGCGCTGCCCGGCCTCACCCAAAGCCCAGCGCTCACCCCAGAACAACATGTCTTGCGCGTTCATGCCCGGGCCGTTGTCAACCACCCGCAACACCGTCTGCCCGCCCTCCGAAAGCAAGCTGACAGTGACACGGGCATCGGGACCCGCGGCATAGCGCAGCGCGTTATTCAGTAGATTGCCCACAATGCCTTCCACCAAAGCTGTGTCAGCCAGCACGGTCACTGGCTGCTCAAGACCTTCGGCACCCAGATCGACCCCGACCGTGTCGGCCTTGGGCATGTAGCGCAAGACCACATCACGCACCAGTTCATCCAAGGGCACGGGTTGTAAGCGCAATGCTGCGCGGCCTTCGTTGGCACGCGCCAAGGCCAGCAACTGCTCAACCAGATGACTGGCACGCTGCTCGCCTTGCGCAATGCCCAGCAGTTGCTCATGCCAGACCGCCGGCGACTGCTGCGCCAACGCATAGCTGGCCTGTGCGCGAATGCCCGCCAGCGGCGTGCGCAACTCATGCGCCACGTTGCCGGCAAATTCACGCTGCGCCTCAATGCTCCGGCCTAGGCGCAGCAGCAACGAGTTCAGCGCCAGCCGCAGGTTCTCGACATCCCGGGAACTGGCCAGGGTGGTTGCATCATCTGGCATGGGCCGGAGGTCACTGGCGTCGCGCCGGCCCAGCGCCTGCTGCAGTGCCGCCAGCGGGACTAGGTCACGCCCGATGCTGCGCCGCAACCACCACGCCAGGAAAACCAGCAACACAGCCTGCGGAATGGCGGAGTAAACCAACATGCGTTGCAACAACCGGGTGCGCGTGGCCGAGGTTTGCGCCATGACAATCTCGACCTCTACGGGCTCAGTCCGGCGCAAGCTGACGCTGCGCATGTCACGGCCCTGAAAAAAGATGTTTGAAAATTGGGACGTCACGTTGGCCGGTAGCGCAGGCGGGCGCAGTCCGGCATGGCCTCCGACAAACTGACCTTCATCGCCATACACCGCAAAAAACATCGATTCGCTTTGGTCAAACAAGAGGGTGCCCATGTCATCGATAGACAGGTTCAGCCCAGGCTTGCCGACGGGACCGAGTGTCACGTGGGCCGCCAAGGCATACGCATCGTCAAGCAGGGCACGGTCAAAAGCCTGACCGGCAAAGTAACTCGCCATCGCCAATGTCACCGCCGTGCCCGCCGCCCAAGTGACCACCAGCGGCACCAATACGTGCTGCGCGAGCCGGGTTCGCAGCGATGGCAGGGGGCTGCTCATTCAGATTCCTCCAAGACATAACCCAAACCGCGCAAGGTGCGGATGCTGACGCCTGAACCCAACAATTTTTTACGCAATCTGGAGATGAAAGCTTCCAGTGCGTTGTCGCCCAAGGCGGTCTCGGCCTCCGACAGTTTGTCCGCAAGTTGCCGCTTGCTGACCACGCGGCCGGGCGGCGTCAGCAACTCCCATAAGACTTCAAACTCACGCGCTGGCAGGTCCCAGTTTTCCCCCTCCAGCATAAAACGCCGGGCCTTGCGGTCGAGCACCAACTGACCCAGCTGAACGCGGTCATCGGCACCTTGTGCGCGCCGAACCAAAGCGCGCAGCCTGGCTTCAACCTCGTTCAGGTCAAACGGTTTGCCCAGATAGTCGTCCGCGCCGGCGTCGAGGCCTGCGATACGTTCTTCGGTGCGATCACGGGCAGTCAACACCAACACGGGCGTGCGGTCGCCGCGGGCGCGCGCCTCACGCAGCACCGAGAGGCCATTGCCCAAGCCACTGCGTTCGTGGCTGGTCAGGGGCAAATTCAGGTCCAGCAACACCGCGTCAAAAGGCTGTACCCGCCACCAGTGACTCGCCTCTTCAATGGTGGCGGCTTCATCGACCCGATGACCGGCTTCACGCAGGCTGCGCAACATCAGCGAACGCAACACAGCGTCATCTTCAACCAAGAGGATTCGCATTGGGAGCAGGCCTCACCTTGTAGCTACGTAGTTGTACCAATAGTGCCGGTCAGGAACCGGTCAGTAGGCCAGTGAGATAAACAGCGCATGAGCATACAACATTGGTTTTTTTGTACCAGCATGGCGCTGGCCTCAGTTGCGCTAGCGCAGCCGCAGTCGCAGTCGCCACAACCGATCGCAGTATCGCTTGAGCAAGCCCTGCAGGCCGCGCGCAACAACTTCGATGTGTCGCTGACACAACGCGCCTTCGACGCCGCCCGCGCCGATGTGCTGAGCGCTGACCGTGCGCCGACACCCATATTGTCGGCCAAGACCGCTTCTATCGATCTGCAAAACGGTGTCGGTCCCGGCAACGCCTTGAGCGACAAGCGGATCGACAAATCGATTGGCCTGGATTGGACTTGGGAGCGCGGCAACAAGCGTGAACTGCGTACCCGCAGCGCTCAGCGCGCCGCCCAAGCAGCCCAAGCAGATCTTGACGAAGCGTTGGTACAGCAACAGCTGGCCGCTGCCGGCGCTTATTACGACCTGCTGGCCGCGCAAGAACGCATCACACAAGTGCAAGCCATTGCACACAGCGCCAGTGAGTTAGCCCGAACGGCACAGCGTCGGCTGGGCGCCGGGGATTTGTCGCAACAAGACGCCGCCCGCAGCGACATTGAAGCCGAACGCGCCAACGCAGACCTGCGGGCCGCGCAAGCCGACCGCGTCCGCGCTGAATTGACGCTGAAGCAAGTGACGCGCTTGTCAGGCGCGCTAGCGGCCGAGGCTGCGTGGCCATCGCCCGTCTTGGCATTACCCAACCTGCCTGAACCGCAACTCGAAGCGAGGCCCGACGTGCGCGCGGCGCTGCGCCGCACCGAAGCTGCACAGGCCGTGCTGGAAAGCGCCGAAGCCTTGCGCAAGAACGACCTCACGCTGGGCACCTCGTTTGACCACTACCCAGGCACCTCGAATCGGTTGCTTGAATTTCGGGTGCAGATGCCGCTGGCCGGTCTGTTCGGCAATTACGGCTACCAAGGCGAGTTGGGCCGCGCCACCGCCCAACTGGCGCAAGCGCAAGACCTGCTCGACAAAACGCGGCAGTCAGCAGCGCTCGACACCAGCCGACTGCAGCAAGATTTACTGGCCGCGTCGCAGCGGGCGTTGACGTATCAAAACGCCATCGTGCCACGGGCCCGACAAGTCGCCAGCATGGCCGAGATGGCGTATAGCAAAGGCGCGATGTCGTTGACCGAATTACTGGACGCACGCCGCACCTTGCGCTCTGCCCTGCTGGAAGACGTCGCCACGCGCGCCGACCATGCCCGCAGCCTCGCCGCTTGGCAACTGCGCAGCGCAGCCCCCGCACTCTGAATTTTGAAGCCTTCTTTCTGATTGACCTTGATGCAACACCCCGCCATGAAACCCCTCAGCGCCCCAACTCTTGGCGTCAGCCTGCTTGTCAGCCTGCTCGTTCTAGCCGGTTGCCAGGAGCCCGCTGAGCCACCTGCCAAAGCGCCACCGCCTATCCTGCAGGGCGAACAACTGCGCTATGCACCAAACCATCCCCAACTGGCCCTGCTCGGCCTGGTCAGTGCCGCGCCGGCACAAGCCTTGAGTGTCGATTTGCCAGCGCGCATGGTCTGGAACGAAGAGCACACGCAGCGGATTTACCCGGCCTTTGCCGGCCGCGTGAGCGCTATCCGGGCCGATGTCGGCCAAGCGGTGAACGCAGGTGCCGTGCTGGCACAACTGGCGTCGCCGGACTTTGGCATGGCCCAGGCTGACACAGCCAAAGCCCGCGCGGATGCGCGCCTGAGCAGCAATGTATTACAACGCCAGCGTGAACTGTTTGAGGCGGGCATCGTCCCGCGCAAAGACTTCGAACAAGCCGAGGCCGATGCCGCCCGTTCGCTGGCCGAAGTTCAGCGCGCCGACGCCCGCACCCGGATGTACGGCGGTGCCCGCGAGGCCAATGGCGTCAACCAGGAACTGGCCATCAGCGCCAGCATCAAAGGGGTGGTGGTTGAACGCAATCTCAACCCGGGCCAGGAAGTCCGGCCCGACCAGTCGGGCGTCGGTGTGCCGCCGCTCTTTGTGGTGACCGACCCGACCACGTTATGGGTGCAGATTGATGCCCGCGAATCAGAGATCGACACGCTCCGCCCAGGCGCACCCTTCGAGCTGATCATCCCAACGCTGCCGGGTCAAAAATTTGAGGGCCGCGTCACGGCTGCCGCCGACTTCATAGACCCGACCACCCGCACCATCAAGGTCCGCGGTCTCGTCGCCAATCCGGCTCGCTTGCTCAAGGCCGAGATGCTGGCCACCGCACGGATTCAGCGCAACATCGGCCCCGGCGTGGTGATTCCCTCTAGAGCCGTTTCTTTGCTGGGCGCTAAAAATACCGTGCTGGTGCAAATCCAAACCGGCGTGTTTGAAATGCGCGAAGTGCAGCTCAGCTACCAAGGTCCGCACGAGTCCGTGGTGTCACGCGGCGTCGTGGCGGGGGAACAAGTCGTCAGTGACAACATGCTGCTGCTCGCGCGCGAGTTCCGCAACGCCAAAAACGACGCACAACCAGCGTCTAGCGCACAGGCTAAACCATGAAACGCCTGATTCACTACGCGCTGCACCAGCCGCTTTTCATCGTGCTGGGCACATTGCTCTTCGCGATGGCCGGCGTCATCGCCTTCAAAAATTTATCGGTCGAGGCTTTTCCCGACGTCACCGACACGCAGGTCACGGTGATTGCGTTGTTCCCCGGGCGCGCAGCCGAGGAGGTTGAAAAACAAGTCACGCTACCAATAGAAATCGCGCTGTCCGGTTTGCCGAATTCGATCCGGGTCTTCTCGCACACCCAGTTCGGTCTGTCTTACACCGTCGTCACCTATGACGACGCCGCCAACGTCAACATCGCGCGGCAACAGGTCAACGAGCGACTGAACAGCCTCGACGTGCCAGCCGGTGCACAAGTCAATGTGATGCCGAATGCGACGCCGGTCGGTGAAGTCATGCGCTACCGCGTCAAGGGCGATGGTCAAAACACGACCGACCTGCGAACGCAGCAAGACTGGGTGATTGAACGCGCTCTGCGTCAGGTGCCGGGCGTGGCCGACGTCGTCGGTATGGGCGGTTTCATCAAGCAATACGAAGTCCAGCCGGACCTCGAAAAACTCCGTGCCTACAAACTCACCTTTCAAAACTTACTGGACGCACTCGGCCGCGGCAACTCAAATGCCGGCGGCAGTTATGTGGCGCAAGGCCAGCAGCAATTCGCCATTCGCGGCATCGGTTTGCTGCAGTCGCCAGACGACATCGGACGCATCGTCGTGGCGGCGCGCGGTGCGACACCGATCCTGATTCGCGACATCGCCGAAGTCAAAATTGGCGCCGTCCCGCGTTTGGGCATCGTCGGCCAGGACCATGATGACGACGTCGTGACCGGCATCGTCATCATGCGCAAAGGCGAGAACCCGAGCATCGTGTTGAAAGGTGTCAAAGACAAGATCGCCGAACTCAATGCTCGCGGCTTACCCAAGGGCGTGCAAATAGCGCCCTACTACGACCGCACTTGGTTGATGGGCAAAACGCTGACCACGGTGTTTAAAAATCTGGTCGAGGGCGCGCTGCTGGTGGCGCTAGTTCTATACCTGTTTTTGTCGAACATTCGTGCCAGTCTGGCCGTCGTGGTCATCATCCCGCTGGCCTTGCTGTCAACCTTTCTGGGCCTGAAGATCATGGGCGTACCAGCCAATTTATTGAGCTTGGGTGCTATGGATTTCGGCATCATCGTCGACGGCGCGGTGATCGTGATTGAAAACATCATGCACCGACTGTCTGAGAAAAAAGAAGGCATGACGAATGCCCAACGGCGCAACGTCATCATCGAAGCGGCCAGCGAAGTCGGCCGACCGACGCTGTTCTCGATGCTCATCATCATTGCGGCGCACATCCCGATTTTTGCGCTGCAACGCCATGAAGGCCGCATCTTTCAACCCATGGCACTGAGTGTCACCACTGCGCTGATTGGTGCTCTGATTTTCTCGCTGACGCTGGTGCCCTTGCTGGCCTACTGGATGCTGCGTAAAAAAATTCCGCACGGCGACAACCGTGTGGTGGCCAGCAGCAAACGCGTCTATGAACCCGTCCTGCTGTGGGCCCTAGAGCGGCGTCGCACCGTGGTGTTGATTGCACTGACGGTGTTTGCACTGGCCATGGGTGCGGCATCCAGGCTCGGTTCGGAGTTTTTGCCTGAGCTCAACGAAGGCACTTTCTGGGCCAATTTCGACATGCCGTCCAGCGTTTCGAGTGTTGAGGCTGCCAAAATTTTGTTACTGGCGCGGAATGCCCTGAACACCGTGCCCGAAGTGCGCACAGCGGTGTCGAAGGCCGGTCAACCGGAAGACGGCACCGACCCTAAAACCCTCAGCATGGCGGAAATTTTCATCGACGTGAAGCCACAGGAAGAATGGCGCAAAGGGCTGACGCGCGACCAGCTGATTGACGAAATGGACAGCAAGCTGCGGGCAATTCCCGGCATTGACCCGGCTTTCTCGCAACCGATTCGCGACAACGTGCTGGAATCCATTTCGCAAATCAAGGGGCAGATTGTTGTCAAAGTGTCCGGCGAAGACTTGAACGAATTGCGCCGCGTGGCGGAAGCCATACAACGCGAAATCAAACAAGTCCAAGGTGTGCAGCGCGGCGAGATTGACCGCTTGGGTGACCTGCCGCAACTGGTGATCGACATCGACCGCGACCGTGCCGCGCGCTTGGGTTTGAACGTACAGGACATTCAAGATGTGGTGGAAGCCGCGCTAGGCGGCAAAGCGGCCACGCAGCTGTGGGAAGGCGAGCGCAAATTTGCGGTGGCCGTCCGCCTGCCGGAAAACAAACGCGCGATTGCCAACCTCCCGCAGACGCTGATCCCAACGCCTGACGGCGGTTATGCGCAACTTGGCAGCGTAGCCACGATTCGCGAAACCAACGGTGCCATGAACATCGCCCGCGAAGCCGGTCGGCGCACCATGGCCATCGGTATTTTTATCAAGGGCCGCGACATGGGTTCGGTGGTGAAAGACATGCAAACCCGCGTGGCTGACAACGTCAAGATGCCGCCCGGCTACACGGTCGGCTGGTCAGGCGAGTTTGAAAACCAGGAGCGTGCCATGCAGCGCTTGTCGTTGGTGGTGCCGATCTCGCTGCTGCTGATTTTTGTGCTGTTGTTCGACGCCTTCAAGTCCTTCAAGATGGCAGCATTGATTCTGATCAACGTGCCCTTGGCATTGATCGGTGGTTTTGTCGCGCTGTGGATTTTCAACATTCCGCTGTCGGTCTCAGCAGCCATCGGTTTCATCGCGCTCTCAGGTCAAGCGGTGCTCAACGGCGTCGTGATGTTGTCCGTCTTTCAGCAACTACAGAGCGCTGGCCACAGCGTGCTGGACGCGGTCAAACTGGGCTCCATGCAACGACTGCGCACGGTACTGATGACGGCTATGTTGGCGGCGCTGGGTTTGCTGCCAATGGCCTTGTCGCACGACATTGGTTCCGAGACACAGCGACCGCTGGCGATCGTCATCATTGGCGGGTTGATCACGGCCACACTGCTGACCCTGGTGGTGTTGCCGGCGCTGTACGTGTCCTGGTTTTCGGGTGATCCACCGAAAGACTTAGAGACCTGACTGGCTTGATCTGTGGCGCGTCAGTGAGTCATATTGCCCGTCACTGCGAGAGAAAATTTCCCGTCACTGCGAGCGTAGCGCGGCAGTCCAGAGCCCGGATCCGCAGTCATGGATGGCCGCGCTACGCTCGCCATGACGGGAGCAATGGTTGGTTGCGCTTTGCGAAAAAATTCTCGTCACTGTGAGAAAAATTCCCGTCACTGCGAGCGTAGCGCGGCAGTCCATCACCGCGCACCGCCCAGATGGATGGCCGCGCCGCTATCGCCATGACGGAGCCGTGGGCTTCAGTTGAGCATCATGCTCAACTTGCGACGGTAAGTTGACACCAGCGCCAGCTGCGGATCTTCCTCGACAACGGCTTTGCCAAGGATCTCGATGCCGGCGGCCGTCTTGCCTGAAGCGTCTTGAGCCTGCTTGGGCTTGGGCGGCGTCAGCAGCTCCAAAATCGCGACGACTGTTTTACGCGGGGTTTGCTCATTCCAAGTCTTGTCGCGCATGATGATTTCGAGCAACTCGTCCATCGCTGCCGTCCACTCACCTTGGCTGATCAGCACGCGGGCTTTGGCCAAACGGGTTTCAAAATCACGCTTGTTTTGCGCGATCAATTCGTCAAACTGCGGCAAGTCCCATTGACCGCGCGGGTCGGTGCTGACGAATTCGAGCGCCTGTAGCCACTGCCGCAGCGCCTCAAAACGCAGCTGCATTGGAATTTGCACAAGGGCTGGCGCCAGCGCGCTGTGGGCGGCCGGCAATTGCCCCGTGCCAATCAACAACTTGACGTAGTCAAAACGCGCTTCGTCGTTGGCGGGATTGACGGCCAGCGCTTCGGCCAAGGTGTCTTGCGCGCTTTGCACGTCACCGCTCTCCAACAAGGCTTGGGCTTGCTCGGCTTCGGTCAGCGCCGCCGGTCCGTTGTCGGCCGGCAGGTGTTTGTCGAGGAATTCTTTGATCTTGCCCTCAGTCTGAGCACCGGTGAAACCGTCGACCGGCTGGCCATTCATCAGCAAAATGCAGGTCGGAATGCTTTTGATGCCGAAGGCTGCGCCGATCTGCTGCTCTTGGTCGGAGTCGATTTTGACCAGCTTGAAGCGGCCTTCGTAAGCGATCTCGACTTTTTCAAGGATCGGGCCGAGTGATTTGCAAGGACTGCACCAAGGCGCCCAAAAATCAACCAGCACCGGGGTGGTCATGGAAGCCTGAATGACTTCCTGTTCAAAATTCGCGAGCGTGACATCAATCATGTTTAGAGGCGCTTGAAGTGCGCATGAGGCTGAGTAGAAAGTTAAAAACAACAGACAAAACGATAGCACGCTGGCAGGCGCCAGCGCCGCAACGCTTAAAATCGTAGGTCCGCAGTCTACCGACACCCCATGACCACCACACCACCGACCGCCAGCCCCACGTCCCCAACCCATACTGCAGCGCTAGGCTCTACTGTCACGGTCGGCGTGGTCATGGGTTCCAACAGCGACTGGGACACGATGCAACACGCTGTGCAGATCCTGCAGCAGTTCGGCATTGCCTACGAAGCCCGCGTGGTGTCCGCGCACCGCATGCCCGACGCCTTGTTTGCCTACGCTGAAACAGCCCTAGCTCTCGGTCTGCAAGCCATCATTGCCGGTGCCGGCGGTGCGGCGCATCTGCCCGGCATGTTGGCGGCCAAAACCACGGTGCCGGTGCTCGGCGTGCCCGTCGCCAGCAAGCATTTGCAAGGCGTTGACTCGCTGCACAGCATCGTGCAAATGCCCAAAGGCATTCCGGTCGCGACCTTTGCCATTGGCCACGCTGGTGCGGCCAATGCGGCCCTCTTTGCGGTCGCCATGCTGGCCTTGCATAACCCGGCGCTGGCCGCTCAATTGCAGGCCTTTCGGATCGCGCAAACGGCTGCGGCCGAGGCCATGACCTTGCCACCGCTATGACACCCATCCTTCCTGGCGCCACGCTCGGCGTGATGGGCGGCGGCCAACTCGGTCGCATGTTTGTGCATGCCGCACAACGCCTTGGCTACTTCACCGCCGTGCTGGACGCAGATGCAAACAGTCCGGCTGGCCGCGTCAGCCACCACCACATTCAAACGGCCTACGACGACGCCGAAGGCTTGGCGCAATTAGCGGCCGTCAGCGCAGCCATCACCACCGAATTTGAAAACGTGCCGGCGGCCGCGCTGCAGCAACTCGCCACCACGCGGCCGGTAGCACCCAGCGCCGGCAACGTCTCGATCGCTCAAAACCGGATTGACGAAAAATCCCATTTCAGCGCCTGTGCCGCAGCCTCTGGCGTGCCATGTGCGCCCTATGCGGTGCTGGAAACGCCTGCACAATTGGCCGCCATTTCGTCGGATCTGTTGCCCGGTATTTTGAAAACTGCGCGCATGGGCTACGACGGCAAAGGCCAGGCCCGCGTGAAGAGTGCAGCCGAACTCGCCAGCGCCTGGAACAGCTTGGACAACGTCCCTTGCGTGCTCGAAAAAATGCTGCCCCTGAAAGCCGAACTGTCGGTGATCGTGGCGCGCGGCTGGGACGGCGAGATCGTCAGTTTTGCACCGCAGCGCAATGTGCATGTCGACGGCATTTTGGCGGTGACACACGCATATGACGGCTGCCTGCCGGCCGCCTTGTCGGCGCGCGCACGCGCCGCGACCGAAGCCATTGCCGCGCAGATCGGCTACGTGGGCGTGCTGTGCGTGGAATTTTTTGTACTGGCCAGCGCCTCTGGCAACGCCGCTGAGGACACGCTGGTCGTCAATGAAATGGCGCCGCGTCCGCACAACAGCGGCCACTACACGATGAACGCTTGCGACACCTCGCAATTTGATTTGCAGGTGCACGCGCTCACCGGTTTGCCGCTGCCCGAACCTCGCCAGCATTCACCGTCGATCATGCTGAACTTGCTTGGCGACAGCTGGTTTGACGCGCAAGGCCTAGAGCGCACACCCGACTGGGTGGCCGTGCTGGCCTTGCCCGGCACGCATTTGCACTTGTACGGCAAGACGCAAGCGCGCCCCGGCCGCAAGATGGGCCACCTGAACATCACCGGTGCCAGCGTGGCGGCCGTGCAAGCCACCGCGCGCCAAGTGGCCGCGCTGCTGAACTTGCCCGGCCTTGAAAGCCGCTGAATGATTCACTCGGGCACCGATCCCGCCGCCATTGCTGAGGCTGCGCGCCTGATCAGCAGCGGCAAGCTCATCGGCTTGCCGACTGAAACCGTCTACGGCTTGGGCGCGGACGCATCCAACGACGCGGCAGTGGCGCTAATCTTTGCCGCCAAGGGCCGGCCGCCGAACCATCCGCTCATCGTGCACATCGCTGAAGCGCAGCAAGTGCTCGACTACGCCAGCAGCGTGCCGCCCTTTGCCGCCCGATTGATCGCCGCTTTTTGGCCCGGACCGCTCACACTCATCTTGCCGCGCAAGCCCGGCGTGGCCACGGCGGCGGCAGGTGGCCAAGACTCGATTGGCCTGCGCTGCCCGCCACATCCGGTGGCGCAAGCGCTGCTGACAGCCTGCCGTACCGGTGTCGCAGCGCCCAGTGCCAATCGTTTTGGCCGCGTCAGCCCGACCACGGCGGCGCATGTGGCCGATGAACTGGGAGACGGCTTGTTTGTGCTCGATGGCGGCCCATGCGAGGTGGGGATTGAATCGACCATCGTCGACTGCACCCGAGGCCAGCCGGTGTTGCTGCGCCCCGGCGTGGTGACGCGTGCGCAGCTTGAAGCCGCTTGCGGTGAGCCGGTGCTAGACAACGAAGCGCTGACGTCCAGCGCACCGCGCGCTTCGGGCACGCTGGCGTCGCACTACGCGCCCAACGCCAAGGTGCGTTTGATGGACAAGACTGAATTGCAAGCGGCCTTGGCGGCGCTGCAAAACAACACGACCGCAGCGAACCCTGTTGCGGTCTATGCGTACTCGATTGCAGATATCAACGAGGCGTCCGTGTTCTACCGCACCATGCCGCTGCAAGCGTCACAAGTGGCGCACGAACTCTTTGCCGTGCTGCGCGAATTCGATGCGCAAGGTGTGGATCAGATATGGGTGGAAGCACTGCCCGCCACGACCGAATGGGATGGCGTGCGGGACCGGCTTATGCGTGCTGCAGTTCAGCCGTGATTTCGTAAGAGCGCAGGCGCGCGTCGTGGTCAAAAATCTGGCCGGCGATCATCAACTCATCGGCACCCGTGCGCTCAATGAAGGCATTCATTTCACGCCGCACCGTGTCGATCGAACCGATGGCGTAACTCTGACGCACGGAGTCCAGCAGGGCATGTTCTTGTGGGCCAATACTTTGCAAAAAGTCAGCCTTGGGAGGTGGCAACTTAGCCGGTCGACCACTGCGCAGGTTCACAAAGGCTTGCTGCTGCGAGGTGACGCAGAAGGCAGCCTCTTCGTCGGTGTCGGCGGCAAAGACATTGAAGCCGAGCATCACATAGGGTTTGGCCAGCCGCGCTGACGGCTGAAAGCGCGCACGGTAAATCTCAATCGCTTGCATCATTTGCGCGGGCGCGAAATGCGAGGCAAACGCAAAGGGCAAACCCAAGGCAGCGGCCAACTGCGCGCCAAACAAGCTTGAACCCAAGATCCACATAGGAACGTGCAAACCGGTGCCGGGAACTGCGCGCACAGGCTGGCGCGGGGAGTCCGAAAAGTAATCCATCAGTTCCATCACGTCTTGCGGAAACTCGTCTGAATCGGAAGACAGATTGCGGCGCAAGGCCCGCGCGGTGATCTGGTCAGAACCCGGCGCACGGCCCAAGCCGAGGTCGATACGGCCCGGAAACAGCGCTTCGAGGGTACCGAACTGTTCGGCAATCACCAAGGGTGAATGGTTCGGCAGCATGATGCCGCCAGCCCCCACGCGAATGCTCTTGGTACCGCCGGCCACGTGCGCGATCAGCACCGAAGTGGCGGCGCTGGAGATGCCGGGCATGCCGTGGTGTTCGGCCAGCCAGTAACGCTTGTAACCCCAGCGCTCAGCGTGCTGCGCGAGGCTCAAAGTGTTGCGATAAGACTCGGCAGCATCACTGCCTTGGACGATGGGGGCGAGATCGAGAACTGAAAATGGAATCATGAAGCCAGTTTAAGCCGGGCCATCGGGACGCATCAAAGGGGCCTGAATTAACCTCACT
>CANFJF010000047.1 GCA_947447355.1 Comamonadaceae bacterium
GAAACGGGTTTGAGGGAGTACATCCACTACTACAACAACGACCGGATCAAGACCAAACTAAAAGGGCTGAGTCCCGTGCAATACAGAACTCAGCCCTCTAGGGCCTAATCAGCCTCCTTAGCTGTCCAACTTAATGGGGTCAGTTCATTTCAGGCCGGTTTGTCGTGAGCGATTGACGTGCAAAGCAAGCCAGCCAGCGATCAAGGGATTAACGCTTCTGGCGGAATTTACGCAAAGCGGCAATCTGAGCAACCATAACAGTCAACTCCGATTGCGCGCGGGCCAGATCGATGTCGCTCTTGGCGTTTTTAAGCGCTTCTTCAGCGGCCTTTTTCGCTTCTGCAGACTTGGCCTCATCGAGATCCTTACCGCGAATAGCCGTATCGCTGAGCACAGTGATACGGTTCGGCTGAACTTCGAGAATGCCGCCGGCAACGAACACAAACTCCTCCGTTCCATCCGCCTTTTCAATGCGGACAGCCCCAGGACGGATGCGCGTGATCAAGGGCGTGTGGCGGGGGAATATCCCCAGCTCGCCCGCCTCGCCGGGCAGAGCCACGAAACGTGCCTCGCCTGAATAGATTAACTCTTCGGCGCTGACAACATCGACTTGGATGGTATTCATGGCAACCGTCCGTTAGATTTTCTTGGCTTTTTCGAAGGCTTCGTCAATCGTGCCGACCATGTAGAAAGCCTGCTCTGGCAGGTGATCACACTCGCCGGCCACAATCATCTTGAAACCACGGATAGTTTCAGCCAAGCTGACGTACTTACCAGGCGAGCCGGTGAAGACTTCAGCAACGTGGAACGGCTGCGACAAAAAGCGCTGGATTTTGCGGGCGCGAGCCACGGCCAGTTTGTCTTCCGGTGCCAACTCGTCCATGCCCAGAATCGCGATGATGTCGCGCAATTCTTTGTAGCGCTGCAAAGTACCCTGCACGGCGCGTGCCGTGGCGTAGTGGTCTTCGCCCACAACGTTAGGGTCCAACTGACGGCTGGTTGAGTCCAGTGGATCGACCGCAGGGTAGATGCCCAGCGAAGCGATGTCACGTGACAGCACCACAGTGGAGTCCAAGTGAGCAAAGGTTGTTGCAGGCGATGGATCGGTCAAGTCATCGGCAGGGACGTAAACGGCCTGGATGGAGGTGATCGAACCGACTTTGGTCGACGTGATACGTTCTTGCAAACGGCCCATCTCTTCAGCCAGTGTTGGCTGGTAGCCCACAGCCGATGGCATACGACCCAACAGCGCGGACACTTCAGTGCCGGCCAGTGTGTAACGGTAAATGTTGTCGACGAAGAACAACACGTCACGGCCTTCGTCACGGAAGGATTCAGCGATCGTCAGACCGGTCAAGGCCACGCGCAAACGGTTTCCTGGGGGCTCGTTCATCTGACCGTAAACCATGGCCACTTTGGAGTCTTCGAGCTTCTCAAGGTTCACGACGCCGGAGTCGGCCATCTCGTGATAGAAGTCATTGCCTTCACGGGTACGCTCACCCACACCCGCAAACACGGACAAGCCCGAGTGTGCTTTGGCGATGTTGTTGATCAGTTCCATCATGTTGACGGTCTTGCCGACGCCAGCGCCACCGAACAAACCGACTTTGCCGCCTTTGGCGAACGGGCACACCAGGTCAATCACCTTGATGCCGGTTTCCAGCAGCTCTTGCGATGGCGAGAGTTCGTCATACGCAGGGGCTTTGCGGTGAATCGGTGCGGTCAGAGTTTGGTCAACCGGGCCACGCTCGTCGATGGGCGCGCCGAGCACGTCCATGATCCGTCCCAGTGTGGCTTTGCCTACAGGAACGGTGATCTGCGCACCTGTGTTGTAGACCATGTTGCCGCGACGCAAGCCGTCTGACGTACCGAGCGCAATGGTGCGCACGATACCGTCGCCGAGTTGCTGCTGCACTTCGAGTGTCAGGGTCGAACCCTCCATCTTCAGTGCGTCATAAATACTGGGCATCTGGTTGCGTGGGAACTCAACGTCCACCACAGCGCCAATACACTGAACAATCTTGCCTTGAGCTTGAGCCATGATTGAAACCTCTTTCGTTCTTTAAATTCTGAATCGCTGCGCGGCCACCGGCCTAGACAGCGGCGGCGCCCGAGACGATTTCCGAAAGTTCTTTCGTGATCGCCGCTTGACGCGTCTTGTTGTAAATCAGCTTGAGTTCGCCAATCACGCTGCCAGCGTTATCGGTTGCGGCCTTCATGGCCACCATGCGAGCCGATTGCTCGGACGCCATGTTTTCAGCCACGGCCTGAAACACCAGTGCTTCGACATAACGAACCAGTAGGTCGTCAATGACGCTCTGTGCATCTGGCTCGTAGATGTAGTCCCAGCTGTGCTCGCCCTTGGTGACTTCCAGCGTTGCCAGTGGCAGCAGCTGCTCAATCACCGGCTCTTGGCGCATCGTGTTGATGAACTTGGTGTAGCAAAGATACACCGCGTTGAGCTCGCCTTTGTTGTAAGCGTCGAGCATCACCTTGACCGGGCCAATGAGTTTCTCCAGATGCGGTTTGTCACCCAACTGTGTCGCATGTGACACCACTTGAGCGCCAACACGGTTCAGAAAACCCAGACCCTTGTTGCCGATGGCCACGGCTTGAGCCGTGTGGCCTGCCGCTTGCGCTTCTTTGAGCTTGCCTGTGACGGCACGCAACACGTTGGTGTTCATGCCGCCGCACAGACCCTTGTCCGTGGAGACGACGACGAAGCCGACCACCTTGGATTCGTTGGTCTGCATGAACGCATGCGTGTACTCGGGATTGGCGTGACTCAGATTGGCCGCGATAGTGCGAATTTTTTCGCTGTACGGACGTGCTGCGCGCATGCGCTCCTGCGCCTTGCGCATCTTGGAAGCGGCCACCATCTCCATGGCCTTGGTGATCTTCTTGGTGTTTTCAACCGATTTGATCTTGCCGCGTATTTCCTTGCCTGCTGCCATATGTATTCCTAAATGTTTTTGAAAGCTTTTGGCTTTTTTATCTATTCAGGTATGAATCAGGCAAACGACTTCTTGAACGCAGTAGCAGCGGCCGTCATCTCAGCCTCGGCATCTTTGTCCATGGCTTTGGCCGTCTCGAGCTTGCTCATCAGGGCTGCGTGCTTGTCTTTGAGATAGCTGTGCAGACCGGCTTCAAAAGCCAGAACTTGCTTGACTTCGATGTCGTCCATAAAGCCTTTGTTCACTGCGAACAGTGTGGCGGCCATGATCGAAATCGACTGTGGTGAGTACTGCGCCTGCTTGAGCAATTCGGTCACGCGGGCACCGCGGTCGAGCTGCTTGCGGGTGGCTTCGTCAAGGTCAGAGGCGAACTGTGCAAAAGCTGCGAGTTCACGATACTGTGCCAAGTCGGTACGGATACCGCCAGACAGGTTTTTGATCAGCTTGGTCTGTGCTGCACCACCGACGCGCGACACCGAGATACCGGCGTTGATGGCGGGGCGAATACCGGCATTGAACAGGCTGGTTTCCAAGAAGATCTGGCCGTCAGTGATCGAGATCACGTTGGTTGGCACGAAGGCAGAGACGTCGCCGGCTTGCGTTTCGATGATTGGCAACGCGGTCAGCGAACCGGTTTTGCCTTTGACTTCACCTTTGGTGAAGTCTTCAACGTATTTTTCATTCACACGTGCTGCACGCTCAAGCAAACGGCTGTGGAGATAGAACACGTCGCCAGGGTAGGCTTCACGGCCTGGTGGACGGCGCAACAGCAACGACACCTGACGGTAAGCCACCGCTTGTTTGGACAGATCGTCATAGACGATCAGAGCGTCTTGACCGCGGTCGCGGAAGTACTCGCCCATCGTGCAGCCAGAGTAGGCGCTGACGTATTGCATGGCGGCTGACTCAGCAGCGGAAGCCGCCACCACAATCGTGTATTCCATCGCGCCAGCTTGCTCGAGTGAGCGCACGACGTTCTTGATGGAAGACGCTTTTTGACCAATAGCAACGTAAATGCAAGGGACGTTTTGGCCCTTCTGGTTGATGATCGCGTCAATCGCCACAGCTGTTTTACCAGTCTGGCGGTCACCAATGATCAGTTCGCGTTGACCGCGGCCAATTGGCACCATCGAGTCAATCGACTTGAGGCCGGTCTGCAATGGCTGGTCGACCGATTTACGGGCGATCACACCTGGCGCGACCTTTTCAATCACGTCGGTCATCTTGGCATTGATCGGGCCTTTGCCGTCAATCGGCTGACCCAGTGCGTTGACCACGCGGCCAAGCAATTCAGGACCGACGGGAACTTCCAGAATACGACCGGTGCATTTAACCGTGTCGCCTTCGGCAATGTGTTCGAACTCACCCAACACCACAGAACCCACAGAGTCGCGCTCGAGGTTCAAGGCCAAGCCGTAAGTCGGCGTGCCATCGGCCGTGGCGGGGAATTCAAGCATCTCGCCCTGCATCACATCGGACAGACCGTGGATGCGAACGATACCGTCGGCCACCGACACCACGGTGCCTTGGTTGCGAATGTCGCTGCTGGCGCCAAGACCTTCGATACGGCTCTTGATCTGCTCAGAAATCTCTGCTGGATTGAGTTTCATGACTCTTTCCTTCTTTCTAGGTTGAGGGCTGGACCGGAGCAAACGCTCAGGCGACCAGCGCCACTTTCATTTGTTCCAAACGGGCTTTGACGGAGGTGTCAAGCACCTCGTCACCCACCACGACGCGCACGCCGCCAATCAATGCCGGCTCAACTTCAAGCAGGACATTGAGTTTGCGACCGAAGCGCTTCTCAAGCGTGACTGCCAACCCAGCCAGTGCCGCAGCATCCAGCTCAAATGCGCTGTAGACCACTGCGTCAGACGAACCAGTTTGTGCATTTTTCAAGGCACGAAACTGGCTGGCAATTTCAGGCAAGACACTGAGCCGACCGTTGTCGAGAACGGTGCGCAAGAAGTTCTTGGCCTTTTCAGGCAAAGCGGTCTTGGCAACGCCAACGATCACATCAAAAGTATGGGCAACCGTGACCTTGGGGCTGTCAGCGAACTGCAGCAACTGGTCATCGGCAGCGATCACAGCCAACTCATCGAGCCAGACAGCAGTCGCAGCCAACTCGGCACCAGAGGCTTTGTAGAGCGCTTCAGCGTAGGGACGGGCTATAGTGGCGAGTTCTGCCATATTTACAGCTCGTTTTTCAGGCGACCCAGCAAGTCAGCATGCACGCTGGCATTGACTTCCTTGCGCAGGATCTGTTCGGCACCCTTGACCGCCAGCACGGCGACCTGCTCGCGCAGCACCTCACGGGCCTTGACGGTTTGCTGCTCGGCTTCAGCCTGCGCAGCAGCGATTATTTTCGCCCCTTCTACGGTAGCTTTGCCTTTGGCTTCTTCAATCATGGCGTGAGCGCGGCGTTCGGCTTCTGCCAGACGCACAGCCGACTCGTTGCGCGACTTGGCCAGCTCTTCTTCTACGCGCTTGTTGGCTACGGAGAGTTCAGATTTGGCTTTGTCGGCAGCTGCCAAGCCTTCAGCGATCTTGCTGGCACGTTCATCCAATGCAGCCGCCAATGGCGGCCACACGAATTTCATCGTGAACAGGACCAGCAATGCGAAGACGATAGCTTGAGCTATCAGTGTTCCATTAATGTTCACAGTTGATCTCCCTAGACCGGGGTTGACAGGCTAGGCTTACTTGACCAGACGAGCGATTTGAGCGAGGAACGGATTGGCCGTGGCGAACCACAGAGCAATACCGGTACCGATAATGAAGGCAGCGTCAATCAGACCGGCCAAAACGAACATTTTGGTCTGCAATTCACCCATCAGCTCTGGCTGGCGAGCAGCTGCTTCGAGGTACTTGCTACCCATGATGCCGATACCGATACAAGCACCCAAAGCGCCCAGACCGATGATGAGACCAGCAGCCAGAGCAGCAAAACTAATAACTTCCATGATTGACTCCTAAATTATCAAAAAAAACGAAAACAAAAAACAAAAACGAAACGGAAAACAGATCAGTGCGCGTCGTGCGCTTGTCCGATGTAGACCAAGGTCAGCATCATGAACACGAAGGCCTGAAGCAAGATGATGATGATGTGGAACACAGCCCACGCCCATCCAGCAACAATATGCAACAACAACAGCATCAGACTTGACGGCTCGGCCGACATGGCCCAAGAGCCGCCCAGCAGGGCGATGAGCATGAACACCAGCTCACCAGCATACATATTGCCGAACAGTCGCATGCCATGCGAAACCGTTTTAGCAACAAAAGAGATCAGCTGTTCAGCGATGTTGATGACACCCAAAATCACCGCGAAAATCGGATTCTTGCTGGTGCCAAATGGCGCAGAAACCAGCTCGTGAGCCCAGCCGCCGACACCTTTGATTTTGATGTTGTAAAACAAGCAGATAAACAGCACTGAGACCGACAGACCCATGGTCACTGAGAGATCAGCCGTCGGCACAACGCGCAGATACGCGTGATGCGGATCAAGCCCCGCCGCACCGAAAATCGCGCTCCAGATCACCGGCAGCAAATCCAACGGCAACAAGTCCATGGCGTTGAGCAGGAAAATCCAGACAAAAACCGTCATCGCCATGGGCGCAACCATTTTGCGACTGGTGGCGTTATGAACAATGGATTTGGCCTGACCGTCGACCATCTCAAAAAGCATCTCAACGGCAGCTTGAAAACGGCCCGGCACGCCGGCGGTCGCTTTGCGTGCAGCCATCCACAAAAAGAAAGAACCCAACACACCCAGCAAAACGGAGAAAAAGATCGAATCGATATTGAAGACGGTGAAGTCAACAATCTCAGTTTGCGGCTTGTTCTGCCAATGCGTCAGGTGGTGAACAATATAGTCACTGGCTGACGGTTGAATTTCTACTTCAGACATTGTTTACTCTTTAAGCCGTTTTTCGTTTATGGCGCAACAAAAGCGCCAGCCAATACACCTTCAGAGCCAGAATCAAGCCGATTAGCATCGCCAACCAGTCCAGACCTGCAACCAACCGAGGGGCTGCAGCCAACATACCGACACTCACGCCGATCTTGACCGCCTCCCACACAAAGAACCCAAATCCCGCAGTCACCGGACTGAATGACGAAAACTGACTCGTCAAGCCTCGCGCAAAAAGCGCACCCGGAATCACCACCACCAACGCCCCATAGAACGCCGACCAAGCGAAAGAACTCTCACCCGTTAGAAGCAAAGCCACCAACGCGACAAGAATACCCACCACCAACTGACCCAGCACAATCCACCAAATCGACACCGATGGCTCTTGCTCTCGAAGCCGCTGCGCTTGCTCACGCGTCAAGGGCACGGATTCAATACCACCCTGCCAGCCAACTACGGCATCATCTAGCTCGCTTGTAGACTTTGCATTTGGCGTACGTTGAGTCGCATCTGTCATTGTCTTCACCATGGGTTACGCCAAGGTTACAAGCCGCTACTTAGCAAAGCCGCTTATTATAAGTAGAAACCCGTGCGCATCGTCAAGAAAATTTTCTTCAATCGACACAACGGCGTCTCAATTTCACAAAAAATCAACACCAGTGGATAAGAAATCATCTTGGTTGCAAGGCATCAAGCAGTCCCTGCCAGACCGTCACAGGCTGGCAATGCATCCTTGGCTCAAGCCTTTGTCGCATCGATTACTAGAACCTGGCTTGTGGCATGTTCGCCACGAAGCCGTTGCGCGCGGTGCAGCCATCGGCATCTTTTGGGCTTTTGCAGTGCCGTTCGGCCAATTTTTATTTGCCGCCGCCCATTGTGTTTGGTGGCGTGGCAATATTCCCGTCGCCGCTGGCCTGACACTGGTCACCAACCCCTTCACGCTGGCTTTCTGGCTTTGGCTGGCCTACAAGGTCGGCGGCACTCTACTGGGCACATCCGGCCGCGTGCCCGACCTCGAACCAGTGGTCAGCCGCGCGGCGGGCATCATGGATTGGATCACCAGCTTTGGTGCGCCGGCCGCTTTAGGCATGGGCTTGTTCGCAGTGCTTGGCGCCCCGCTAGCCTACGTCAGTGTCAAATTAGCATGGCGAATGCGCATCGGGTTCAAGCGCTGGCACCGTTAACAAGGCGTCTGCCGAGACTGTCAACTTTGCCGGACAATTCAACTTATGAGCACCTCCACTTTATTGCACCCAGCCTCCGCTACCGGCACGGATCTGCCCACCACGTTGTGCTATCTCAACGGCGCCTACACGGCCCTGCGCGAGGCCAAGATCAGCGTGATGGATCGCGGCTTTATTTTTGGCGATGGCGTGTATGAAGTCGTCCCGGTGTATGCGGGTCAACCCTTTCGATTTTTCCAGCACATGGCACGGCTGGACCGCAGCTTGGCTGAGTTGCGCATCAGCAACCCCTTGACCCATGCTGAATGGCGAGAGATAGCCCAGCAACTGGTGAAAGACTTCACACGTGAAGCTGGCGCTGCAACACCGCAAGACCAGCTGATATACATACAGGTCTCTCGTGGCGTGGCCATGCGCGATCATGTGATGACCAGCGGCGTGGCGCCCACCATTTTCGTCATGACCAATGCCATGAGACCGGTGTCAGCTGCGCAACGCGCTACGGGCGTGGCCTGCGTCACTGCAGACGACTTCCGCTGGGAGAAGGCGCACATCAAAAGCACCAGTTTGCTAGGCGCGGTGTTCTCGCGGCAAATCAGTGCCGACGTCGGCGCGATGGAAACCGTGATGTTCCGTGACGGCTATCTGAGTGAAGCCGCTGCCTCGAACGTTTGGGTGGTCAAGGATGGTTGCGTGCTCGGCACACCCAAAGACCATCTGGTGCTCGAAGGCATTCGCTATGGTTTGATCGAAGAACTCTGCCGCGCTGCCGGTCTTGGTTTTGAATTGCGCCGCATCAGTCGCGCAGAAGTCTTTGCCGCAGACGAATTGCTGCTGTCATCGGCGACCAAAGAAATCTTGCCCATCACCCTGCTCGACAGCTTGGCTGTTGGCAACGGCCAACCTGGCCCCGTCTATGCCCAGTTGTACGCGGGCTACCAGCGTGCCAAGTCGGAACAAGCGCCATGAACAGCCCCTCCATCCCATCTTCTCCTTCTGTTGCTGTCTCGCAGCCGGAATCGCTGATTGAATACCCATCGCTTTTCCCCATCAAAGTCATGGGCCTGAAGGCCGACGGCTTCGTGCATGCCATCACCATGATTGCGCACGCATTTGACCCCGCCTTTAACGCCGGCACCATCGAACTGCGCGAGAGCAAAGGCGGCAAATACCTAGGCATCACCGTCACCGTCACCGTCACCAGTCGCGAGCAGCTCGATGAGCTGTATCGCACGCTGTCGACGCACCCGATGGTCAAGGTGGTGCTGTGAGCGTGGGCCACTGAGATGCCAGTGACAGGCTCGCCCCTGACAGGCATTGAGCCGCGCCAGCTGGGGCTGGTCGACTACCTCGCCACTTTTGAGGCGATGAAACAATTCACCGAGATGCGTGATCCGCAGACACCCGATGCACTCTGGATTTGCGAGCATACAGCGGTTTACACCCAAGGTCTGGCTGGCAAGGATGACCATGTTTTGAATTCAGGCAGCATCCCGGTGGTGCAAAGCAACCGCGGCGGCCAAGTCACCTTTCATGGCCCGGGCCAAGTTGTGGCGTACCCGCTGATCGACCTGAAACGCGCCGGTTATTACGTCAAGGAATACGTTTACCGCATTGAAGAATCCGTCATCAAAACGCTGGCTTACTTTGGCGTGACCGGCCACCGCGTGAGCGGGTCGCCAGGTATTTATGTTCGACTCGATGACCCGACATCGCACGCAGCGCTGAGCGGCCCGCTTCATCCGGTCGACCCGTTTCGCGGCCTCGGCAAAATCGCCGCGCTCGGCATCAAGGTCAGCCGGCATTGCACGTACCACGGCGTCGCCCTGAATGTGGCGATGGATCTTGAACCCTATTCCCGTATCAACCCATGCGGTTACGTTGGGCTGCAAACCACAGATCTTTCTACAATCGGTGTCTCGGTGAGCTGGCAGGAAGCGGCCGACGTGTTGGGCCACAAGCTTGTCACGTATCTTTCCCCCTGATGCCTCTCCAAGACGAGAACCCTATGAGAACACTAGAAAACGGCAACCCGGTCGTCCGCGAAGTCCAAAGCCAACAAGACTACAACCCGCTGGCCAAACAAAAAGCGGCGGCCAAACTTTCGCGTATTCCGGTCAAGGTCGAGCGCGCCGAAGTGCTCAAAAAACCGGATTGGATTCGTGTCAGGGCCGGCAGTCCGACCACCCGCTTTTACGAGATCAAGCAGATCCTGCGCGAGAACAAACTCAACACCGTTTGCGAAGAAGCCAGCTGCCCGAACATCGGTGAATGCTTTGGCAAAGGCACGGCCACCTTCATGATCATGGGCGACAAGTGCACACGGCGTTGCCCGTTTTGCGATGTGGGCCACGGCCGGCCTGATCCACTGGATGTGAATGAGCCCGAGAATCTGGCCAAGACCATCGCTGCCCTGAAGCTCAGCTACGTCGTCATCACCAGCGTCGACCGCGATGACTTGCGCGACGGCGGTGCCCAGCATTTTGTGGATTGCATCACACGCATTCGCGAACTCTCGCCGCGCACGCAAATTGAAGTGCTGGTGCCCGACTTCCGTGGCCGCGACGACCGCGCACTGAGTATTCTGACCTCAGCACCGCCCGACGTGATGAACCACAACTTAGAAACCGCACCGCGCTTGTACAAAGAAGCACGCCCCGGAAGCGACTACCAGTTCTCGCTGAACCTGTTGAAGAAATTCAAGGCGCTGCACCCGAACGTGCCAACCAAGAGCGGCATCATGGTCGGCTTGGGCGAAACCGACGAAGAAGTGCTGCAAGTGATGCAGGACATGCGCGACCACCAGATCGACATGTTGACCATTGGTCAGTATTTGGCCCCGTCCACCTCGCACCTGCCAGTGCGGCGTTACGTTCACCCCGACACCTTCAAGATGTTTGAAGAGCGTGCTTACCAGATGGGTTTTTCACACGCTGCCGTGGGCGCTATGGTCCGTTCAAGCTACCACGCAGATCAGCAAGCGCATTCAGCGGCAGAAGCTGTCGCGTTAGCGGCCGCTCGCTGAACTGAGCGCTGAATTTAAAACAGCAAAAACTACAGCAGCGAAGCCGGGTCTTCGCTGTCAATCACGCGCTGAGCCCAAACCTTGAGCTTGCCGGTGTCGGCGCGCAAAATCTCTTGCTTGACGGCTAGTATTTGTGACGGGTGCATCGAAAAACTCCGCAGCCCCATTCCCAGTAACAGCCGCGTCATGCTCGCGTCGCCGGCCATTTCGCCACACACACTGACACCTTTGCCCTGCGCATTGCATTCGGCGATGGTGTCGGCCACCAGCCGCAGCACGGCCGGGTGACACGGGTCGTACAAATGCGCCACGGCTTCGTCGGCACGGTCGATCGCCAACGTGTACTGAATCAGGTCGTTGGTGCCGATGGATAAAAAATCGAAGTACTTGAGGAATAGCTTAAGGGTCAGCGCCGCCGCTGGAATCTCGATCATGGCGCCCAGCTTGACCGGCCCGTAAGGCACGCCCTTGTTGTCGAGCGTCGCCCGCGCATGGTCAATCAGCGACATGGTCTGCCGAATTTCAGAGGCGTGCGCCAGCATCGGCACCAGCAAATTCACCTGCCCGTGCGCGGCCGCTCGCAAGATGGCGCGCAGCTGCGTCAAGAACATCGGTGGATCCGCCAAGCTCCAGCGAATCGCTCTCAAGCCAAGCGCCGGGTTGAGGTGCGGCTCTTGAGCCTTGGTGTGCCGGTCCAGCGGCTTGTCCGCGCCAATATCCACCGTGCGGATCGTGACCGGCAAGCCCTGCATACCGTCAATGGCTTGACGGTATGCCATGTATTGCTCCTGCTCGTCCGGCAGGTTGCCAATGCGCCCCATGAATAAAAATTCACTGCGAAACAAACCCACACCGACGGCGCCAGCCTTGACAGCGCCAACCGTGTCTTCAGGCATTTCAATGTTGGCCAGCAGCTCAATTTTTTGGCCATCCAAGGTCAGCGCTGGCGTGTGCAGCAAGCGGTTCAGCCGTTCGCGCTCCAACTCGCCCTGACGCTGCTTGAAACCATACTCAGCCAAAATGATCGGCGACGGATCAACGATCAGCACACCGGCATCGCCGTCGATGATGACCCAGTCGTCTTGCTTGATCAAGTGGCTGGCACTGCGCGCACCGACCACCGCCGGAATGTGCATGCTGCGCGCCACGATAGCAGTGTGCGAAGTGCGGCCACCGACATCGGTGGCGAAGCCAACAAACAGGCTCTGCTTAAATTGCAGCATGTCGGCCGGTGACATGTCGTGCGCCACTAGGATGAGCGGTACATCCATGGTGTCGTCTAGCAACAATTCCTGCTGCAGTTTTCGAGCACTATGCGTTTGCGGCTGCACTGGGGAAGCGACGCCTTTCATGTGCCGCAGGATGCGCTCGACGACCTGCTCCAGATCAGCCTTGCGCTCGCGCAAGTACTCATCTTCCATCTCGTCAAACTGCCGCGCGATCATCTCGTACTGTGTCGTCAGCGCCCACTCAGCGTTGTAGTGACGCTCCGAAATCCAGTTCTTGACGCCGCTGATGAGCTGCTCGTCTTGCAACAGCATGAGGTGCACGTCCAGCAGCGCAGCCAGTTCACTCGGTGCGTCCCGTGGCAGTTCACGTTGCAGACGGGAGATTTCTTCGGTGACCGCATTGCGTGAGGAGCGCACGCGTTGAATTTCTGCATCGACCTGACTGGCATCAACAAAGTAATGCGCCACGTCGGCCCGGCTGGACGCGACCAACACGGCGCGACCAATCGCTATACCGCGTGAGACCGCCAGACCGTGAATCGAAAAAGTCATTCGCCCTCACCAAACTTGTCCGCCACCATGGCCAGTAAAGCGTCCATGGCCGCCTGCTCGTCAGCACCGTTGGTTTCAATCTCAACCGCGCTACCCATGCCGGCAGCCAGCATCATCACACCCATGATGCTTTTAGCATTGACCCGCCGCTCGCCGCGGCTGATCCAGACTTCGCACAGGAAACTACCGGCGAGTTTGGTCAGCTTGGCTGACGCGCGGGCGTGCAAGCCCAATTTATTGCTGATGGTCGTGCTGGTCTTGATCATGATGTCGGCGTTTTTGGTTTTGGGGGGCGGTGATGGCAACCTGCATCACCCCTTGTGTGGCGCCAATCAAGGCGCGCGCCACCAGCGCGTCAAGCGTCTCGTGCCGATACGACACGGTGCGCAGCAACATCGGCAGGTTAACGCCGGTGATCAATTTGGAATGCACGCCATCGACCAGTTTTTGCGCCACGTTACAGGGGGTGGCACCAAACACATCGGCCAACACCAACACGTCTGAGGTCCCCAGCTGTTCAAGCAGGATGCGGGCCTGTGCCAGCGTCTCCTCGGGTGGCATATTGGGCTGCACATCCAAGGCGATCACGCCATCAGGGTTGTCCGTGAACACATGCGCGACGCACTGGCGAAGTGCTGAAGCCAAAGGTGCATGGGCGATGATGAGGATCCCGTTCATTGGTGTGAATTATCCGCCTTACCCCTGATAAACCAGACATATGACGCGAGACAACAACACAAAAAGCCGCCCATCGCGGCCTGAAAACTGGCGACTTCGGTCATGCCAACCGCCTTAAAAGCATCAATCAGCAGGCCAATGCCCCATTGAACGCAAAAAACCCCCGAAAAAATCATCAAGTTATAGGCCGACAGCGCGCGCCCGACCAGCGACGGTTTGAAGGCCATGCCAATCGCCGGCTGTGCCGAGCCCAAGATGCTGGAAGACATACAAAAAATCGCCCAGCCGATCCAGCCCGTTTCACTTCCACCGGCAATGTTGACGGCCAGCGAGAGCAGGCTCAGTGGCACACACCAAGCGATCATCCGCTCGATGCTCCAGCCTTGACGGATCAACCACGGCGCGAGCATGCCCCAAGTCCAAAAAGTCACCAGCATGCAAGCGTTGAGATAAAAAAGGCCCGTGGCCGACTCCAATGGCGTGTAACCAGCAACCTTGACGAGCCATGGTCCGGCCCATAAGGTTTGAATAGAGATCAGCCCACCATAATTAAAAAATGCCAGCGGAGACATTTTTTGAAAGTAAGGGCTGCGCCAGACCTGCGCATAACTCGCCGGGCTGGCCCCAACAGAGGCGGTAACCGTCCCAGTTGGAGATGCAGGCACGATCCAGGCGATCACAGCCATGCACAGCAAAATCAAAATAGCGAGCAGCCAGAACAAGGGGCGCCAACCAGTGAGGGGCATCAACCACTGCACCGGCAATGTCGATGACAACATGCCGAGCGAGCCGGTCATCAGCATCCAGGAATTGGCGCGGACCAAAGTAGGCCCATTCAGCCAACGTCGAAAACCTGTGAGCGGCGCCATCAAGCACGCGCTGACGCCCATGCCCACCAGCACCCTTGACGCCAGCAACCAAGCAAAACTGCTGGCCATCGAAAACGCCACGCAACCCACAACTGCAAAGCTCAAAAAATAAAGGATAACGCGCTTAGGCCCGTGGCGGTCCAGCCAACGACCTAACGGCAACTGCATCACCGCAAAGCCGAAAAAATAGCCGCCGGCGAGCAACCCAAGGTCGCTCGCCTTGAGGCTGAAATCCTGCGTTAGCACCGGCGACAGTGTGGCTGTGATGGCTCGCACCAAGGTCGAGCAAAAATAGGCGGCGGCAAAGGCCAAAAAAACCAACGCAGCGGACTTGCGGTCCAACCGGGCGCTGTCGACCTGAAGGTTTGCGCTACTTGTCATGTCTGGCTGACGTTTTTAGACAGCATCAATCGAACTTGATGCTGGCGAAAAAAATCTCAGCGGCTATCGGCTCAATGGCCGCCGCGTACATCACCACCTGCACCACTTGCGAGCCCTTGGTGAAGTAAGCCGCCCAGCCGTTGACGGCACTGCCGTCAGGCCGCTGGCCTTGCGCCAACACCAGCACCGGCGCAGGTTCAGAAGAAGCCCCTGGCACACGCAGCGGCCGAGATTGCGTGGAGGTTGACGTTGCCTGCATGTTGGTCAGCGTGAGCGCCTGCCACTGCGTGAGTACCTCCGGCACATTGGGAGCATCACCTAAATCCGCAACAGCCACGGCAAAAGTAGCGCCTCCGGCATCGCAGCCCATCATCGTCATCTTGGTCGGTCGGCCGCCCAAGGGCACAATTTTTTCCCCCTGGTCTGGCTTGCAGGGCAACAGCAGTGCCAACCCGCTGTTGCCGGGCTGAACATCGCGCCAGTTCAATTTTGGACTGCAACCGGTCGTCACCAGAACCCCCGTCAAGGCAACCAGGCTCCAGACTGCGCGTGCGGCCCAGCGGGCTATCCCAGAAAGCAAAAAGCTGGGGGTGATCGCTGAGTTAAGTGACAAATGGGAGATCATGAAGGGGGATGTCAAAACGAGCCTTGGACTTTTGAGCGTAACGAGAGTGAGCGAAGTGCAACCCTGACTTTACAACCTTTCATGTTTTGACATGGCTCTTTGGTTCAGTGTGCACCTGCAAAGAGCATCCCCGGCATTCAATCGCACCACTTTGGACGCGACGCTGCACATGAACTCATGCGCACAACAGGGCCATAGATGGCGCAACCCTTGCGTTGCCTGATTCATCTTCATTACAAACATCAGGAACCGTTCATGAATCGCAACGACATCACCGAAAAAATCATCACCGTCAAAGTCAGCAAAGGCATCACCTGGGAATCTGTGGCTAAGAAGGTCGGCCTCAGCAAAGAATGGGTCACTGCCGGTTGCCTGGGTCAGATGACCTTTGACGAAAAACAGTCTAAGGTTATCGGCAAGATTTTTGGCCTTACAGCTGAAGAACAAAAATGGCTGCAAGTCGTGCCTTACAAAGGCTCATTGCCAACGCAAGTGCCGACGGACCCATTGATCTACCGGTGGTATGAAATCATCAGCGTCTACGGCACCACCATCAAGGAACTGATCCACGAAGAGTTTGGTGACGGGATCATGAGCGCGATTGATTTTTCGATGGACATCGTGCGACAGCCGGACCCCAAAGGTGACCGTGTCAATGTTGTTTTGTCGGGCAAATTTTTGCCGTACAAGCAGTACTGATCGACCCGGAGACTGTCCTGTCGTGCCTGCTGAGTTGATCTTTTGGTAAAAAGGGGGCGTCGAGTTCACCGTAAAAATTGACTAGTTTTGAACTTGATGCGCATGGATGCCGTTGGTTTGCATGCCCAGCTTTTCCTAACATTCATTTGAAGGTGCGTCTATGAGCTCTGATTTATTTGGAAATTTTTCAGGACCCCGTCGTCATTTATTGAAAGGAGCTCTGGCTTGCATGGCGTCACCGTGGGTCAACGCTGCCGATTCAGCGCCCGAGGGTTGGCCCGCTAAACCCATCAAAGTGATCATTCCCTTTCCTCCAGGGCAAGCGACTGACATTTATGGGCGCTTGCTGGCCGAGCGACTGGGCAGTCTTTGGAAGCAAAGTGTTGTCGTCGAAAATCGCCCAGGCGCTAGCAGCATCATTGGCATGGAGGCCATTAAAAATTCGGCTTCAGACGGCTACACCTTAGGCATGGTCTCGAGTGGACCCCTCGCGATCAATCCAGCGCTTTTCTCAAAGTTACCTTACGACCCCTTGAAAGACTTCACGCCACTGTCCTTGGCGTTTATTGCTCCGCTCGTCGTTTTAGTCAACAACGATCTGCCAGTCAAAAATATCGCCGAGTTGGTGGCTTTGCTGAAAAAAAATCCGGGCAAATACAGCTACGCTTCAGGTGGACCTGGCACATCACAGCACTTGGCTTGTGAACTTTTTAAGCTAGCGACACAATGTTTCGCCCTTCATATTCCCTACCGTGGCAGTGGCCCGGCACTCACAGACCTCATCGGAGGGCAGGTTCAATTCATGATCGACAGCGTGTCCGCCTCGCTGGCGCACATCCAGAGTGGGCGGGTTCGTGCCTTAGCCGTCACAAGCTTGCAGCGCAACGTGGCACTGGCGAGTGTGCCGACGCTGGCGGAAACCGGCGTATCTGGATTGGTCAAGTTTGAAGCTGTCGGATGGGGCGGTTTGGTCGGTCCTGCGGGCATGAACGCAGCATTGAGCCAAAAAATTTCCAGCGACTTCACGACCGTCCTTAATGACGACATGCTGATCCAACGGATCAGCAGCAGCGGCTCTGTTGTGCGGTCCTTGGGAGGTGCAGAATTTTCTCGCTTTATCGGCACCGAGTTGACCAAGTGGGCAAGTGCCGCCAAGGCCTCTGGAACGCGCTTAGACGTTTGATAGTCATATTCCATACGGAACCGCCAACCCATGAGCATTGACTGACACCCAGTCTCGTCTAATCTCTTACGGGCAAAATGGGGGGATGAACTCTCTTCAAGGCATCCGCATCCTCGACCTCTCCCGCGTATTGGCGGGCCCTTGGTGCACCCAAACACTTGCCGATCTCGGCGCTGACGTGATCAAGATTGAGCGCCCTGGCGCCGGCGATGACACGCGCAGTTGGGGCCCGCCCTTTCTGCACGACAACACCGGCCAGGAAACCCATGAAGCCGCCTATTACCTCGGCACCAACCGCAACAAGCGCTCAGTCACTTGCGACATTTCACAACCCGCAGGCCAAGCGTTGATCCGTGAACTCGTCCACCATTGCGATGTGTTTGTGGAGAACTTCAAGGTGGGCGACATGGCGCGTTACAGCCTGGACTACGCTTCGCTCAAAGCCCTCAACCCGCGCTTGGTGTACTGCTCCGTCACGGGCTTTGGTCAGACAGGCCCCTATGCGGACCGCGCCGGTTACGACTACGCCATTCAAGGCATGGGTGGGCTGATGAGCATCACCGGCGAGCGCGATGACTTAGGCGGTGGACCGCAAAAAGTCGGTGTCGCTGTGGCCGACCTGATGACCGGCATGTACGCCACCGTCGGCATACTCGCGGCTCTTCGGCATGCTGAAAAAACCGGTGAAGGTCAGCAAGTCGACATGGCGCTACTGGACACGCAAGTCGCCATGTTGGCTAATTTAGGGGCGAATTATTTAGTCAACGGCAAGGTGCCCGGCCGTGTGGGCAACGCGCATCAAAACATCGTGCCCTATCAGGTGTTTGAAGTAGCGCCCCATGCCGATGGCACCAAAGACCACCTTATTCTGGCGGTCGGCAATGACTCCCAATACGCCAAATTCTGCGCTGTGGCCGGTGTGCCTGAATTGGCCAGCAACCCCTTGTACATCAAGAATCGTGACCGCGTGGAGAACCGCGCAAAGCTGGTTCCGATGCTCGAAACGGTGATGAAAACCCGCAACAAAGCCGAATGGCTGGCCGCTCTTGAAGCGGCCAAGGTCCCGTGCGGTGCCATCAATCATTTAGGCGAGGTGTTTGCGGATCGGCAAATTGAAGCCCGCAGCATGGTGACCCGTTGGCAGCATCCGCTCAATGACGGCTTGCGCCTGGTGTCCAGTCCGCTCAAGCTCAGTGCCACACCGGTGCGAACAGATCTGCCACCGCCGCTATTGGGACAACACACTGCCGAGGTGTTGCGCAGTGTGTTGAACTACTCTGAAGCACAAGTGACAGCCTTGAAAACCGACGAGGTGATTTGATGCTCGCTTGTGTGTTGCTTGACCAGAAGACATGAAGTCCGTACTGCATCGCAGACACTTCAGCGCGGCGCTGGCCGGCTTCGCGCTGCATCTCGGCGCCGGTATGAGCAACGCCCTCAGCTCGGCGTGGGCACAAGAAAGCGCCCTTCCCATTCCCGACTCTTTGCCAGACGTTGCTTCGGCTGCCGGACGTAGGGGCGAACCGTTGGTCCTGCTGATCAGTCTGCGCGGCTGCCCTTATTGCGAACTGGTGCGTCGCAATTATTTGTTACCCGCGCGAGCCGAGGGTTTGCAGGTCTGGCAGATCAACATGCAAGACAAGCAACGTCCACTGATCGGCTTTGACGGTCAAGTTACCCACGCAGCTGCATTTATCGCTAGCGCAAAAATACGTTTGGCGCCAACCTTGCTGTTTCTCAATGCCCGGGGGCAGGAAGTTGCCGAACGCTTAATAGGCATCGCATCCGTCGATTTTTATGGTGCTTATCTGGACCAGCGACTTGCCACCGCAAGGCTGGCAGTTAGCGCGGCATCGGAGCTACGCCGTTAACAGACGCATCGCTTCTGAACTTTTACAATTCCCCGATGTCTGTGCTTAACTTCAATGCAGATTAAGATCAAACGTATGAGTGCGTTTCCCATGTCCCAAATCTTTAATTGTCCAAGTCGCTTGCTGCGTACGTTGACAGTCTCCGTACTTGCTTTTGTGTTGCTCATTGCATTGTCAGCGTGCACCAGTTCGCAAACGGCACCCGAATCCACCTTTGTTCTGCTCGACGGCAGTCAAAAATCGACGTCAGACTTCAAGGGCAAGGTCACGTTGGTCAATTTTTGGGCGACCAGTTGCGTCACTTGCGTTGCGGAGATGCCCAAGCTGATAGCGACGCATCAAAAATATGCCAGCCAAGGTTACGATACCGTTGCCGTGGCGATGAGCTACGACCCGCCAAGCTATGTCGTGAATTACACCGAGACGCGGCAACTCCCTTTCAAGGTCGCAATTGACAACACGGGTTCTGTTGCGAAGGCATGGGGCGATGTGTCCCTCACACCGACAACCTACTTATTGAACAAACGCGGTGAGATCGTCAAACAATATGTGGGGGAACCTGACTTCCCCGCACTGCATCAATTGATTGAAAAGCTTTTAGCGGAAACCTGATCTGTTCGTGAACCGTAACTGACACCCCATAAAAAAGCCGCCTCTAAATGAAGCGGCTTTTTTGTTGTCTCTGAGACGTCAAGCTTCCATCACTTGTTGCGAAATGCGTCGTGGCAAGCTTTGCATGTTCCAGCGGTGGCAGTCACTGCAGTTTTCACCGCATCCAGATTGCCGGTCTTGGCCGCAGCGGCCAGTTTTACCGTTTCTGCCACCAGCTTTTCGTTTGCTTCTTTGAACTTAGCTTGCTCAGTCCAAATCTCTGCCTTGGCTTTGGTATCGCCACCTTTGTCCGTGCCTGGGCCAAAGGCAGCCCAAGGTAGTTTAGACATACTGGCAACCACGTCGGCATTCTCTGCCGCGACTTTGGCATCAAACGGTACGCGGCCAGTCGCCATCGCATTGATCCGACCGAAATGTTGACCCATCACGAACAACGCACTTTGGCGATATTTGATGGCGTCTTCAGTTTTGGCAAACTGGGCGGAAGCTGGCGCAGCCAAGGACAACAAAGTAGCCGCGGCGGCTGCAAGAGCAAAAATTTTCATGATTTTCCTTTTTGAGTTGAGAACGGCTTTGCCGAATTGACAGAATATAGTCACGTCATTAAGTTTAGCGAAAATTGACTTTCCAGTGCCGATTTAACCACTATTAAATAATTGAAATCATCCATGTCAACTCAACAGAGCTTGTTTCGTGTGCGGGTCTGGGATCTACCAACCCGACTTTTCCATTGGTCCGTCGCGATCTGCTTTACTGGTTTGGTGATCACAGGCATGGTCGGTGATGCCGCAATGGTTTTCCACTTTCGATTTGGCTACGCCATGTTGGCCTTGCTTTTGTTCCGCTTGGTCTGGGGCTTATTGGGTGGTCACTGGTCACGCTTTAGCAGCTTTCTGTTCAGCCCCAAGTTGACCCTTTCTTTTCTCAAAAATAAGAGCTCGTTCGCCACAGTCGGCCACAGCCCGCTGGGTGCTCTGTCAGTTTGGGCCCTCTTGATTTTCTTGTGCGCTCAAGTCGCTACTGGTCTCGTCAGCGACGATGAGATTTCTTACACAGGCCCACTGTCCCACCTTGTGTCTAATGCAACGGTCAGTCTTGCAACCAGTTATCACACAGACATCGGCAAATGGATTTTGCTGGCGTTGGTGCTGGTGCATATAGTTGCCATTGTTATTTACACCCGACTTAAACATCGGTTAGTGAGTGCCATGTTCCACGGTGACAAGCATTTGGCGGCACCGGCACCGACCTCTCGCGACGACGCCGTCTCTAGATTACTCGCTTTATTTATATTTGCGTTGTGCAGCGCCATCGCTTACTGGGTATCAACTTTGATGCCGGCTTTTTAAGGCTACTGCCGGCTTGCTGTAAAACACAAATTCCAGCTACACTTACTTTTCGTTTTCCACCCATCCTTTGCGCAGCAACTCCTTTCACTTCACCACACCCAACTCACCAGAAGAGTTGTCGTTGGTTCGACTGATCTTCGCGGAATACGCCCAGCAGTTAGATGTCGACCTGCGTTTTCAGAATTTCGAGGCGGAACTTGAAGACTTGCCGGGTGACTACAGCGCCCCGCGCGGCGCGTTGCTACTGGGATGGGTTGATGGTGATCTGGCCGGTTGCTGTGCCCTGCGGCAAATCGAGAATGTGAACTACCCGAACGCCGCTGAAATGAAGCGTCTATTTGTTCGAAAAAGTTTCCGCCGTTCTGGTTTAGGTCGGCACTTGGTGGAAGCAGCGCTAGATGCGGCTCGCGCTGCAGATTACCACTGTGTTCTGCTGGACACGCTCGATGACATGGAATCTGCTCGATCACTTTATGTCGACATTGGATTCACAGAAATTCCACCTTACTATCACAACCCCTTGCCAGGGGCGCATTATCTTAAAGTCGACTTGTAATCAGTAATTTCAGCCGATAAAAAACCGCCAGCATGCCGGCGGTTCTCTAGAAAGCGAGTTCGGGTTACATAGTTCTTTAGGCTTTAACTTGAGCCAGCATGGTAGCTGCATCGCTGACTTCGAACTTGCCAGCGGCTTCAACGTTCAAGGTCGCGACCTTGCCATCTTTGATGAGCATCGAATACCGGTTGCTACGCAAACCCATACCGCGAGCGGACAGATCCAACGTCAGACCGGCTGCCTTCGCAAAATCTGCACTTCCGTCGGCTAACAAACGTATTTTGCCGTCCGTCTTTTGATCCCGAGCCCACGCACCCATCACGAAAGCATCATTAACGCTGACGCACCAGATTTCATCAACGCCACTGGATTTGAGCTCATTGAACAAACCAACATAGCTTGGTATGTGTTTGGCTGAACAGGTGGGTGTGAAGGCACCGGGCAACGCAAACAAGGCAATCGTTTTGCCAGCTGCGGCTTTAGCCACATCGACAGGGTTAGGGCCGAGACTGCAACCGTTGCCTTCGACTTCAGAAAATTCCATCAGCGTGGTTGCAGGAAGTGTGTCGCCAACTTTGATCATTATTGCTCCTATAGAGGGTTTGGAAATAGTTAGAAGCCTGTAGAGGTTCCATTTCGTATTTTGTACCAGACTGGCATGATCCGCTGAAATCTCATTGATTGACGAAAAGTCTTCGGGGCCAATTCAACAACATCTGGGTCTGAAATGAAAAACGGCCCACACAGTGGACCGTTTTTCGGGAGGCTGGTTGTCAGTCTGAAAGACTTAAACCAATTCCGCCTTTTGCAGCAACTTCGAAACAACCCAATTCTTAGTTTTAGAAATTGGACGGCTTTCGGTGATCTCGATCAGGTCACCCATCTTGTACTCGCCCTTTTCGTCATGGGCGTGGTACTTGCTGGACAAGGAAACGATCTTGCCGTAGAGCTCGTGTTTCACACGGCGTTCGACCAAAACCGTCACAGTCTTAGCGCGCTTGTCGCTCACAACCTTACCAACCAAGGTACGCGTGAGGGATTTTTTTACTTCCGTCATTTGTTTGCTCCTTGCTTGACGATGGTTTCGGCCAAGATAGTCTTGGCACGGGCGATGGCACGGCGCGTGGATGGCAGCGTGGATGTGTTGGTCAGTTGTTGCGTGGCTTTTTGCATGCGCAAGCCAAAGTGTGCTTTTTGCAACGCCTTGACTTCAGCTTTCAGGCCGTCAACGTCTTTTTGGCGCAGTTCAGTAGTGTTCATTTGTGTCATCTCCTGCTTACTGGCCAATCATGCGGCTGACAAAGGTGGTGCGAAGCGGCAGCTTGGCAGAAGCCAGGCGGAACGCTTCACGGGCCAACTCTTCAGGCACGCCAACGATTTCAAAAACGATCTTACCTGGCTGAATTTCAGCCACGTAATACTCTGGATTACCTTTGCCGTTACCCATCCGCACTTCAGCGGGCTTTTGGGAAATTGGCTTGTCTGGGAAGACACGGATCCAGATACGACCACCACGCTTCACGTGACGGGAAATCGCACGACGTGCGGCTTCAATTTGACGAGCAGTCAAGCGACCGCGGTCGGTGCACTTGAGACCGAAGTCACCGAACGCCACTGAGTTTCCTCGTGTGGCGACGCCGGTGTTGCGGCCTTTTTGCTCTTTGCGGTATTTTCTACGAGCGGGTTGCAGCATGATTTATCTCCGTGATTAGACTGATTACTCAGTCTTGGCACCGTCAGCTGCTGCAGCTGGCGCGGCTTTACGAACGCGCTTAACGGTGGTTTTCGATGCGTCATCAGCTGGTGAACCACCAGTTGCTTCCGCAGGTTTGTCGCTGCCATCAGCAGGGGCTGTGTTCACGCCACCAACCGGGCCACGTGCAGGACGTGCGCCACGAGCAGCAGGACGTTCTGTACGCTCACCGGGACGGGCATCGCGACGTGGGCCGCGTGGCTTACGTTCTTCATCAGCGACTTCGATCATCTTGGCACCCGTGCCATCGTTACGACCGAGGGTGTCACCTTTGTAGACCCAGACCTTGACGCCGATCACACCGTAGGTGGTCTTGGCTTCAGAGGTGCCGTAGTCGATGTCGGCGCGCAGTGTGTGAAGTGGCACGCGACCTTCGCGGTACCACTCGCAACGAGCGATTTCAATACCATTCAGACGGCCAGACGACATGATCTTGATGCCGAGGGCACCCAGACGCATGGCATTTTGCATGGCGCGCTTCATGGCACGACGGAACATGATGCGTTTTTCAAGCTGTTGGGTGATGCTGTCAGCGATAAGCTTGGCATCAATTTCAGGCTTGCGAACTTCTTCGATGTTCACGGCGACTGGGACGCCCAATTGGCGGCTCAGTTCTTTCTTGAGGTTCTCAATGTCCTCGCCTTTTTTGCCGATCACGACGCCCGGACGTGCCGAGAAAATCGTGATGCGTGCGTTCTTGGCAGGACGCTCAATGATCACGCGGGAGACCGCAGCGCTCTTGAGTTTGAGCTTCAGGTACTCGCGCACCTTGATGTCTTCAGCCAGCATGCCCGCGAAGTCTTTGTTGCTTGCGTACCAGCGGCTATTCCAGTTGCGGCTGATTGAAAGGCGGAACCCGGTAGGGTTGATTTTTTGTCCCATATCCTGTCTGCCCTTTAGTTGCCAACAACCACGTACACATGGCACGTAGGTTTGCTGATACGGTTGCCGCGGCCTTTAGCGCGAGCGGAAAAACGCTTCAGCGTGGTGCCTTGTTCGACGTAGATCGTCTTGACCTTCAAATCGTCGATGTCGGCGCCGTCGTTGTGTTCAGCGTTGGCGATGGCGGACTCAACCACCTTCTTGATGATGCCCGCAGCTTTTTTCTGCGTGAAGTTCAAGATGTTGAGCGCCTGATCCACTTTTTTACCGCGAATCAGATCAGCGACCAGACGGCCCTTGTCGACCGACAGACGAACGCCCCGGAGGGTTGCACGTGTTTCCATGGTCTTTCCTTACTTTCTCACAACTTTTTTATCAGCCGGGTGACCTTTGAAAGTCCGGGTGAGTGCGAACTCGCCCAGCTTATGGCCAACCATTTGATCAGTGATGTAAACAGGGACGTGTTGCTTGCCGTTATGCACAGCGATGGTCAAGCCGATGAACTCGGGCAGGATCATGGAGCGACGCGACCAAGTTTTGATCGGCTTTTTGTCTTTGTTGGTAACGGCCTTGTCGGCCTTAGCTACCAAATGATGGTCGACAAAGGGACCTTTTTTAAGTGAACGTGTCATGGCTTAACCTTACTTCTTGCGACGCGAAACAATCATCACTTGCGTGCGCTTGTTGTTGCGGGTGCGGTAGCCTTTGGTCAGGTTACCCCATGGATCGACAGGATGGCGACCTTCGCCGGTCTTGCCTTCTCCGCCACCGTGTGGGTGGTCAACCGGGTTCATGACCACACCGCGAACGGTAGGACGAATACCCAACCAGCGCTTCGCACCAGCTTTGCCGAGACGGCGCAGGCTGTGTTCTTCGTTGGCGACTTCACCGATGGTGGCGCGGCATTCGATGTGGATCTTGCGGACTTCACCAGAGCGCATGCGCACCTGAGCGTAAGTACCTTCGCGAGCCAACAACGTTGCCGAGGTGCCAGCGGAACGAGCGATTTGAGCGCCCTTGCCGATTTGCATCTCGATGCAGTGAATGGTCGAACCGACCGGGATGTTGCGGATCGGGAGGGTGTTGCCGGCGCGAATCGGGGCTTCTGCACCGCTCAGCAGCGTTGCACCAACTTCAAGACCGCGCGGGGCGATGATGTAGCGGCGCTCGCCATCGGCGTAGCAAACCAGCGCAATGTGAGCACTGCGGTTAGGGTCGTACTCGATACGCTCGACCTTGGCCGGAATCGCATCTTTGTTGCGCTTGAAGTCGACCACACGGTAGTGGTGCTTGTGACCACCACCTTTGTGGCGAGTCGTGATGTGTCCGTTGTTGTTACGGCCGGCTTTCTGGAATTGTGGCTCCAGAAGCGGCGCGAAACCTTCACCTTTGTGCAGGTGATCACGGGAAATTCTCACCATGCCACGCATGCCTGGTGAGGTGGGTTTCATTTTAATGACAGCCATGATTACGCAGTCTCCCCACCGATGTTCAGCTCTTGACCAGGCTGCAAGGTCACGTAGGCTTTACGGACATTGTCCCGACGGCCGACAGACTTGCCAAAGCGCTTGGTCTTGCCCTTGGTATTGAGAACGGCCACCGCCTTGACTTCTACCTTGAACATCAACTGCACGGCAGCCTTGATTTCATATTTGGTAGCGTCTTGCAGGACCTTGAACGTCACCGTGTTGGTCTTCTCAGCGATCATCGTGGCTTTTTCAGACACGATGGGCGCGACAAGAACCTGCATCAGGCGACCTTCGTCGAATTTGGATTTGCTTGAGAAAGGTTGCAGGGCGCTCATGCGAACATCTCCTTGAGTTTGTCCATGGCAGCCTTGGTGACAAGAACCTTTTTGTAGTGCACCAGCGACAGAGGATCTGCGTAGCGTGGCTCAACAACAAGAATGTTCACCAGGTTGCGTGAGGCGAGGTACAGGTTTTCATCAACTTCATCAGCGATGACCAGCACCGAGGTGAGGTTCATGGCCTTGAATTTATCAGCCAGGACTTTCGTCTTTGGCGAATCAACTGTCAGCGAATCAACCACGGCCAGACGACCTTCACGGGCCAACTGGGAGAAGATCGACGCCATACCGGCGCGATACATCTTCTTGTTGATTTTGTGCGTGAAGTTTTCATCAGGCATGTTCGGGAAGATACGACCACCGCCACGCCACAGCGGGGAGGATGTCATACCAGCACGTGCGCGACCCGTACCTTTTTGCTTAAAAGGCTTCTTGGTCGAGTGGCGAACTTGCTCACGGTCTTTCTGAGCGCGGGTGCCTTGGCGGGCGTTGGCCTGGAAGGCCACGACCACCTGGTGAACCAGGCTTTCGTTGTATTCACGGCCAAAAACGGTATCAGGAACATCCACTTTGGATGAAGCCAGACCTTGGTCGTTCAGGAGTTCGACTTGCATCAATTCGCTCCTTTAGCAGCATTGGCAGACTTGACCTTGATGGCAGCACGAACCGTGACAAAACCACCTTTTGAACCGGGTACTGCGCCGCGGATCATCAGCAGTTGACGGGCTTCATCAATGCGCACGATGTCAAGGTTTTGCGTAGTGATGGTGACATCACCCATGTGACCCGTCATGCGTTTACCAGGAAACACGCGACCAGGATCTTGCGCCATACCGATGGAGCCAGGCACATTGTGCGAACGGCTGTTACCGTGCGATGCGCGCTGTGACTTCATGTTGTGACGCTTGATGGTGCCGGCAAAGCCTTTACCAATCGAAGTGCCCTGCACATCCACCAACTGACCAACTGCAAACACGGCAGCTGCTGGCACAACAGTGCCGGCAGCGTACTGACCTGCGACGTCAGCCGTCACGCGGAATTCTTTCAGGATCTCACCAGCTTCAACGCCTGCTTTCGCAAGGTGGCCGGCGGCTGGCTTGGTCACGCGTGATGCTTTGCGCGAGCCGAATGCAACTTGCAGTGCATCGTAGCCATCATTTGCTTCGGTTTTTACCTGGGTAACACGGTTGTTAGAAACATCTACCACTGTGACAGGAACGGTATCCCCATCATCAGTGAACAGACGCATCATGCCCACCTTGCGGCCCAGCAACCCGAGGGAGTTGCTTTGACTCATTGTTTTCTCCGTAACTTCCACCGCTGCGACTTCAATTGGCCACAGACGTTTTGATGTGAAAGACTGTTAATAAAACTCCCCCGCACACGCATAGCGTGTTCAGAGCAGCCCGCGAGTATAGCGCTAATTTTGCCGATAGGCAAACCAGCGCCAGACCCTTGGTCTTGTCGGGGCTGCAGACTTGCGACTACAGCCCCGTTTTTTTTCTTATTGAAGCTTGATTTCGACGTCCACGCCAGCTGGCAGATCGAGCTTCATCAACGCATCAACTGTTTTGTCTGTTGGGTCAACGATGTCCATCAGACGCTGGTGCGTGCGGATTTCCAACTGGTCACGGCTGGTCTTGTTGACGTGCGGCGAGCGCAAGATGTCAAAACGCTTCATGCGGGTTGGCAATGGCACGGGGCCTTTGACAATCGCGCCGGTGCGCTTGGCAGTGTCAACGATCTCGGCGGCTGACTGGTCAATCAGTTTGTAGTCAAACGCTTTGAGACGGATACGGATTTTTTGTTTGGTTGCCATGGTTAATTCCTTGGTTGTTTCTGGAATTAAGCGAGGATCTTGGCCACGACACCGGCGCCGACGGTACGACCGCCTTCACGAATGGCGAAACGCAGACCTTCTTCCATGGCGATCGGGTTGATCAACTTGACGGTGATCGACACGTTGTCGCCTGGCATGACCATTTCCTTGCCTTCAGGCAACTCGATCGCACCCGTCACGTCCGTTGTACGGAAGTAAAACTGGGGGCGGTAGTTGTTGAAGAAAGGGGTGTGGCGGCCGCCCTCGTCCTTGGACAAGAC
>CANFJF010000048.1 GCA_947447355.1 Comamonadaceae bacterium
TAGCCGCTTCAGTGGCAGCTTTCAGTTTCGCGACCACGTCCGTTTACGCGCAGACTGAAAAGGCCGCCGCAGTGAACGGTAAAACCGAGCTTTTGTGGCTTGGCCAAGCAGGCTTTCGCATCACAACGCCAGGTGGAAAAGTCATCGTGATCGACCCTTGGATCACCGGCGGCCCCAAAGCGCCTGCGGCCTTCAAAGCGGATTTGGCTGCATTGGGCAAGATAGACTTGTTGTTGGTCACCCATGCGCACGTCGACCATTTGGGCGACGCGCCCGCGCTCGCCAAACTGAACAATACGGTTCTATACGGCCCTGCGGACATGATCACACCTTTGCAAACACTGGGTATGTTGCCGCCCAATCTAGGGCATCGCTTCAACAAAACAGGCAATGTCCAGCCCTTGCCTGGCATCAAAGTCACCGCGGTGCAGGCTGAACACTCGTCCTTGATCGTGTTCAACAATCCGGCAACAGGCAAGAATGAATCTCACCCCGCCGGCGAAGCCATGGGTTACATCATTCAACTTGAGAATGGCTACAAAATTTGGCACATGGGCGACACCGGTTTGTTTGGCGACATGAAGTTCATCAGTGATCGTTACAAACCAGACTTGGTGCTGATTCCTATTGGCGGCAACTTCACCATGGACCCGGAAGATGCGGCCTACGCCATGAAAACGTGGATCAAAGCCAAAACCGTTATCCCAATGCACTACAACTCCAACCCACTGACCAAGGGCACATTGGTTGAGTTTCAAGCCGCCATGAAAGGCTCAGCAACTAAAGTTGTGCCGATGACCGAAGGGCAGACTCTGGCGTTTTAAGCTTGTTAGCAAAGGCGGCTTGCAGGCGGAACTTTTAAGCACCTGCATAAATTTTTTCAGTCGAGTTACCGCGCTCGACATCTCCGGCTGTATTGTTTCACCTGATAACGAAGTCAATGGTTGCTTCGTTTAAAAAAGGTGAATCGATGATCGATTTTGTACTTCTAGGCAATAGCCGCAGGATTGCGTTGCCGGTACTTCAGGCGTTGCACAGTGCTGGCAATACGCGCTGCGCCCTTGTGGGCAGCCTGCAGACTGCTGCACTGCGCTGGTCTTTTTTATGTCGCCAGCACGCTGTGATTAACTTCACTCAAGATGAAGCTGCTGTGCGCATCATTAACCACATGGCGCAGCAAAATCCACAAGCGATTCTGATTCCTTTTGACTGTGAAGCCATCCGTCTCGTCAACCGCGTACAGGGCCGTTTAGATATCCCGTCGATTCCAGTCCCCACCTTGGCAACGTTGAATATGTTCGATGACAAATGGACGTTCTATCGGTTCTGTTTGGCCAATGCATTGCCGGTGCCGAAAACGTACTTTGTGGGTCCGAAGTCGGACCTCAATTTCGACAAGATTGAATCTGAATTGGGTTCGCCCTTCATCATCAAGCCTACCAATGAATCCGGGTCAAGCGGCGTTCAACTTGTGCACAGCCGGAATGAACTTGAGATGAAGATAGTGAAAAATGCCGCTTACCAATTCACGCCACTCATCGCCCAAAGATTCATTGAGGGCATTGACATGGACATTAACTTGTTAGCGGTGGCGGGCCAGCTGCGTGCCGTGTCCATCCACAAACCGGGCAAGTCATTCATTGACTTCATGCCTCACCCTCAGCTGGAAGATATCGCCAACAAAATCTGTACGGCAAGCCACTACAACGGCGTGATGAATGTGGATGTTCGGCTTGACACCAAAACTGGAAATGTTTTCTTGATCGAATCTAATCCACGTTTTTGGGCCACACTGGCATCCACCGTGGCGTGTGGGCTTAACTTTGCGGACGAAAGCCTCAAGCGGTCTGAACCAACTGGACTGCCACGCCGGCTCATATCAGGCCGTTTTTATTCACGGCATCCGCTCTTGAAGCCCTCCTCTTGGGGGCGGCTTGTATTTGACCGAACTGAAAAAGGGCGATTGCTTAGAGCCCGTACTTTTGACCTTTACAGCTTAGGTGAACTCATCCTCGACCTGCCGGCTATGCTCATGCGAGGCTGGCGGCGAGTGAGAGTTCGTTAGAAAATGGACACAAGCGCTCAGATTTAAGCCGGAGCCTGCAGCTGTAGATCATTTAGAGAACATCGCTGAAATTTGAATCACAGCCGGCCCGATGAGTACCGACAATAGCGCCGGGAAGATCAAGAAAATCAGCGGTATCAGCATCTTCACGGGAACCTTGGCAGCGATTTCTTCAGCGCGTTGCATGCGCTTCATGCGCATCACCTCAGACTGAATGCGCAGCGATTCAGCCACGCTGGTGCCAAACCTATCTGCTTGCACCAGCATCGAGACCAGCCCATCCAGGTCTTCCAGGTTGATACGCAAGGCCAGATTTTTCAAGGCCGTTGAGCGACCCGAACCTGCCCGAATTTCAAGCGCCGCTAAATTGAATTCTTCCGCCAGAATTTTGCTGCTGCGGGCTATTTCCAGAGACACACGGTTGATGGCCGCATCCATGCCTAAGCCGGCTTCAGTGCAGATGACCAAGAGGTCAATCAAGTCGGGCAGTGTGTCGCGCATCTCGTCCGACCGACGGCTCGTCATCCACCGGAGGTAAATGTCTGGAAGGTAGTAGCCGATGCCGGCCAACGACAACGCATACAACGCCAGCCGAGGGTAAGTGGTTGCTGGCGACCCAACGAAGATCAGCAAGGCCGCCAGCAGCGGCAAGATCAGCGTCAAAGTGGTCTTGACGGCGAAATAGGTTTGCGCTGCAGTCGGCCCCCTGAAACCGGCACGAATGAACTTCAGCCGGAGCTGCGAGTTTTGCCAGTTCCCTTGCGGAACGGAGAGCTTTGACATAGAGAGGAGCAGCGCATGCCAGCCGCTGTCTGGCTGAACTGGCAACGGTTCACGAATGGCGTCCTTTGACGCTGCGCTATGCGTTTGTTTCAGTCGCTGATTGATTTGCCTTTGGTTCAACAGTTTGATGAGACCCAGCACCAGCAATGCATAAGCCAAAAATGCCACGGCCAAAGCGGTGAAGAGTAAAACGTCGGTCACAGCGAGTCGCCTTAAACTTTGATTTGAACGATTTTCCACATCCACACAGCCCCGAGAACGATCATCCCGAGGTTGACCAACATCAGCGTTTGCCCGGATGAGGTCGTCCATAGGGTGGACATATATGTTGGGTTTAAAACCGACAGGATGCCACCCAATGCGAAAGGCAAGCTCCCAATCATGATGCCGGACAGCTTGCCTTCAGAAGCGAGTATTCGGATTTTTCCTTTGAGTTTGATACGCTCGCGCACGGTCAGTGACAGTGCCGTCAGCAGTTCGGTCAGGTTGCCGCCTGTTTTGCGTTGAATCATCAAGGCGATGATCAGGAAATTCAGGTCGCTGCTGTTGATGCGATCAGCCATTTGCGCCATGGCATCGCCAAAAGTCATGCCGAGTTTGATGTGCTCAAAGACGGTCTTGAATTCCGGACCAACAGGGTCGGGTAGCTCATCGCCGACCATGCCGATGGCGACTGACAAGCCGTGGCCAGCACGCAGAGCCCGGGTCATGAAGTCAAGCGCCTCAGGCAACTGTTCTTCAAAGCGCAAGCGGCGTTTTTTTTCAAGGTGCATCAGGTAAACCCAGGGCATTGAAAAAGCTGCCAGACCGCTGGGGATGCTCATCACCCACGGCGCATTCAACAGCAAGCTGGGGGGCAGCCAAAACAGCATCCCCAGCGCGGCACTGAGGGCCATGACCCCGGCCGTGGTGTGCGTACTGCCTGAGCGCGTCAGCAGCAGCCCCAGTGCGCGAACTCCCGGAGCGTGCGACAAAATCCATTGCAGCCACAACGCATCAAGGCCGCCGCCTGATTTGAGGAGCTGGCTTTGCGGGTCTGCCCGTCGATGCAGCGCAATATCCTTCAAGCGACTCGACAAGGCCCGTGAATGAGCGCTGAAACGTCGGGACCAAAATGTCGACAGGGCGATCGCAGTGCCGCCGACCAGTAAAAAAATCAGTGCCAGTCCAGCAAAGAGCCAGTTTTCCGTCATGGCTGAGCCTGCAACCCTGAGTCGCCCAGCGGATGGGTTGGATCAAACAGACTTTCGTTGAGGAAAATGCCGTAGGTGATGAGTTTTTCGGCCAGCTGTGGCCTGACCCCGCTAGCCTTGAAAAAGCCCTTCACCGAACCATCCGGGTTCATGCCTTGTCGGTCAAAAAAGAAGATCTCTTGTGTCGTGATGATGTCGCCCTCCATGCCCGTGATTTCATGGATGCTGGTGATTTTTCGACTGCCGTCATTCAAGCGACTGGCTTGCACGATGACGTTGATGCCTGAGCTGATCTGCTGCCGGAGCACCCGCACGGGCAAGTTGACACCGCCCAGCCCGACCAGGTTTTCAAGGCGTGAGAGCGCATCGCGCGGAGAGTTGGCGTGCACGGTGGTGAGCGAGCCGTCGTGACCGGTGTTCATGGCCTGCAGCATGTCAATCACTTCGCTGCCGCGCACCTCGCCCAACACAATGCGGTCGGGTCGCATCCGCAAGCTGTTTTTGACGAGCGCGCGCATGGTCACTTCGCCAGTTCCTTCTAGGTTGGGTGTGCGGGTTTCCAGCCTCACCACATGGCTTTGTTGCAGCTGGAGTTCGGCGGTGTCTTCGATGGTGATGATGCGTTCACCTTCGGGGATGTAGCCCGACAAAATGTTCAGCAGCGTGGTCTTGCCGGAACCCGTGCCGCCGGAAATCAAGATGTTGACCTTGGCCTTGACGAAGCCGGCCAGCAACTCGGCCATGCCTGCCGTCAAGGCGTGTTTTGTAATCAAGTCAGCCATTTTCAGGGGGATGACCTCGAAGCGGCGGATCGACAAGGCCGGGCCGTCAATCGCCACCGGCGGCACGATGGCGTTGACGCGCGATCCATCGGCCAACCGCGCATCCGCCATGGGGCTGGACTCGTCAACACGGCGACCCACACGCGAGACAATTTTGTCGATGACTTTCATCAGGTGATCGTTGTCATTGAAGCGGGTGCCCACCAGTTCGAGTCGCCCCTTGCGTTCGACAAACACCTTGTCAAAACCATTCACCATGATCTCGCTGATGCTGTGGTCTGCCAGCAGGGGCTCCAATGGACCCAGCCCGAGCACTTCGTTTTGCAGATCGATGATGAGTTGGCGGTGCTCGTGTTCATTGACCGGCAGTTGTTCCTCCGCAATCAGCAGGTCGACCATATGGGCCAACTGGCTGCGAATCTGTTCTTCGGGCAGACTCTCTGCCGCCGCCAAGTCCATCCTTTTCAGCAGGGCTTTGTGGAGTCCGATCTTGGTCGCGAAATAGCCGGGTGACAGGTCTTTGACCAACGGCCGTGCAGACGCAGGTGCTGGCGGCATTTGAGGGGGTACTGCGACCTGGGGCGGCAAGGGTGCCGTTAAGGGTATGTCTGTCGAAGGTAAAACTACATCAGTGGCATGTTTAGCCACTGGCTTGAACGCCTCGCCTTGGGTCCAAGCGGCTATTTGATCCCGAAGTGTTGCCATATGGATTTCTCAGTTGGCGTTCGCCCTGTCAATTCCATGGCCCACGCATGGATGTTCTTGGCGAAGTCAGATTTCGGTTTGAGCTGCACGGCTGCAGTTCCTTTCAACAGCGATGCTTCAACGCCGTCTGAGGCCAGTGGTAAAACGCGGCTGACCCGAAGGCCAACGGTTTTTTCGAAGTCAGCAATCCGCACAATGGATTTGCTGCTGAAGGCATTGACAACGATAGACAGCTTCGCAGTGGCATAGCCCAAGCTCTCCCACATGCGGATGATCTGGCTAGCATGTCGCACCGATGGGACGTTCATGGTCGTTACCACCACCAACTGGTCCAGAAGTTCCAGTACGCTCAGGCTGATTTTGTCCAGCTGCAAGTCCAGCAGCACGTAGTCGTAATGCTGGACGGCGATGCGGATCAGTCTATCGACATAGCCTGGCGTGATGTGCAGCAACTGATCAATCGTTTGTGGTGACTGGATCAAATGAAAGTTGGTGGCGAGATGATGTGTCATGCCTTCCAGCAACGCACCATCCAGCCGCTCAATTTCGACTGCAAAATCGGCCAGATGGTGCATCGCTGTCTCGCGGGTTAGAAACAATTCGACATCGCCAAATGGCAAAGAAAGATCGATCAGCAACACCCGCAAATTCGGGGTTTGGCTTAATTCTGAGGCTAGGTTGGCGACCACGCAGCTGGCGCCGTCACCGCCCTTGGCTGGCATGACGCCGATGCACCGGCTGATTTTCCCGCCTGCTGGCCGTGAACTGTGAAAGCGGGCCTCCGCTCGTGCGACCACGGCGGCGATTGCATCCGGTGAATCGGGTGAAACGACTTCCCGAACGCCGGCACGCATCGCGCGTATCAGAAATCCCGACTGGGGACTCGTGCACATCAAGATGACAGCCGCATTCGGCAGGGTGTCACACAGGGTTTCCATTTTTTCGATCAAAGCATCGTTGGGCTCGAAACCGCCCAATAGCACCAAGTCTGGTTGGCTCCCAACCACAAGCTTTTGCAGATCGTCCAGCGTGCCTTGCAAGCCGCTGACGTGATGCTGTGCCTCAAAGGTGCCTGCTGGGATGGGCCACGCTTGGCTTGAGAACAAAACGATGTGCATGGTGCTCAGCGACAAGCGCTGTTCATGTCGCCGGCAATGATATTGCTCATGGCCTCCCGAACCTGCGCGCTGCGGTAGGCCGGAATAGGCAGGGTGATGGCGGACACTGGAATCAGCAACTGCGCTTGCAGGTTGCTCAGGCTGGCTTCGACCAACGTGCAATTGGATTGCGTGCAATTGGCCGGCGAGTAGGTGAATACCAGCCAGTCACTGCGCGTGCCGACCAAGATCTGGCCCGATGCTTCGACAAAGTAAAGCACCCTGGCCCTGATCCGGGCCTGTTGCAATGCGCTGGTGTCACACACGCTGGCCAAGCGGCTGGCAAGTCGCGAGGCCTCCACAGCGGTATTGACGACCAGCATGAAGCGCGAGAACTCGATCACGCCGATCATGGCCATGAAAAAAACCGTCAAGGACAGCGCGAACTCGACCACGGCCGAACCGGTCTGTTGGCGAGTGGGTGCGCGCATCAGTTGATCTGCCTCATGGTCATGCTGATCGGCCCAAAAGTCAGGCTCGTGGCGTTGCCTACCACGCCAGACAAAAAGCCGGAAAAGTACAGCGTGTGCGGGTAACCAGAGGCCGTGACGGTCACCAAGTTGATGGTGGTGGCGGTGGTGACCGTGAGGTCAGCCGTGGTACGTTGCGCGCTTTGGGTGGTCGGTGAGTTGATGGCATCCGCGACCGTCACGCTAAAGCCGCTGCTTGAAAAGCCCGGCAACAAGAGGCTGCCAGTGCAGGGTTTGGCACTGCTGGGGTTGCCGTTGGTGAGCAGGCATGCAGCTTCTGTATAACCCGTGCCGGGCGCTTCGGTTGATAGGTAGCGAGCGGCATTGCGGACTTGGTTGACGATGACTTTGTAGGCCGCAATGGCTTGCGAAAACTCGACCGAAGCCAGCGTCAAAAAAAACAGGATGGGCAGCAGCAGTGCCAGTTCGACCAGCACCGCACCGCCGCTTTTCGGACATTTTTTGCAAGCCGCGCCTTGGCCTTTTCGCATCACTGCACCAACACCGGCACCAGCGGGCCGATGGCGTCTGTCCCGCCACCCAGCCCAGCCGTTCTGCAGCCAGACAGGGGGTCGTCAGCGCGGCCTCTGAATTCAACTTCCGCATTTTGTGCCGATGTTTTTGGGCTCAGCATCAGCGCGCAAGCCCATCCAGAAATCGGTTTGGCTCCCGTCCCGCAAGCAGAACTGCTGCAGGCCACCACCGGCATGGAGACCAGCCGACGCGACGATGCGCCGTACTGTGTGTGTACATTCGCGGGTGTGGTGTAGCTGGGAATGTTCCCCTGAAAAGGCTGCCGGCTGGGCGCGCGGTTTTGCATGTAGTCGCTGTAAGCGCCCCCCACCGGGGGCGGGCGATAGCCGTAACCGGTGAGGTCAGGAATGGCTGCGCTGGGGCTGAGTCCGCTACCGCCTTGTTTGTAAACGCCAAAGCGTGAGTTCCAGCCGTCCTGTAAGGAAGTGACCACGCCGGTTTTGATACCGATGCATCGGTTGGCGGCGGTCGGGACCGCACAAAGACCAAAGCCAATGAATGCTTGTCCATAAGCCGCGAGCGCCCCCGATGTGTCAGTGCCCAGCACATTGGCCCAGGTGAAGAAGCCACTGGTTTGAGTCGCTCCGAGGGTGATCTTGTCGCCGACCGCGTAGCCGAAAGTGCTGGCGTTCGCCCCCGCCCCTTGGCACATCGCCATCGGGATGGCGCAAACACTTTGGGATGGCATCACGGTCGCCGTTGCCGTGGCGACCAAACTCGAAGCCCCCATCCCCAACAAACCCATGAAAAAATGACTCAGACTGGGCTGCGTCACGGCGCAACGGGCAAAGCGTGAAGCGGCTGCGGCGCCACCGTCCGCGGGCTGATAGCTGCCGTTCAAGGTGGTGCTGAATGTCGGGCTGACTTGGCTGGTGCCCACCAACGTCGATTGGAAGTTGCGCCTGTTGTGTGCACCGCCGACGAACTGTCCTGCCAAGGCACCGCGGCTGGGCGCATCTGACAAACCATTGAGCTCCAGCACGGCCGCCAAGGCGCAGGCATCGGCGGCATTTTGCAGTTCGGCCTGCACCAACTCCAACCGGCTCGCGTCTATGGCCAAACCGACAAAACCCAGCATCACCAACATCGCTAAGGCGGTGGCCACGGCAAATACCCCGCGCTGCTGGTGAGCCCGACGCACCGGAGCGCTGGGTCGTTCAGTCATGGCAGCTGCGGTGTGAAGCTGGTGGACGGTGAAGGGAGCAAATATCGGTCATAGGCCGGCTTGAGTTCGCTGGAGGCCGGTGCTGTGGAGGCATCTGCCGCGTTGCGTGGCGTCGTGGGCAGACTTTGCGCATCCAGGGCTTTTTTCACCGACAGGCCGTGGTCTTGCTGGTCGATCATTACCGGTGAACACCCTGACAGGCAGAGCAGGGCGAGTCCTGTGAGGGCCACCCCTAAAACTGTCTTCCTATGGTCAGGGATTGGCATTTCGACCTCCTGCGGGCTTGGTTCCCTGCAACCGGTTCTCGAGAAAAAATTCACGCCGTGTCGGTGGCAGCACCGAGTCGGTCGGCAAGCTGGGCGCTGCTTCAGTCGCTTGCACCAAACGGGCACGCACCACCACCACCAGCTCGGTCAGGTCGGCCACAAATTGGTTGCTGCGAAACAGCGCGCCCAAAATCGGCAACTCGCCAAGCACTGGAAAGGCGTTCCGGTTGGCGGTGGTGTTGTTGCGGACCAAGCCACCGATGACGAGACTTTGGCCGTCCAAAAGTTGCACCGTGGTGGAGACCCTGCGCGTCGTGAAAGCGGGTAGCAAAGTGGTGCCGCTGGGACTGCTGGCACTCACCGATTCCTTGGAAATTTCAGACACTTCCGGTGCTACCTTGAGGCTGATGCGGCCGCCCTCCAAGACCGTCGGAACAAACTTAAGTCCAACACCGAACTCGCGTTCTTGCAGCGTCACGGCGGTGCCACCGGTGCCCACCGATTGAGTGATCGGGATGTAGACTTTTCCGCCGACCAAGAAGCTGCCTTCCTGACCGCTCATGGCGACGATGGTGGGCTCCGCCAAGATGCGCACCAAGCCATCCTGCTTTTCGGCTTTCAGGTCGATGGCATTGCCATTGCTGAACAGCAGACCTGCACCAGCGCTGCCACCGGCTCCTAAAAAATTCGACAGAATATTCCAGCTGAGGTCACCGCCGCCAGCGGCCTTCACTTGCAGGCCCAGCTTGTCCAGCAGTGACTTGGAGACCTCGGCAATGCGAACGTCCAGCATCACTTGTTGCGCGTCGCGAATGCGCAGCAGGTTGATGACTTGCGACTGACCGCTGGCACCCGCCGAACTGGCCGATGGCGCTGCGCCGCCGCTGCTGGCGAGGTAGCGGTTCAACTGCCGCGTGTAGGCTTGAGCCAGTTGCAGCGCCGCGTCTGCTGCGCCAACATCTGCCACGCTGCCGCGCAACACCACTGAGCTGGAGGCCATCATCAACTCAATATCTTGCTCACTCGGGAGCGCTGTTTTAAGTGACTCCGCCAGCGGATCTAGATCTGCGCCGACCTTGATGATGAGCGAAACCGGCGGTCCGTTTTGGCGCCACAACAAAAAGTTAGTGGTGCCTACAGATTTCCCCAAGACATACAACTCCGTGCGCGAGATGAGCCGGTAATCCGCCACCTTTTGATCCCCGACCACCACGCGGCTGATCGATTCCGGTAGCGGCAGGACGACGACGTGGCCGACTACTGCGTTCATTGTCTTTGGCCATGGCATTCGCGGTGCTGCAGGGGCCAGCAACTCAGCGGCGCTAGCGACAGTCAAGCGGGCGGCCGACATGCTGATGAAGACCATCGCAACGGCGACTTCTGCGCAGATCGCGGCGCGGGTCATCAGCGTCATAACGCACTCCCCGTGCCGATACCGATGTCGCGCTGAATGCCGCGATATTCCTCGACACCGCTAGGCGCTTGCCGGGTGGTGGGTGCGGCCCTTGCCTGAGTAGCGTTGGTTTTGGGAGCGATGGTGTCCCAGGCCGAGCCTGCTGACCGAGTGACTTCATGCATCAAATCATCCAGCCGCGTGCCAGCTGAGGTCAGTTGTGCCCGGTCCAATTCATTGCGCAGCGCTAACGATAAGCTGCCCACGCTGCGGGCCAGATCCAGTCGCTCTGATTCAGCCGGTGTCAGTTCTAACGTCACGGCGTTCACCACTTTGGGCTTGGCAGGATCGGCAGCGGTTTCTTGCGCCACCGCCAAGACCTTGACGCGGTCTAAAACAATCTTTGAAAACGGTTCGTTACGGGCGTCACGTGCGCTCACCAGCACATCTACATAACTGCCGGGCAATGCAAAACCCGCCACGCCAATCACATCGTTGACACGCACTGTGATGGCCCGCTTGCCGGTCTCTAGCGTGGCAGACAGTCCGCCTTTGACATCCACTGGAGCCAAGCGCGATTCAAGAATCGGTTCGCCGGGTACCAAGGTCTGTCGTGTGACGCGGCCGACGACTTTCTCAGGACTGTCAAAACCACCTTGCGGCGCAGTTTGGCCAGGCCACTGCAGCACCCGAACGTTATTGGCTGCCAATGGCATCCCGGCATCGACCGCGCTGGCTGCTATCACCACGCGGGGTCCTACTTTCGCCGCTCCCCCCAACCCGACCCAACGCGCGACCAAAAAAACAGCCGTCGCCCCTATCAATAGAGCGATTGAAATCAGCACGGAAGGTTTCAATTGAATCCACCTGAGCTGATTTCTGAAACACTCAAGTCATTTATTGGCGTTGGTCAGTGCGTCTTTGATCTTGGTGAATGTGACCCCGAGCTCGACGCCTAAAGCGGTCAAGACGACCACCAGAACGACTGCGATGAGCGCCGCAATCAAGGCGTACTCAATCATCGTGACGCCTCGCTGGCGGTTGCTAAAACGGCTCAGATGTCGGTTGCATGCCAAGGCGACGAGATGTGTATTCATACAAACCTTCCAAGAAAAAAGCGGCGACCAAAGTGAAAAAGTCCCAAATATTTAAAAGCTGTAAATTCTTTTATATTTGCGCTTTAATCATCTGGAGAAGCTATTTCTCTGTCAACGGCGCTACGAGTGTCTTTGGTTAGCAGATGTAGCCATAGGCTGTCACTTGTAAGCTCGGCAAGGGCCGCGGCGTGGCTGTTCAGTGCCTACACGCGTGGGTGATGTCCATCTCAGGCTGGTACAGACCCGTCTTCACATCTGCGCTACCGAGCATGGTGTGAAACCAGTTGTCGTGTGACCAAGGCTTGCCCTGCTGGGTACGCAGGCATGCATCGTCTAATGCCCAGCGTTGACGCATGGTTGGCGATAGCCATAAAGCCATGGGCACATGGGTTTGGTCTTTTGGCGCCATTTTGTAGGGCATGCCGTGCAAGTAAATGCCGTTTTCACCGAGCGATTCACCGTGGTCTGAGACGTACCACAGCGCAGTGGGTTGGGGCTGACTTTTGAGCCAAGCGACCACTTGACCAAGGAAGTGATCGGTGTAGGCAATGCTGTTGTCATAGGCATTCATCAGTGCCTGTGCATCGCATGACGACAAGGCATTGCTGGTGCATTCCGGTAAAAACTTCTTGTGGTCTGGCGGCGAACGCTTGTAGTAAGCCGGTCCGTGGCTACCCATCTGGTGCATCACCAGCACAGTCCCGCGGGCACGGCGTTCTGGCGTCAGCAGGGCGAGGCGCTCGGGCAGACCATCGAGCATGATTTCATCCCAGCATTCGCCTGCTGTGCACAAATAAGGGTGCTTCAGCCTGCTGGTATCGACGTGGGCCACGCGATCGCAGACACCCTTGCAGCCGGATTGGTTGTCCAGCCAAAGCACTGCCCAGCCAGCCTTGTACAGCACGTCGAGCAACGATTCGTAGTTCACCGTGCGGTTGGCGTTGGCTTTGCGGTCCTGGTGTGAAAACAGGCAGGGCAAGGAAATCTCCGTGTTGGTGCCGCATGACTGGACCTGACTGAAATAATACAAATTGCCTTCGTTCTGCAAAGCTTGCATTTGCGGTGTGGTGTCGCGCGTATAACCCGCAATGCCAAAGTTGGCCGCGCGTGCTGTCTCGCCCACCACCAAGACCAGCACGGGTGCTGCTTTGGCATCGGGCAAGCGAGCGCTGGCGTCGTCACCGATGGTTTGTAGTGGTTGCTGGCGCTGTGCTTGCTTTGACGTGGCCAAGCGCCCGATCGCATAGATGGTGTTGAGTGGATTGACCAAATAGCGCAAATTGGTATGGTTGCGCATCAGTGATGCCAAGTCCTGGAACACCAGCAACAGCAGGGCGGTGGTTAGCACACTGCCCAGCATCACCGCGCCAAGTTGATGCGTCCAACGCTGCCATCCGACACCCGCCATAGGCTCAAGTCGCCACCACCAAAGTCCCGGCACACCCACGCCGATGACCATTGTCAAGAGCCAAGTGAGAGACAACAGGTCCCGCACTTCGGTGGCGTTCGTTTGCATCGCGTTGGAGACCATGGTGGGGTCGATGACAACGCCATACATGGCCATGAAATAGCTGGCTGTCATGCTCATGACGAGCAGCACAACCCCTGCAGGTTTGCGCCACCAGGGCCAGATCACCACATTGACAAAGACCCACATGAGCAGCGTCAATGCGGCCCAGATTCCGATCAATCCGGCGTAGGCCCGCAGGCTGTTAATTTCAGGTAACTGCGACAAGGCCCACCAGAATGGGGCGTTGCCGAGGGTGCTCAGGGCCACCGCCAGTCCAGCGCTCACGACCCAAGGATGCCTGCCTTGCAAAAAGGTGCGGGGTTTCAACCACTTCAACAACATGAGGATGCATCCCGCACTCTCGTGCAAAAAGGGCGATGCTAACAAAATAATTCTTTCAGCTAAATAGTTAGTGTGGTTTGCATCTGTAAAGATACTTTGGATCTCATAAGTCACTGGACAGCTGCCTTGGCAGGCGTCACAATTTCGCTCTTCATGAATGCTACTTTGACAACTTCGGCGACGTTGCAAACTTGGTACGTGCCGTTGCAAAAGCCAGTCTTCTGGTGGGCTCTGGGGTTGACTCTTGTGTGGGACGCGCTGGGGCTAGACCTGTGGGTGATGGCGGCGATTGGCACCGCACAGGGCTTCCCGTTGCGGCATCATCCCTGGCTCGCCATCGTGATGCATGACCAACTCAAAACCGTGTTGTTGGTTCTTTTTGGTCTAGCATGGTTGATGGTGCTTTGGCCTCGAGGTTTGGTGCGGGATTTCAACCTGCGGCAGCGTTGGACGGCGATGGTGGGTGTGACTTTGAGTTTGATGATTGTCAGCGGCCTCAAGCGCATCAGCACCACCAGCTGCCCTTGGGACTGGCAAACTTTTGGCGGTTTGGCGCAGCCGCTGTCGCGTTGGACGTGGGGTGTCCTCGATGGTGGTCCTGGCCACTGTTTTCCAGGTGGGCACGCGTCGAGCACCTTGGCTTTTTTGAGCATTGTGGGGGTTGCTCTCACGTCTGAGTCGGTTGCCGCCCAGCGCTGGGGTCGTCGTCTCTTGTGGGTTGTTTTGGGCTTGGGTGCGCTGATGGGAGTGGTGCAAACACTCAGAGGTGCACACCCACCCAGCCACACACTGTGGACTGCTTGGATTTGCGCGGTTGTAAGCTGGAGTTGCGTCTGGGCTTCACAGCGTTGGTTCGAACTCCCAAAAGTGCTTCTCCCACGTGTTTGATGTCAAACTAAAGCAGAAGGCTATTTCTACTTTTTTCACTTAAAGCCATTCGGTATTTAAGTGCCACGTCACGATGAGCCCAGTAAAAACCCCGTCGATGCGGTCGCAGCGACGGGGTTTGTATGAGCTTAACGCTGTTTTAAAGCAGGCCTTTGGTGCGCGCCAAGTGACTCGCCTGTGACCGGCTTTTAACGTTGAGCCTGCGGAACAAGCGCCACAGGTGGACTTTGACGGTGTGCTCACTGATCTGCAATTCTTCTGCAATGTCACGGTTGCTCAGACCTCGGTCTAACATCACCAGCAACTGTTTTTGTCGTTTGGAGAGTTTCTCAGGCACGGCGCCGGCCTCAGCGTCTGGGTCATCAACCAGAAATAGCCGAAGCGCATTCGTGATTTCAGTCGCACCAGCTGATTTTTGAATATAAGCGTCAGCGCCGGCTTCTATCGAAAGATCTTCGTAATCCAAAGCAGGCGATGCTGACAAAACGACCAGCGGCACATCGGGGTAAAGCAGTTTGAGTTCGCGAACACCTGACACGCCATGCGTGTCAGGCAGCTTGAGGTCAAGGCAGATCAGTTCTGGTGTGCCATGCTTTTGAATGGCGGGGGTGACAGCAGCCACTCTGTCGAGTTCAACAATGTTGGCTTTGCTGTTGAGCCGACGAATCAGCATGACAACAGCTTCCCGCATGAGGGGATGGTCGTCCACAACGAAAATGCTCATCGGTTTAAGAGTTTCAGTGGTCATGGGAATTAAATATAAGCTTTTATAACCGGTCGGATCATACTGTTAAATGTTACCAGTTGACTTTTACAGAAAAACCGTAGAACTACTTACATGTAATGTTTTTTTTGGAAACTACTGGGTATTTGGGTGATATTTTTTGGACGTTAGGCAAGTAAGGCCAAGGCGGTGGCCACTTCTTCGGTGCTAACACCTTCTACTGGCAGTAGTTTGGCTTGAAGTTCAACCAAAGCTTGTGAACCGTTCGTCTGCAGTTGCGCAATGGCTGCCGCCGCGGTACGTGGCGATTCAAAGCTCAGGCTTTGAAGCAGCAAACGGCCACGCACATCCACCAGTTTGAAGTAAAAAAGGCCGTCTTTTTCGCGGTATTGCTTGAGGGTCGGCAAGGCTACTTTGGTCTGCTTGGCGGTTCGACTCTCAGTGCTGCTGCGCAAATTGCGCAGTCCAACGTTCTGGCGCAGCGTCGCTATGAAGGGCGTTGCCAAAGTCCGCGCTTTCACGGCACCGGCTTGCAAAATGTCTTCCAATTTACCGGGATCGTTGATCAGCGCTTCATAGCTGTCGCGCATGGGTGCAACTTCGCGGTCGATGCGCTCAAACAGCATTTGCTTGGCATCGCCCCAGGCAATGCCGTCGGCATAAGCGGCGCGCAGGGCCGCAGTTTCTTCGGCGCTGGCGAAGGCTTGGAAAATCTCGAACAGGGCCGAGCCTTCGCAGCTTTTCGCTTCGCCCGGCGCTTTGGAGTCGGTGACGATGCCGGCGATTTGCTTGCGCAACTGCTCGCGCGGGGCAAACAGCGCAATCGTGTTGTCGTAGCTCTTGCTCATCTTGCGGCCGTCGAGCCCGGGCAGCGTGGCGACTGAGGTTTCAATTGCGGCCTCGGGCAACACCAGGTGTTCGCCATACAAATGGTTGAAGCTCTGAGCGATGTCGCGGGCCATTTCAATGTGCTGAATCTGGTCTCGGCCAACAGGCACTTTGTGCGCTTTGAACAGCAAAATATCCGCGGCCATCAGCACCGGGTACATGAAGAGGCCCGCCGTGACATCGGTGTCCGCATCGTGGCCGCTGGCGGTGTTTTTGTCGACCGATGCTTTGTACGCATGGGCACGGTTCAGCACGCCTTTGCCGGTGACGCAGGTCAGCAGCCAGCAGAGTTCAGGGATTTCAGGAATGTCGGACTGGCGATAAAAAGTCACCCGCTCCGGGTCCAGCCCGGCCGCTAGCCAAGTGGCGGCGATCTCCAGCGTGGAGCGCTGGATACGTGCTGGCTCGCCGACTTTGATCAAGGCGTGGTAATCAGCCAGAAAGTAAAAGCTCTCAGCGCCGGGCGCCAAACTGGCTCGGACGGCCGGGCGAATGGCACCCACGTAGTTGCCCAAATGGGGCGTGCCCGAAGTGGTGATGCCGGTCAGGACGCGCAGTGGACTCATGAGAACTCAGATTTCAAAAGGTGGCGGGATGGCCAAAAAGAAGGGTGCCCGGGTGCGGTTTAACTTGGGCTTAACGCAGCAAAAAGGCCAGGGGGGACAACAGGGTTTGCAGCGCACTGTAGGTCAGTGACATCAGCGGCAGCATCCACAACGAACTGATCACGCCGGTCAGCACCAAGCCCATGACGATGAAAAAGCCCCAGGGTTCAACGCGGGACACCATGTTGGCTTGGCGCCAAGGCAGCAGCCCGACCAAAATACGACCGCCGTCAAGAGGCGGCAAGGGGAACAGGTTGAAGACGAACATGACCACATTCACCAACATCCCGGCGCGGCACATCTCCAGCACAAAGCGCTCGGAGATGCCTGCGGACGCAGCGCCATAAAACAAAGCACCCCACAGCAGGGCTTGGATGAAGTTAGAGCCCGGACCCGCCAAAGCAACCCAAACCATGTGTTGCTTGGGGTTGCGCAGGTTGCCAAATTGCACGGGCACAGGTTTGGCGTAGCCAAACAAAAAAGTGCCCGATGTGGCGATGTAAAGAACCAGTGGCATCACGATGGTGCCGACCGGGTCGATGTGTTTGAAAGGGTTCAGGGTCACCCGGCCCATCGACCACGCCGTGTTGTCGCCAAAGTAGCGAGCCACATAGCCGTGCGCCGCCTCGTGCACGGTGATGGCGAAGACCACCGGAATAGCGTAGATCGCGATCGTCTGAATTAGATTTGCAAAGTCCATGGGCGGATTGTCTCAGACGCCGAGCACCCTTACAGTCCGAGCACCGCCAAGTCGCCGCGACCATGCCGGACGACGACGGCTTCACCCCCATCGCTCATGCCGGTCAGGTCAATCACGCTGGTGGCTTCAAGCGGGCAGGCACCCGCGTCAATCACCGCGGCCAGTTCATGCTCGAACAGGCGTCGGATGTCTTCAGCGTCATTCAGCGGCTCTGTCTCGCCGCGGGGGATCAGTGTGGTGGCCAACAGTGGCGAGCCGTGCAACTCCAGCAGGGCTTGAAGCGTTTTGTGGTCGGGAACGCGCAAGCCAATGGTTTTGCGTGACGGGTGGCTGAGCCGGCGCGGCACTTCTTTGCTGGCTTCCAGAATGAAGGTGTAAGGGCCTGGCGTGGCCGCCTTGAGGAGTCGAAACTGCTGGTTGCCAACACGTGCGTAATTGGCCAGCTCGCTGAGGTCGCGGCAAAGAATGGTCAGGTGATGCTTGTCATCGACCCCGCGGATACGGCGCAAGCTGTCGGCAGCGGCTTTGTCGTCTAGATGGCAGACCAGCGCGTAGCTGGAATCGGTGGGTACCGCAGCCACACCCCCGCGGGCCAGCAGCGCGACGGCCTGCTTGAGGAGGCGCGGCTGTGGGTTGTCGGGATGAATTTCGAAAAATTGGGCCATGGTCAGATTGTCTCAGGGGCGGCAGGATGAGCTCAGGATTCAACGGGTTGAAGCTTGACCTGTTGAAGGGCTTGGCTCTCGCGGGCCGTTAACCAGGCGCCGAGAGCGCCACACAGCGCGATCATGCTGATGCCAACCAGCGACCAGCCGTCGGGCACATGCGAAAAAGCCAACCAGCCGCCCAACATCGCAAAGCCGATCTGGGCATAGAAAAATGGTGTCAGCGTGGCTGCGGTGGTTCGGGTGTAAGCCAGGATCAGTAACAAGTGCCCAGCAGTGGCCGCCAAGCCCATCAGCATCAAGCCGGCCCAGAGCCACCAAGACGGCAGTGCCGTCCAAACAAAGGGGAGTGCCAGAGACGCTATCAGCGTGCCGACCCAGCCTGTATAAAAATGCATGGTGACCGGGTCTTCTGTGCGAGCCAGTTTGCTGGTCAGCACCTGAAACCACGTATTCGTGCAAACCACCACCAAAGGAAAAATAATCGACCAACCAAAGTGCGCACCGCCGGGTCGGATGATGATGAGTGTGCCAACAAAGCCACCGAAGATGAGCGACCAACGCAGCCGTGAGACTTTTTCACCCAACGCGGTGGCGGCCAGCAAGGTGATCGCCAGCGGCACGATGGCGACGATCGAAGTGAACTCGGCTACCGGCATGTGCTTGAGGCTTAAAAAAGCAAACAAGCTGCTGACCAACAGCAGCAGGCCGCGCAACAATTGAAATTTGGGGTGGGCCGTGCGCAAGGAACGCCAGCCACGCGTTGGTAAGACCAATGCTGTGGTGGCGACGGCCTGAAAGAAGTAGCGGAACCACAGTGCCATTAACAGGGGCACGCCTGCACTAACGACTTTGGTGGTGGTGTCAAGGGTGGCAAAACAGGCCACCGCAGCGATGACCAGCGCAATGCCCCACGCCGCCGAAGGAGCGAGCCTCACTGGATACGGTCTTCCAGCAATTCCCAGACGGGTGTCAGTTGACCCGGTAAAAACGGCAGGGTGCCGAGGTCGGTATGGCTCTCGACGGGGCTGTGAAAGTCACTGCCACGGGACGCAGCCAAGCCAAATTCACGCGCAGTGTCCGCGTACTTGATGTACTCCTGCGGGGTGTGACTGCCGGTCACGACTTCGACCGCCCGCCCACCATGGTTTTTGAATTCAGTGAAAAGTGCGTACTCTTCATTTGGTGTGAATTTGTAGCGTGCCGGGTGCGCAATCACAGCGACACCATGCGCCTGGGTGATCCACGTGACGGCGTTTTGCAGGGTGGCCCAGCGGTGCGGCACGAAGCCAGGTTTGCCTTCAGTCAGGTATTTGCGAAAGACATCGGCAGTCTCTTTGCAGACGCCAGACTCGACCAGAAAGCGAGCAAAGTGGGTGCGTGAAATAAGTTCAGGATTGCCGACAAATTTGAGTGCGCCTTCGTAAGCGCCCTGAATGCCGACCTTGGCCAGGCCGTCGGACATTTCCATGGCACGTTCGCGCCGGCCACCCCGTGTATCGTGCAGCCCTTGCTTCAATACAGCGTCATCTGGGTCAAAACCCAGCCCGACGATGTGCACGGTTTCACCGGCAAAGGTGACGGAGATTTCCGCCCCTGTGAGGTAGCGCATGCCTTGCGCTTTGGCTGCTGCCGCGGCGCGGTGCTGGCCGCCGACTTCGTCGTGGTCGGTCAAGGCCCACAACTCCACACCGTTGAGCTTGGCGCGCTCGGCCAGCGCTTCGGGTGTCAGCGTACCGTCAGAGACGATCGAATGACAATGTAAATCGGCATTGAGAATGTTTTTTGAAATCACGTCTTTAATTCTAGGCTTTTTGCAAATCCTGAGAGCGTCAAAGCTCAGCGCCTTCGACCAGAAAGCGCACACGTCGCACGCCCTGCCATTCGTCAGCGTCCAATCGGAACGCCAATGTGACCTTGGCTGGCAGCGATTCAGTGCGGCCAAACCAGATGCCGTCGACTGGTTGGCCTTGGTGTTTGAGTTTGAGGGCGAGGTGCTTTTCGCCGACCAGTCGCTGCGAGACCACTTCGAGTTCTTCGCTGAACGTTGGCGCGGCAAAACCTTGTCCCCAGACAGCCGTGTGAAGCGTGTCGACCACATCGGTGCGCCGGTACTCTGGGGCCAACGGACCGTCGGTGTCTAAACGACGCGTCAACGTGCCCGCGTCTAGCCATTCGTGGGCGATTTCTTGCAAGGCTTGTTCAAACGTGTCGAAGTTTTCTTCGTCAATGGTGCAGCCCGCGGCCATGGCATGACCACCGAAACGCAGCAGCACACCCGGATGGCGTTTGGCCACCAAGTCCAGCGCGTCGCGCAGGTGAAAACCCGGGATTGAGCGGCCTGAGCCTTTGAGTTCGTGTTCTTTGCCGGGGGCTTGGCTGGCCGCAAAGACAAAAGTCGGGCGGTGCATTTTGTCTTTGATGCGCGAGGCCACGATGCCGACCACGCCCTCATGGAAGTCAGGGTCAAAAATCGCGATCGCGGGTGGCGGCGCTTCGTCTTCGTCGATCATGGCGTCTGCTGCCAGTTCGGCCTGTTCGCGCATACCGGCTTCAATGTCACGACGCTCACGGTTGATGCTGTCTAGCGTTTTCGCGAGTTCTTCGCCGCGACCCAAGTCATCGGTCAGCAGGCATTCAATGCCCAGCGTCATGTCGGACAGCCGTCCGGCCGCATTGATACGGGGGCCGAGGGCAAAGCCGAAGTCGAAGGCCGTGGCCACGTTGGCTTGCCGGCCCGCCGCCACAAACAAACCGCGGATGCCAGCTTGCAGCGCACCCGCACGAATGCGTTTCAGGCCTTGTGCCACCAGGCGCCGATTGTTCGGGTCGAGCTTCACCACGTCGGCCACGGTGCCCAGCGCCACCAGTGGCAACAGCGCATCGAGTTTGGGTTGGTTGGCGGCGTCAAACACGCCGCGTTTGCGCAGCTCGGCGCGCAGCGCGAGCAGCACATAAAACATCACGCCAACGCCTGCTATGGACTTGCTTTCAAACGTGCAAGCAGGCTGATTCGGGTTGACGATGACGTCTGCGTCAGGCAGCACGATCTCACCGTCCAGCAGCGCTGGCAGGTGGTGGTCGGTCACCAGTACTTGCATGCCCAGCGCCTTGGCCCGCGCCACGCCGTCGATGCTGGCGATGCCGTTGTCAACGGTCACCAACAGGTCAGCGCCTGCGGCCTTGACGCGCTCAGAAATCGCCGCCGTCAACCCATAGCCGTCGACCACGCGGTCGGGCACCAAGTAACTCACACTGGAAAAGTTCAGCGGCGCACCGAGCAGCCGCAGGCCGCGCACACCAACAGCGCAAGCGGTCGCACCGTCGCAGTCATAGTCGGCGACGATGCAGATCTTGCGATCCGCCGCCATGCTGTCGGCCAGCAGCACCGCGGCTTCGGCAGCGCCGTGCAGCGCGCTGGGCGGCAGCAATCGCGCCAAGCCGTCGTCAAGTTCATCCGGGCTGAGCACGCCGCGTGCGGCATACAACTGCGCCAGTAGCGGGTGCACACCGGCTTGTTGTAGAGCCCAAACGCTGCGCGGGGGGGCATCTCTGACAGTGATTTTCATAAAGTTTCCAGCAGGCCCAGCAAGGGCTTGGGTTTCAGTAATTGTGTGAAGCGCCCGCGCAGGCTGCGGGGCGCGCTTTCAAAGGTCAGGGCAGTGAGCTCGCCGCACAGTGTGAGCCGCACGACTTCGCCAGCAGATTGACGGGTCAGCCAGTCTTTGGCTTCGAGTGCGTCGAGAGCCGTCCAGGCCGATGCGTACGCTTTCCAATCATCGCGCAGGGCGGCGTCGACCAGCGTGCGGGGGGCGCTGAGTTGCTGCCGCTCAGGTGAGGCAGCGGGACGGCGACCACGCTCAGACAAGTCGCCCGTGCCGCTGAACCAAATTGAGTTGACGGGCAGTTGCCGCTGGTTGCTGCGTGCATCGTTGATCGGGTGGGTGTAAAGCAACATTTGCATTTCGTTTTGCAGGCGGCGCAGCGTTTTACCACTGCTGCCTGCGGGTAGCCAAGGGTCTACGCTGCGACCCAGAACACGGTCTAACGAGGCTGTCGGCAAGCCGCGAAAAACGTCGCCTTCTGCCAGCCACCGCTGCGGCGCGACGTAATGCAAGCGAATCCCGTCAGCGTCGAAGTACACCTGCATGGCGGCCATGAGGGCAAGTGAATCGACTTCGCTCAGTGCCAATGCATCGGGGTCTGTCAAGGTGGCGTGTTCTCGACCCATGAGCCAGTGGCAGGGTGTCACGTAAGCCCAGCTGCGCGCGCGCGTTTCTTCGCCGGGTTCGCCTTGGCTGCGTTGCTCATGCTCCCAGGCAGCCCATGGAATCAGGCCATCACGCAGGCCATCACCATCAAGCCCATGAACCCGTGCCAGCGCACGCTCATGAGGTGGCGACATGGAGAGGGCGTCGTCGTTGTCGGTGGCAACCAATTGCATCCCTTGCAACAGTTTGGCGAAGTGGCGGGTGTGGGCCAGTGGAAGTGCTTTCAGGGTGGTCAGCCAATTGGCGTCAGCGCAGGCCGCAAAAGCCAGCAGCAGATGACGGATGGGCCGTGCAGAGGCTGTAGCGCTGGGAGGGAAAACGGTAGGCATGCGGGCTATTGTCCTGGAAGCGGGCAGGGCGCCATAAGTGCTTGAAAAATGTCCCGGCCAGAATGCCACAATGGCCTGCATGCAAATTCCCTATGAGTTGATATTAGGCTGGCGTTACACGCGCGCCGGCCGATCCACGCGGCGTAACGGATTCATTTCCTTTATTTCCGGTGTGTCCATGCTGGGCATTGCGCTAGGCGTGGCCGCGCTCATCATCGTGCTCAGCGTGATGAACGGTTTTCAAAAAGAAGTGCGCGACCGCATGCTCGGCGTGATTGCGCACATTGAGGTCTTTGCGCCGGGGGGGGCGGCCTTACCAGACTTGCAAAAAACCTTGACAGAAGTTCGGCAAAACAAACAGGTCATTGCCGCGGCTCCCTTCATCGCCGCGCAAGCGTTGCTGGCGCGTGGCGAAGACATGAAGGGCGCCTTGGTGCGCGGCATTGACCCGGCGCTCGAAGGCGGTGTCACCGAGCTCGGCGCACATCTCAAAGACCGTGTTTTTCAGCGGCTGGTGAGCGGCGAATTTGGCGTCGTGTTGGGGGCTGAGCTGGCGCGGTCCATGGGCGTTCGTCAGGGCGACAGCGTCACCTTGATCGCGCCCAGCGGGCAGGTAACACCGGCAGGTGTGGTGCCACGGCTGAAAAAGATGACGGTGGTGGGGACGTTTGACTCCGGCCATTTCGAATACGACTCAGCGCTGGTGCTGATGCACCAAGACGACGCGGCCAAAATTTTCAGGCTGGAAGGGCCGACCGGCATCCGCATCAAGTTGCGCGACCTGCACCAAGCCCGCGAAGTGGCTCAAGAGTTGGTGAACTCGCTGAGCGGCGATTTACTGGTGCGTGACTGGACGCGCCAGAATCGCACTTGGTTTGCCGCCGTGCAGCTTGAAAAACGCATGATGTTCATCATCCTCACGCTCATCGTAGCGGTGGCGGCTTTCAATCTGGTCAGCACGCTGGTGATGACCGTCACCGACAAGCGCGCCGACATTGCCATCTTGCGCACGCTTGGCGCCAGCCCGAAAAGCATCATGGGGATTTTCATGGTGCAGGGTGCGATGGTCGGTGTGATTGGCACCCTCTCGGGTTTGCTGTTGGGGCTGGGCATCGCCTTCAACATTGATGTGATCGTACCGGCACTGGAGCGTCTGCTGAACGCCAGCTTTTTACCGCGTGACATCTACCTCATCAGCCGCATGCCAAGTGAGCCGCAGTACGCTGACATCATGCCGATCGCGGTGATTTCGCTGGTGCTCTCATTTTTGGCCACAATTTATCCGAGCTGGCGCGCCAGTCGCGTCAACCCGGCGGAGGCCTTGCGTTATGAGTGAACTCAACAAAGCCGCAACCGAGGCCAAAGTGCCCTTGGTGCTCGATTCAGAAGTCGTGCTGAGCGTGAAGGCGTTGACCAAACGTTTTCAGGAAGGTCCGCTCGACGTGACGGTGCTGCGCGGTGTAGATTTGCAGGTGCATCGCGGCGAAACGCTGGCCATCGTTGGCGCGTCAGGTTCTGGCAAAAGCACGCTGCTGCATTTGATGGGCGGGCTGGACGCGCCGACCAGCGGGTCAGTTCTACTCAAGGGCCAAGACCTCTCTAAGCTGTCTGCCACTGGGCAAGGACGTTTGCGTAATTTGCACCTGGGTTTTGTCTATCAGTTCCATCATCTTTTGCCGGAATTCAGCGCGCTTGACAACGTCGCCATGCCTTTATGGATCCGTCGACAAACGCCAGAGGTGGCTGGCAAAACCGCGGCGGCCATGCTCGCATCGGTCGGACTTGAAAACCGCTTGAATCACCGCCCGTCAGAGTTGTCGGGTGGTGAGCGTCAGCGCGTTGCCATTGCCCGTGCGCTGGTCACGCGGCCTGCCTGTGTGCTGGCCGACGAGCCGACAGGTAATCTGGACCGAAGCACCGCCGATGGGGTTTATGAACTCATGCTGCAACTGGCCCGGGAGCACGGCACAGCTTTTGTATTGGTCACACATGACGAAACGTTGGCGGCGCGTTGCAGCCGCCAACTGCGCTTGGTGCTCGGACGGCTGACTTAACGTCAGCTTGTTCGCTCAAGCGGCCTGTCAGTTGCCTGTCGCACCAGATTCTTTCACCAGTTTGGTCCAGAGCTTGGCATCTTCCTTGAGGAAGGCGGCGAAATCTTCGGGCGAGGTGGACAGCGCGACTTCTGTGGCTTCACGCGCCAGCGCCGCTTTAGGGCCTTCTGCGTTCATGGCGATTTGGGTCGCTGCGTGTAATTTTTTGATGATCTCTGGCGGCGTGCCCGCAGGTGCAAACAGGCCGTACCAAAAGCCAAAATTGAACTGTGGGTAACCGAGTTCGGCCATGCCTGGAATGTCGGGTGCAAAAGGCGATCGCTGCGGCGTGCTAACAGCCAGTCCTTTCATGCGGTTGGCTTTCACAAATGGCAGAACCGACGGCGGTGTCCCGAACGTCAGCTGCACCTGACCGGCGATCACCGATTGCGATGCTTGCGAACCGCCGGGGTATGGGATGTGCTGGATGTCGATGCCGACAGCGCGTGCGAAATAAACACCGCCCAAGTGGGGTGCCGAGCCATTGCCGGAGGACGCAAAGTTCAATTTTCCGGGAGATCTTTTGGCCGTCGCGATCAAATCGGCTACCGAGTTGATGCCGAGGCTGGGGTTGACGGCCAAGATGATGGGCGCGTTGGACACCAAGGTGATGGGCACCAGCGTGTTGACGGTGTGCGTCATGCCGGGCTTCATCGCCGGGTTCACAGAAATGCTGCTGGGACTGGCCAGCAAGATGGTGTAGCCGTCCGGTGCGGCGCTGCGGGAGACGTATTCCGCCGCCAGACTAGAGCCTGCACCCGGTTTGTTTTCAACCACGACAGCTTGGCCGAGAATTTTGCCTAGAGCTTCAGCCGTTGCCCGACCGGTGAAGTCTGCCGCACCGCCTGGCGTGAAGCCGACGACGAGCTTGATGGGTTTGCTGGGGTAGGTTTGGGAGGGTTGGGCGCAGGCCAGCGTGTAGAGGGTGTTGATGGCTGTGAAGGCGACCGCCCACACGAGGCGTAAATTCTTCGTTCTTTGGCTTGTCATGGCGTCCCCCAGACCGGCTGATTTTCTAACGCTGTGGAACGCCGGCCAGCACAATCTTGCCCAGGTGCTGGTTGGCTTCCATGAGTGCTTTGGCCTCGGCCAATTGCTCAAACGGAAAAACTTTATCGAGCATCACCCGGACGCTACCGTCGGCGATGCGCGGCAACATGTCAGTGATGAATTGCGGCACCGCTTGCATGCGTTGGGCTGGCGTGCGAAGTTTGTTGGAGACCCCAAACAGCCGCAGGCGGTTGGTGTGCAGCAAGCTCAGGTCGATGTCGCTGTGCGTCACGCCATCGACATAACCCACCATGGCGAGCCGGCCCTCAAAAGCCATGCAACGCATGGCTTCTGCGAACACCGTGCCGCCCACTGTGTTGATGACCACGTCAGCGCCGTGGCCGCCGGTGATCTCCATCACGCGTGCTGCGAAGTCTGGCGCGCGGGTGCATAAACCGACGTCCAGACCGATGGCGTTCATGCGCTCTAGCTTGTCAGCGGATCCGGAAGTGCCGATGACTTTGGCACCCAAGGCCTTGGCCATTTGCACGGCAGCGACACCAACACCAGAGGAGACGCCAGTGATCAGCAACCACTCGCCAGTTTGCAATTTTCCTTGCAGCACCAGCATGTCGTAGACGACGTGAAAGGTCAGGGGAATGCTGGCGGCTTCTTCCCAGCTGAGACGTTCCGGTACGGCCATAGCTTCACCGGCATCGACCAGCGCGTACTTGGCAAAGGCGCCGGCCATGCGCCCCATGACGCGGTCGCCGACCGCAAAATTCTTGACGTCTGCGCCCATGCGAACGACCTCGCCAGCGGCTTCTGTACCAACGGCCTTGACGGCGCCTGGCTTGTGCAA
>CANFJF010000049.1 GCA_947447355.1 Comamonadaceae bacterium
CCACCAGAGCCGACCACAGTAGTTCGCACCGTTGCGGTCATAGACCACCGCTTGCATGTCATTGGCAAAACCGATGCTCGACAGCCAGGTGGCGAAGCGTTCCCGGTTCGGCAGCGGATGGCGCCCGCCGGATGCGGCATCAGGCTCATCGTCCGTCATGGCGAGCGTAGCGCGGCCATCCATCTCTGCGGCGCTCAGTGATGGACTCCCGCGCTGCGCTAGCAGTGATGAGGAATCCTTTGCCTGCAGCGGCGGATTATGTGACGTGTTGTGACGCGCGCTCAGCGCGTTGTCGAGGTGCGCATAGACCGCTCCGGGAATGTGGGCCTCAGCAAATTTTTGTACGCCAGTTTCTGGCTGGTTCAGCTCAAAGCTGCAGTCAAAAATCATGAAGGGCTGCTGGCTCTTTTGCAAGGCTTGCAGATCAGAAACGGAAATCAAGGTGGTGTGCATGGCAATCACTTTCAGTTCGGTCAGATCATCTGCGTCGTTTTGCTGGCGCCCATTTCGCGTCGGTACCACTCGTGAAAGTGTTGCATGCCGTCTTCCATCGGGCTTTGGTAGGGGCCAAATTCGTTGTCGCCGCGTTGCATCAGGGCCAGCCGGCCGGCGTCCATGCGCAGCGCAATTTCATCGTCTTCCACGCAGGTTTCCATGTACGCGGCTTGCTGCGCTTCGATGAACTCACGCTCAAAAGCACAGATTTCTTCGGGGTAGAAAAACTCCACCACGTTGAGTGTTTTGCCCGGCCCTTGCGGGTGCAGCGTGCTGACGACCAGCGCATGGGGGTACCACTCGACCATCACATGCGGGTAGCAGGTCAGCCAGATCGCGCCGTACTTGGGAGCGGCACCGCTGCGGTATTGCAGGACCACGTCATGCCATTTTTTGTAAACGTCCGTACCCGGCTTACCGAGCTTGTCTGACACCCCGACCGTTTGCACCGAATAATTTTTGGCCAGTTCCCAACGCAAATCGTCGGTGGTGACAAACCCCCCTAAACCAGGGTGAAAAGGGCCAACGTGGTAGTCCTCCAAGTAGACCTCGATGAAGGTTTTCCAGTTGTAGTCGCACTCGTGCAGATGCACTTTGTCCAGCTGGTAACCGCTGAAGTCGAGGTCCGCCATCGAGCTCAGGCCGGCCATCTCGCCCGCAATGTCGCGACCGTTGTCTTCAAAGACCAGACCGTTCCAGGTGGTGGTTTTGTAGCGGTTTAAATTCAGGCAGGGGTCGATCTCGAAATGCGGTGCGCCCATCAGTTCGCCGGCGATGTTGTAGGTCCAGCGATGTAGCGGGCAGACGATGTTGCTGCCCGTGTTGCCGCGGCCTTGCAACATGGTGGCTTGCCGGTGGCGACAGACGTTGGAAATGAGTTCAATGCCCGAGGCGTTGCGCACCAGTGCCCGGCCTTCGCCTTCATGGGGCAGCGTGTAGTAGTCACCCAGGTTGGGCACAGCCAGTTCGTGACCCAGATAACGTGGCCCTTTGGCGAACAGTTTTTGCTGCTCCCGCGCGTAGAGGCCCGGGTCAAAATAGCTCGAGATGGGCAGCTGGCTGGTGGCCTGCAGCAAACGGAGGCTTGGATCAGGCATGCGCGTTGGGGACATTGAGGGGCGTGTGAAGAGAGCGAAGGGCGGGTCAAAGACCCGAGAAAGGCGTTTTTGATTGTACCTACCGCACCTTTCGCCAAGCCTATTCACCCTTGGCTGGCGAGGTTCCCGCATGGTTTGATTTCGGTCTGGAGGCAAACGCCTAAAATCAGGCCCAATTCAGAACCCTGACCCTATGAGAAAACCGACTGCCTCTATCGTGAACACCGAGACCCACCCTGAGCCACTTGTTGCAGCGCCCGTGAATTACGAGTCTGCTCTGGAGGAGCTTGAAAAACTGGTGATGCAACTTGAAGGCGGGCAAATGCCGCTAGACCAGCTGTTGACGGGCTATCAGCGTGGCGCTCAGTTGCTCAAATACTGTCGTGACAAGCTTGAAGCGGTCGAAAACCAGATCAAGGTGCTGGAAGGCACCGAGCTCAAGCCTTGGGCGCAGGAATAAGTCTTTTGGATTCACCTGATATGCCCATTTTCGACCTGTCCATTTGGACAGCGCAACAACTCAATTCAGTCGAAACCGCTTTGACGCGTTGGGTCGCCTGCCCCGAAACGCGCCCAGCGCCCGCTGGTTTGGGCGACGCCATGCGCTACGCCGTGCTCGACGGCGGCAAGCGCCTTCGTCCATTGCTGGTGTTGGCGGCTTGCGAAGCGGTTGGCGGTCATCCCGAGGCGGCGCTGCGTGCCGCCTGCGCGGTCGAATTGATTCACGCTTATTCGCTGGTGCACGACGACATGCCCTGCATGGACAACGATGTGTTGCGTCGCGGCAAGCCGACGGTGCACGTCAAGTTTGGCGAAGCGCAGGCACTGCTGGCGGGTGATGCGCTGCAGGCATTAGCCTTTGAATTGCTGACGCCAGATGACTCATCTGTCGCTGTTGAAACGCAGGCGGTATTGTGTCGCATGCTGGCGCAAGCCGCAGGTTCTCGTGGCATGGCTGGCGGTCAAGCGATCGATTTGGCCAGTGTCGGCAAGCCGATTTCGTCGGCCCAGCTGCACGAGATGCATCGACTTAAAACGGGTGCCTTGTTGCAAATCAGCGTCTTGATGGGCGCTGCTTGCGGCAACCCGACAGCGGCAGCAAAGCTGGCTTTGAGTGACTATGGGGCATCCATTGGTCTGGCTTTTCAGGTGGTCGATGACGTGCTGGATGTAGTTGCCGATTCCGGTACCTTAGGCAAGACCGCCGGCAAAGACGCCGCTCAGGACAAGCCCACCTTTGTCTCTTTGATGGGTTTGCGCGCCTCTCAAAATTATGCACAAGAGCTGCTCTCGCAATCGCAGGCCAGTCTGCGCGTTGGGGGGCTCAACAACACGGCCGCCTTGCAAGCGCTGGCCGACATGCTGGTCAATCGCGGTTTTTGAGCCGCCATCACAGGACCATCACAGGATTTATAGAGATGTACCAATTGCTTGAAACCATCAACAGCCCGGCCGACTTGCGGCGTCTGCCGCGCACGCAGCTGCCAAGGGTTGCCGATGAGCTACGCGCCTTCCTGTTGGACAGTGTTTCGCGTACCGGCGGTCACCTGAGCTCGAATCTGGGCACGGTCGAACTCACGGTGGCACTGCACTATGTTTTCAACACGCCCGACGACCGACTGGTGTGGGACGTGGGCCATCAAACTTATCCGCACAAGATCCTCACGGGCAGGCGTGACCGCATGGACAGTTTGCGTCAGGAGGGTGGTCTGTCGGGTTTTCCTCGGCGCAGCGAAAGCGAGTACGACACCTTCGGCACGGCGCATTCTTCGACTTCTATTTCTGCCGCGCTCGGCATGGCCATGGCGGCCAAGCAAAAGGGCGAAGACCGCCATGCCGTGGCGATCATTGGTGACGGCGCCATGAGTGCTGGCATGGCCTTTGAGGCGATGAACAACGCCGGCGTTTGCGACTGCAATCTGCTGGTCATCCTGAACGACAACGACATGAGCATCAGCCCGCCCGTGGGGGCGCTGAACCGCTACCTGGCGCAGCTCATGAGCGGCCAGTTTTACGCCGCAGCCAAGAACGTCGGCAAGCAAGTGTTGAAAGCTGCGCCGCCCTTGTTTGAACTGGCCAAGCGACTCGAGACGCATGCCAAAGGCATGGTCGTGCCGGCCACGCTGTTCGAGAATTTTGGCTTTAATTACATCGGCCCGATTGACGGGCACGACCTGGATTCGCTGATCCCCACACTGGAGAATATTCGGCAACTCAAAGGCCCGCAGTTCTTGCACGTGGTGACCAAAAAAGGCCAAGGTTACAAGCTGGCTGAGGTCGATCCTGTGGCCTACCACGGCCCCGGTAAGTTCGACCCCGCGCTGGGTTTGCAGAAATCTACGGCCCCTGCGAAGCAGACTTTCACGCAGGTATTTGGTCGATGGCTGTGCGACATGGCCGTGCAAGACAAGCGGTTGGTCGGTATCACGCCGGCCATGCGAGAAGGCTCGGGCATGCTGGAGTTTCATCAGCGATTTCCGGAGCGCTATTACGACGTCGGCATCGCTGAGCAACATGCGGTCACTTTTGCCGCCGGCATGGCTTGTGAAGGCCTCAAGCCCGTGGTGGCGATTTACTCGACGTTTTTGCAGCGTGGCTACGACCAGTTGATTCATGACGTCGCATTGCAAAATCTGCCGGTGGTGTTAGCGCTGGACCGGGCGGGTTTGGTCGGTGCTGACGGTGCCACGCACGCGGGGGCCTATGACATCGCTTTCCTGCGTTGCATTCCCAACATGAGCATTGCTTGCCCGGCCGATGAAAACGAGTGCCGCAAGCTGCTGACAACAGCTTTTGAACAAGACCATCCGGTGGCTGTGCGCTACCCCCGCGGTGCGGGTGCGGGGGTCGCCACTGAGGCCGGTTTGGCGTCGCTGCCTTTCGGTCGTGGTGAGATTCGTCGCCAGGGCTCGGGCATCGCTATCCTGGCTTTTGGCACGCTGCTGCACCCTGCCTTGGCCGCCGCTGAAAAGCTGGGTGCCACCGTCGTCAACATGCGTTGGGCCAAGCCGCTGGATGTGGCGTTGCTGCTTGAAATTGCGGCTGCGCATGAAGCGCTGGTCACAGTCGAAGAAGGTTGCCTGATGGGCGGTGCTGGCAGTGCCGTCAGCGAATCGCTGCAGCAAGCCGGCGTGCTCAAGCCGCTTCTGCAACTCGGCCTCAAAGATGAGTTCACCGAGCACGGCGACCCGGCTGTTCTGCTGGCCACACAAGGGCTCGACGCGGCGGGCATTGAGGCGTCCATCAACACTCGCTTTAGCGCGCTGGTGCAAAGCTATGCGGCCAAAGTGGCCTTGAAATCAGTGGCTTGAATTCGATGACTGTGAACATGAAACCTGATCTGAACGCCATGCCCGATGTCCAAGGCCGACGCGATCTGCGCGCGATGCCGATTCAACGCGTTGGCGTCAAGTCACTGCGATACCCCTTGCGCGTGATGGTGGGCGGCAAGGTGCAATCGACGGTCGGCACCTGGACGCTCGACGTGTCCTTGGCGGCTGACCAAAAAGGCGCACACATGTCGCGTCTGATCGCTTGGTTGGAAGCGTTTGACTTGTCAGGCGAGGTGCTGACGGCCGACACGCTGGGCTCCGAAATCATGGCGCTGCTGGTGCTGCTGGAGGCTGATGCCGGGCGCATCGAAGTGAGCTTTCCTTTCTTTGTCCGTAAGGCTGCACCGGTCTCCGGTTTGCAAAGCTTGATGGAATACGACGGCAGCTGGATTGCTGAACGCGAAGGCGGCGTCAACCGCCTGACCATGCAGGCCGTGGTGCCGGTCAAGTCTTTGTGCCCGTGCTCCAAAGAAGTCTCTGACGATGGTGCGCACAACCAGCGTTCGCACATCACCTTGCGCGCCGAATTGCGTGAACCGCAGGGCGGCATCGACTGGACTGAATTGGTGCGTTTCGCTGAAGACAATGCGTCCAGCGAACTCTGGGGTTTGCTGAAACGCCCGGACGAAAAATGGGTGACTGAGCATGCTTACGCCAACCCCAAATTTGTCGAAGACCTGATTCGTGATGTCGCCGCTGCAGTGGATGCTGATGAGCGCATTGGCCGCTACCGGGTTGAAGTGGTCAACCACGAGTCGATTCATGCGCATGACGTTCATGCTGTGATTGAAAGAAGCGCTTAGTTCAAGGCTGCTTTTAGACGAGTTGCCTAGGGGTAATAGCGGGGTCGAATCAGGTGTAGAAAATGCAATAATCCCAGCGCTGAACCTGCCGTGTTTCAGGGCATTTTTAAATTAACTTTCAGGAGACTCTCATCATGGATCGTCGCTCACTTATCAAGAATGCCGGTATCGCGGGCGTCCTTGCCGCTGGCATGGCACCCGCTGTTCATGCGCAAGCCGCAGTCCGCTGGCGCCTGTCGTCGAGTTTCCCCAAGTCCCTGGACACTATTTTTGGCAGCGCTGAAATGCTGTCGAAAACCGTCAAGGCACTGTCCGGCGGCAAGTTTGAAATTTCGGTTCATCCTGCCGGCGAGCTGATGCCCGCTTTCGGCGTGGTGGATGCGCTGCAGGGTGACACCATCGAAATGGCGCAAACCGCGTCGTATTACTTCACTGGCAAGAGCCCGATTTTTGCATTCAGTTGCGCTGTCCCTTTTGGCCTGACGGCTCGTCAGAACGACTCCTGGAAGCAGTATGGCAATGGCCGCAAATTGCTGGATGCCTTTTTTGCCCAGTACAACTTCCGCACCGCCAGTGCTGGCAACACCGGCACACAAATGGGTGGCTGGTACCGCAAAGAAATCAAAACCGTGGAAGACCTCAAGGGTCTGAAAATGCGCCTCGGTGGTGGCTTGTTCGGCGAGGCCATGGCCAAGCTGGGCGTGGTGGCGCAGAACATGCCAGGTGGTGACGTTTACCAGGCCCTCGAAAAAGGCACACTGGACGCAGCTGAGTTTGTCGGTCCTTACGACGACGCCAAGCTGGGCTTCAACAAAGTCGCACCGTTTTATTACTACCCCGGCTGGTGGGAAGGCGGCGCCGACCTCGAGTTCTTCATCAACAACAAGGCCTACGCCAAGCTGTCAGATGAGAACAAGGCGATCCTTGACGCAGCGACGGTTGTCGCGGCCCGTGACATGACCGCCAAGTACGATGCCTACAACCCGATTGCGTTGAAGAAACTGGTGGCCGAGAAGACCCAGCTCAAGGCTTTCCCCAAAGCAGTGATGGACGCTGGTTTCAAATCTTCGATGGAAGTCTTCGCCGATCACGAAGCCAAGTCGCCAGAGTTCAAGAAGATCAGCCAGGACATGCGCGCTTTCCAGCGTGACCAAATCCTGTGGAATCGTTTCTCCGAGTACCCGTTCAATCAGTACATGAGCACGGTGAAGATCTGAGTTTGACTTGTTCTGCCCTTCACGGGCGGATACAAAAAAACCGCCCTTTGTGGCGGTTTTTTTGTGGCTAACCGAGTAGTCAGGCTGCTATTTCTTGCCCTGTCTGTTGAGCGCATCCTGCATGGCTTTCATCGGATCGTCTTCAGGCGCCGCACTTTGTGGTTCTGGCATCTTCGTGCTACCGGGTGCTTCGCTGGCACTGGCATCAGGGGGCGTGTCGTAGGGGTTCGCTGTGTCGGCCAAGGTGTCCCGCATCTGCTGGCCGATGTTCTCCATGTTGTAGACCGGCTTCTTGTCCAAACTGCCGGTGACCAATTGCGGGAAGGCGATCAGCAGACCGACCATGGTGATCTGAATGAGCACAAACGGAATGGCGCCCTTGTAGATCTGCATGGTGGTGACCGGTTGCATGATTTTTTGGGTGACTCGGTCGAGATACGGTTTTTCAGGGGCGACAGACCGCAGGTAAAACAACGCGAAGCCAAAAGGCGGGTGCATGAATGAGGTCTGCATGTTCACCGCCAGCAGCACACCGAACCAGATCAGGTCGATGCCCAGTGCGTTGGCCACGGGTGCCAGCAAGGGCACGACGATGAAGGACAACTCAAAGTAGTCGAGGAAAAAGGCCAGAAAGAAGATCATGACGTTGACCAGGATCAGGAAGCCGATCTGGCCGCCGGGCAGGTCGGTCAGCAGGTGCTCCACCCACTTCGGCCCATCGGCAGCCTGAAACACTAGGCTGAAGACCGTGGCACCGATCAAAATGAACATCACGAAGCTCGATAACCGGGTGGTCGACGCCAGCGACTGCTTGAGCAGTTTCATGTCCAGCCGTCCGCGCGCCCAACCCATGATCAAGGCCCCCATGGCCCCCATGGCGCCGCCCTCGGTGGGTGTGGCAACACCCAGGAAAATAGTGCCCAGCACCAAGAAGATCAGCAGCAGTGGCGGGATCAGTACAAAGGTCACACGTTCCGCCAGACGCGACAGCAGGCCGAGCTTGGCGCCTTTGTTGATCAGTGCGATGACCAGAGCCAAAAACACACCGGCGCACAGGGCGACCACGACTTTTTCGTCGGTGGCGACGAAGGTGACTTCCTCACCCTCAAACCAGGTGTGAACGGCCTCCATGTGCTGTGCAAGGAGGACGGACACGGAGGTCGCCAGCGCGGTCAATACGACCAGTGATCGGTAGCCACCACTGCCATCAGGTTCGCGGTAAGTGCGTGCCTCAGGCGGCAGTGCCGGCACACGTTCAGGTTTGAAGAACGCCAGCAGCACAACATACAAAATGTACATGCCCATCAGCATGAAGCCCGGCAGGAATGCGCCTTTGTACATGTCGCCGACGCTGCGGCCGAGTTGGTCAGCCATGATGATCAGCACCAGCGAGGGCGGAATGATCTGCGCCAAGGTGCCGGATGCGGCAATCACCCCGGCCGTCAGCGGCCGGTCATAGCCGTAGCGCAACATGATGGGCAGAGAAATCAAGCCCATAGAGATAACGGATGCAGCGACCACGCCGGTGGTGGCTGCCAGCAGGGCTCCCACCAGAATCACCGCGATGGCCAGACCACCGCGCATCGGACCGAAGACTTGGCCGATGGTGTCCAGCAGATCTTCGGCCATGCCGCTGCGCTCCAGGATCAGCCCCATCAGGGTGAAAAAGGGCACGGCCAGCAAGGTGTCGTTGGCCATGATGCCGATCAGGCGTTGCGGCAGCCAAGCGATCACGGACGAGGGAAACACGCCCATTTCTATGCCGATCAAACCGAAGAAAAGTCCGCAGGCGCCTAGGCTGAAAGCCACTGGAAAGCCCAGCAGCAGAAAAAGGATCAAGCCCACGAACATGATCGGGGCGAAATTGGTGATGAGGAATTCCATGGTGAGTTGTTCCGGCCGCTTAGCGTTGGGGGGCCGCGTTGCTTGCGGCGCTGGCTTCAGGGGTGTCGGCGGCTGCTCTGGCGCGCAGGACTTCGGCCAGGTCTTCTTCGGCCGACGTTTCGGCGAGTCGGCCCATTGGGTCCGGGCCTTGGCCTAGCAGGAAGGCGATACGTTTGATGATTTCTGACCAGCCTTGAAGCATGAGCAGGGCAAAGCCGACAGGCATGGCGGCCCAGACAGGCCAGCGAATCAGCCCACCTGAGTTACCGGACGTCTCGCCGGTCTGGTACATCTGGATCGCCAGCGGCGTGCCGAGGTACAGCACCACCATGCACAGCGGTGTCAGGAAGAAAGCGAAACCGATGATGTCGACCCACACCTGCGCGCGCTTAGACAGATGGCTGTTCAACACGTCGATGCGCACATGTTCGCGGTGCAGCAAGGTGTAGCCGGCGGCCACAAGAAAGGACCAAGCGAACAGATACCACTGGGCTTCCAAGTAGGCATTGGAGCTGGCGTCAAAGACCTTGCGCACAATCGCGTTGATGGCGCTGATGGCCGCGGCGGCAAAAATGAGCCAGATGGCGTACTTGCCGATCTGGGCATTGAGCCAGTCCACTGCTTGGGAAAACTTGAGTAAGGCGCGCATAGTGTGTCCAGAAAAATGGATCAAGGGGGCCGAAAAAGCGGGCCAACAGTCGGTGCAAGCCGCGCCGAATGCATTTTGGTGCGGACAAGATTTTACAGGGCGACAGTCAGCAGATGGCTTACAGGACCTCGAGGCCACTGCCAGCCGTCATTTTGCCAATGACGCGGGCGTCCAGAAAGCCTTGGCTGTGAAAGCAGGCTAAGACTTGCTCAGCTGTTTCGGGTGCGCAAGTCACCAGCAGTCCGCCACTGGTTTGCGGGTCAGACAGCAAGGCCTGCTGTGCTGCACTGATGCCCGCAGGCAGGGCGATGTCGTGGCCATAACCATCCCAATTGCGGCCCGAGGCACCGGTAACCATGCCTTGCTCGGCCAGCGCCAGCACGCCGGGCAGGAGCGGAATGTGGGCCAGTTGAATCTGCATTTTCAGTTTGGCACCGCGCGCCAGTTCAAGGCCATGGCCGGCCAGACCAAAGCCGGTGATGTCGGTCAGCGCATGCACGCCGTCCATGCGTGCCAGCTCTATACCAGGCTTGTTCAGTTGCGTTGTGACAGCGATCATGCGGGCATAGCCTTCAGCGTCGAGCGCCTCTTTCTTGAGCGCGGCCGACAAGATGCCAACGCCCAGCGGCTTGCCCAAAATCACCACGTCACCGGCCCGTGCGCCTGAGTTTTTCTTGACCCGCGAAGGATGCACCAGACCGAGAACGACCAAGCCGTAAATCGGTTCGACTGAATCAATTGTGTGGCCGCCGGCAATCGGAATACCTGCATCGCGGCAAACATCCTGGCCACCGCGCAGGATCGAGCCGATGGTCTCGAGTGGCAGCACATTGATGGGCATGCCGACCAAGGCCAGCGCCATGATCGGCGTACCGCCCATCGCGTAGACGTCGCTGATGGCATTGGTGGCGGCGATCCGGCCAAAGTCATACGGGTCGTCGACGATCGGCATGAAGAAATCGGTGGTGGCGATCAGCGCCTGCTCGTCATTGAGCAGGTACACGGCCGCATCGTCAGCGGTCTCAATACCCACCAGGAGCTGAGGGGGGATCACCATCTGGCTGGTGCTTTTCAGGATTTCGCTGAGCACGCCAGGGGCGATCTTGCAGCCGCAACCGCCGCCATGCGAGAGGCTGGTCAAACGCGGTGGAGTGGACGGTGTCGAAGGTGTGAGGGTGGTGGGCATCGGGAAGCTTTCGGAAATTCGGACGTTCGGAGATACGGAATCACGACATTGTCCTGCTTTCGCGGCACACAGGGCGGCGTGAAGATCGCACTATGATCTTTCAATGCATTTCCAACGGACATCTTTACTGTGAGCGCTGGCTTGATAGATTCTTTCAAGATCCGGGAAGCCGGTCGTGACGTCTTGTCGCTCGCCCTGATGGATGCGCGCAACCACACGCTGCATCTGTTTTCGCAGTTTCAAAGCGCCCTTGAAAGGGTTGACTTTGTCGTTCCAATGTTGCCGACGCTGAATCCTCCTCTGTGGGAACTGGGTCATGTGGGCTGGTTTCAGGAACATTGGATTGGTCGCAATCTGCAGCGCAGCCAGGGCGCTCGCTGCGATCCTGCGGGGCCGCGCTTGCCCTCGATGGAAACCGGGGCCGACCGTTGGTGGGATTCGTCGCATGTGCCGCATGACGCGCGATGGTCGCTTGATCTGCCCGACGTGAATGCTTGTCGCGGCTACTTGCTGAACACGCTGGAAAGCACGCTGGAATTGCTCGAGCGCGCTGACGCCACAGACGATGCCCTGTACTTTTACCGTCTCTGTCTGTTTCACGAAGACATGCACGCCGAGGCGATGGTGATGACCGCGCAAACCTTGGGGTTGACGCTGGACCGGCCGCTGCTGCAAGCCTTCGCGCCCAAGCCCATGACGCTGCGCGAACCGCTGCTGATGCCGGCTTGTAACTGGCCGCTGGGCAGTCATGCGAACGGTGCGGGTTTTGTTTTTGACAACGAGGCTGGCGTGCATGAAGTGCGTGTGCCTGAGTTTGATATTGATGCGCAGCCGGTGAGTTGGGCGCAGTTTGTCGAGTTTGTCAGTGACGGTGGTTATGACCGCCAAGAGCTGTGGAGCGACGCTGGCTGGCAGTGGCTGCAGACCATCAGCCTGAGCGAAGGCCGGCGCGGCCCGCGCTATGTCGATCAAATCGGTGTGGCCAGCGGCGCCGTGATGCAAAACCGCTTTGGTCAACCGCTGCGCATGTTGGGCCACCAGCCAGCCATGCACATGAGCTGGTGGGAAGCCGATGCCTGGTGTCGCTGGGCGGGTCGTCGCCTGCCGTTTGAAGTCGAGTGGGAGATCGCGGCGCACACCGCTGGCCGCAGGGGTTTTCAATGGGGCGATGTGTGGGAGTGGACAGGCAGCACCTTCAAGCCGTACCCCGGTTTTGTACCAGGTCCGTATGCGGACTATTCACAGCCTTGGTTTGGCACGCACAAAGTGTTGCGTGGTGGCTCCTTTGCCACACGAGCACGCATGAAGTCACCAAAATACCGCAATTTTTATCAGCCCGAACGCGACGACGTGTTTTGCGGCTTTCGCTCTTGCTCGCTCTGAGTTTTCAAGCCGCTGACGTTTTGTCGCGTCGGTAATTCCACCACGGCAGATGCGCCCGCAGGGACAGCACTTGGCCGCTTTGTGCATCGGCCACGCTGTAGCCGGGCAGTTGCGCCACGGTAGCTTGCCAAGCCGTGCTTTGCAAGACCTGCAACAAGGCTTGCACAGGAGCTTGCGACAAGGCGGACTTCAAGCACACCAAGTGGTAGCGTTCGCGCACCAAGGGAATGAAGTCCAGTCCTTTTTCAAGGGCCGCAGCTTCGATGCCCAAGCCCACGTCGGCTGAACCGCTGGCCACGGCTTGCGCGACCGCAGCGTGCGACGGTTCCTGCGTGGCGTAGCCATTGATCGCGCTGGGGTCAATCAGGTTGTCGGCCAGCAGTTCGTCTAGCAGCACCCGCGTGCCGGTGCCGCTGGCCCGGTTGATGTAGCGCAGCCCGGGTCGGCTGAGGTCTTTCAGCCCGCTGATCAATTGCGGATTGCCTTTGGCGACCATCAGACCTTGCATGCGGTGCGCAAAACCAATCAATTTGTGCAAGCCGGGTTTGAGTTGGCGGCGGTAGGCTTGTGCAGCCAAGGACGTGACGGGTGGTCGTTCCAGTGTGTGAAAGCCGGCCATCAGGCAGCGTCCGGCATTCAGGGCCGCAATGGCGTCCACGCTGCCCATGAAACGAATATCCAGATGCAACCCCTGCGCCGATGTCTGTTGGCGCAGGGCTGCCAGCGCCGCATCATGGCTGGCGTACAGCACCAGCACATGGGCACTGTCGTCAAAGGCCATGTAAAAGGCGCGCTCAATGTCGCCGCGCAGCGCTTCGATTTGCGGAGCCAGTCGGGCTTGCGCTTGGCGTTCGGCCCACAACAGCTTTTCGCCGAACTCGGTGAGTTGGGCGCGCTGGCCTTTTTCCCAGATGATGAGCTCGCGGCCCAGCATTTGTTCGGCTTCTTTCAGTGCGCCCCACACGTGGCGGTAAGACAGACCCTGGCTACGTGCCGCGGCTGAAATCGAGCCTTGCTCGCGCACCGCGTGCAGCAAGTCCAGCAGCGGATGGCGAATCAGGGCGCCGGGACTGCGTTCGGCAGACAGCTGGTAAGAAAGTTGAACTTTGTGCATGGTGACTGCTGCGATTATCAAGGACTGCGACCCTTGTCTTTTGGCGGCTGAAAAGCTATGCACAAGCGTTCATAGCTCGTGACTACCAATGCGCTACAGGGGCACTTCAACTAGGCTACAGTGCGCAGTCCTTTGCGGACGCTTCAAAGCATGACTACATTTCAAGACAGCGTCGTCACGGCGTTTTTACTCATCACCTCCCTCGACCCTTTGCTCGTCAGCATCGTGCTGCGTTCGTTGGCCGTGAGTGCGTCAGCCTGCGCGTTAGCTTGCAGCGTCGGCTTGTTGTTAGGGGCATGGCTGGGCGTGGCCCGCTTTGCCGGACGTGGCGTGGTGCTGGCGTTTCTCAACACGGCGTTGGCGTTGCCATCCGTGGTGGTCGGTCTGGTGATCTATTTGTTGCTCTCGCGGACGGGGCCTTTGGGTTTTCTGGGATGGCTGTTTTCATTCAAGGCCATGGTCGTGGCGCAGGCCGTGCTTGTGCTGCCCGTCGTGACTGCGCTGGTGCGGCAAAGTATTGAAGATGCCGATCGTTTACATGGCGAACAGCTGCAGTCTTTGGGTGCCGGTATTGGCTGGCGCGGAATGGTCTTGCTCTGGGACGAGCGCTACTCCTTGATGACGGTCTTGATCGCGGCCTTCGGTCGGGCTATTTCAGAGGTCGGTGCGGTCATGGTCGTAGGCGGCAACATCGATGGTTTCACTCGGGTGATGACCACGGCCATTGCCCTTGAAACCAGCAAGGGTGACCTGCCGCTGGCGCTGGCCTTGGGCGTCCTGCTGTTGCTGGTCGTGCTGCTGCTGAATGTGCTGATTTCACTCATCCGCCGTTGGCGCGAAGCCCGTGAAGAACGGGGCGTTTGGCCGGCAGACTGGGCGACTGAAGCCCTCATCGTCAAGACTGGGCAGCGCTGATGCCAAACACCAGCACACAGCCGACTTCTTCACCCGACATCTTGTTCCAATTGAGCGCGGTGAGCGTGCAGTTTGGTCGCGTCCACGCGCTGGCGGATTGCACACTCAACATTGGCCGTGGCGAACGCCTCGCCTTGGTCGGTGCCAATGGCAGCGGCAAAAGCACTTTGCTGCGTTACCTGCACGGTTTGGTGCCGGCCTCCAGCGGGCAGATGCAGCGGCCGGTGCCAGCCCTCCAGGCGATGCTGTTTCAGCGGCCCTACATGCTGCGCACCAGCGTGCAAAACAATGTCGCCATCGGTTTGTGGCTGGGTGGTATGCGTTGGGGTGTGGCGCGTGAGCAGGCCTTGGCTGCGCTCGAGCGTGTGGGCTTAGCCGCTCTGGCCCCACGCCCCGGCAAAACCTTGTCAGGTGGTCAGCAGCAGCGTCTGGCGTTAGCCCGTGCCTGGGCCTTAAAGCCGCAAGTCTTGTTGCTCGACGAGCCCACCGCCAGCCTCGACCCGGCGGCCAAGCGCGAAGTCGAATCCTTGATGGGTGAATTTGCAGACTCGGGGATGACCTTGATTTTTAGCAGCCACAACCTCGGCCAAGTGAAGCGTCTGGCGAGCCGGGTGATTTATCTGGAGCACGGACACGTGCTGGCAGACGCACCCGTTCAATCATTTTTCGGAGGGTCATTGCCGCCGGCAGCAGCCCAATTTTTAAAAGGGGAATTAGGATGAAAAGAATCAAAAAAATGAACTTTTTGGGATTGACGCAGCGGGTGTCGAAAGTCGTGCTGTTGGCGGGCTTGGCTTGCGGCGGTACGTTGGCGCTAGCGCAAAGCCCGTCCATCGTCATGGCGTCGACCACCTCGACTGAGCAGTCGGGTCTCTTCGCACACTTGTTGCCAGAATTCAAAAAAGCCACGGGTATTGACGTCAAAGTGGTCGCGCTGGGCACCGGCCAAGCCATCGACATGGGCCGACGCGGTGACGCCGACGTGCTGTTTGTGCACGATCAAGTGGCCGAAGAAAAAATCGTCGCAGAAGGCTTTGTGCTGAAGCGCGAGCCTGTGATGTATAACGACTTCGTGTTGATTGGCCCGGCCACGGATCCAGCCGGCGTCAAAGGCAAAGATATTTTGCAAGCCCTGAAAAAACTCGAGACGGCGAACGGTGCTTTTATTTCCCGTGGTGACAAAAGCGGTACGCACGCTGCTGAACTGCGCTACTGGAAGCTGGCTGGTGTGGATGCACCGGTTTTTACTGGCTACAAGGCTTGCGGTTGCGGCATGGGCCCAGCGCTGAACATGGCGGCCAGCGTCGACGGCTACGTGCTGACCGACCGCGGCACTTGGCTGGCTTTTAAAAACCGCGCCAACCTGGCGATTCTGGTGGAAGGCGACCAGCGCCTCTTCAACCAATATGGCGTGTTGGTGATCAACCCGGCCAAGCACCCGAAGACCAAAGTCCTTGAAGCACAAAAGTTCGCCGATTGGGTCACTTCGGCCGCGGGTCAGGGCACCATTTCAAGTTACAAAATCAACGGTCAGCAGCTGTTTTTTGCAAACGCGAAGCGCTAATTTCTAAGCGGCAGCGGGGTCTGCCTATAATTTTCAATTGTGTCCAGACCTCCATCACTCAAGCGCTTGTACTTTTGTATGAGAGCGGGCTATGCAAGGTGCCTTGGGCACGGCGGCCATCGTCAGTGGCCTGCGTTTCAGGCGCTGTCCATTGCTTCGTTATGGCGAGAAAATACTTCCGTCTCTGCGAGCGCAGCGCGGCAGGCCATCTCCGTGCACCTCCACGATGGATGGCCGCGCTACGCTCGCCATGACGAAATTTAGTTCGTTCCATGAGTCCTGTCAGTTGCTCAATTTTCATTTTTACGGTTTCTAATTTCTGAAGGTTTTGCATGTTTATCTCGACTCGTTTTTCAAATCTCCGAACGTTTTTGATGTCTAGCCTGTTGTTGATGGCCGGCTTGGCATCTGCCCAACCCGCAGCCGTCAAAGTCGAAGGCGCTTGGGCGCGCGCTACGGTGCAGGGCCAGAAAGGCACCGGCGCTTTCATGAACATCACGTCAGCCGAAAGCACGCGGTTGGTTGGCGTATCGACCCCTGTGGCGGGCGTTGCAGAAGTGCACGAAATGAAGATGGAGGGCGACGTCATGAAAATGCGCGCTGTCCCCGCCCTCGACTTGCCCGCTGGCAAGACCGTGCAACTCAAGCCCGGGAGTTACCACCTGATGCTGATGGACTTGAAGACTCCCCTGTTGAAAGACAGCACCATCCCGGTGACTTTGCGCTTTAAAAATGCGGCTGGTGTTGAGAGTCAATTGGATTTGGTCGTGCCGGTGGCAATGGTTGCACCGGGCCCGGTCAAGGCTGCAATGCCAGGGATGAATGACATGACTGGCATGACCGAGCACAAACACTGATGGACCGCAACGGCGCTGGCTCGACTGATTCAAGGTTGAGCTTAGCGCCTGCAGGTTTTGTTGCAAGTTGTTCCATTTATTCGATTTATCATTGCAAGGGCCCGCTCACTAGGGTTTAACCTAGACACCAAATTGAAGCGAGATTTAACAATAGGTTTCGTTCTTTTCCCCTTTTCCCTTTTTCCACAAAAACCGATTTCCCACCACGGAGTTAAGTCGATGCAAGTTCAATTCAAAGTCAATGGCAAAGCACAGAGCGTTGAGACGCCGCCCAACACGCTGCTGGTGCAAGTACTGCGAGAGCAACTCAATCTCACCGGCACTCATGTCGGCTGCGACACCGCGCAATGCGGCGCGTGCACGGTCATCATGAATGGCCGTGCTGTGAAGTCCTGCAACATGCTGGCAGCGCAGGCTGCGGGCGCAGAGATCACCACCATCGAAGGCTTGGCGGCGGCGGACGGCACCATGCACCCGATGCAAGCTGCATTTAAAGATTGCCACGGTTTGCAGTGCGGCTTTTGCACCCCCGGCATGGTCATGAGCGCAGTGGACTTGTGCAAAAACCATCCAAATGCAAGCGAAGCCGAAATTCGCGAGCTGTTAGAGGGCAACATCTGCCGCTGTACCGGCTACCAAAATATCGTCAAGGCTGTGCAACAAGGTGCTGCTGTCATGGCCTCAGCCTAAGTCAGCTGACGGCTGACACTGAATCGATTGATTCGCTGAATTTTTGCAAGATTGTTCATTCGCGTTTGATATTTTTTCTGGAGTAAACCCATGGGTGCATCCGACTTCGCCAACCTGCCCAACATTGGCGCTTCCATTCGTCGCAAAGAAGACTACCGCTTCCTGACAGGTGGCGGGCAGTACACCGACGACATCAACATTGCCAACCAAACGTACGCTGTGTTTGTGCGCTCACCGCATGCGCATGCGCGCATCAAGAGCGTGGACACCCGCGCCGCCAAGGCCGCGCCGGGGGTGGTGGGTGTGTTGGTCGGTCAAGACGTGGCGGATGCCAAGATCAACGGTTTGCCCTGCGGCTGGCTCATCACCAGCACCGACGGCTCGCCCATGAAAGAGCCGCCGCACCCGATCCTGGCTTTGGACAAGGTGCGCTATGTCGGAGACCACGTGGCGATGGTGGTGGCTGAAACTTTAGAGCAGGCCAAGAACGCCGCCGAGCTGGTCGAGGTCGACTACGAGGTGTTAAGCGCGGTGGTCAACGTCACCGCCGCCGCCAAGGCCGAAGCGCTGCACGACGCGGCGCCCGACAACCACTGCTACAAATGGGCGATTGGCGACAAGTCGCAGGTGGACGCTGCGTTTGCCAATGCCGCGCACGTCACCAAGTTAGATTTGACCAATAACCGCTTGATTCCGAACGCGATGGAACCCCGCGCCGTGATCGGCCATTACAGCCGCGCCACCGACGACTACACCTTGTACGTGTCAAACCAGAATCCGCACGTTGAGCGGCTGTTGCTGACCGCTTTTGTGATGGGCTTGCCCGAGCACAAAGTGCGCGTGATTGCGCCAGACGTCGGCGGTGGTTTTGGCTCAAAAATTTACCTCTACGCCGAAGACGTCTGTCTGACTTGGGCTTCGAAAAAATTGAACCGGCCCATCAAGTGGACGGCTGATCGCAGCGAAGCTTTTTTGAGCGACGCGCATGGTCGCGACCATTCGAGCCACGCTGAAATGGCGATGGATAAAGACGGGAAATTTTTAGCCATGCGGGTGCACACCGACGCCAACATGGGCGCCTACTTGTCAACTTTTGCGCCCGCCATTCCGACGATTCTTTACGCCACCTTGTTGGCTGGCCAGTACAGCACGCCCCAGGTGTATGTGGAGGTCGACGCCTGGTTCACCAACACCGCACCGGTCGACGCTTATCGCGGTGCCGGTCGGCCTGAAGCCACCTACTTGCTGGAGCGGCTGGTGTCGCGTTGCGCTTGGGACATGGGGCTGGCGCAAGACGAAATTCGCCGCCGCAATTTCATCACCCAGTTTCCGTACCAAACACCGGTCGCACTGCAATACGACGTCGGCGACTTTCATGCATTGCTCAAGCGCGGCAACGAGCTGGCTGAAGTCAACACCTTCGAGCAGCGCAAGACTGCCTCTGCGGCCAAAGGCTTGCTGCGTGGCATCGGTTACTCCTGCTACATCGAAGCATGCGGCTTGGCGCCCAGCAACGTTGCCGGGGCGCTCGGCGCACGCGCGGGCTTGTTTGAATGCGGCGAAGTCCGCGTGCACCCGACCGGCAGCGTGACGGTGTTCACTGGCTCGCACAGCCACGGCCAAGGCCACGAAACCACCTTTGCCCAAGTGGTGGCAGCGCGTCTCGGCATCTCGGTGGACGCGGTCGACATCGTTCATGGTGACACCGGCCGTGTGCCTTTTGGCATGGGCACTTATGGTTCACGCTCGATGTCCGTGGGCGGTACGGCCATCATGAAGGCGCTCGACAAAATCGAGACCAAGGCGAAGAAAATTGCTGCGCATCTGATGGAAGCCAGCGACGCTGACGTCGAGTTTGCCAACGGTGAATTCACCATCAAAGGCACGGACAAAAAAGTCAGCTTTGGCCAAGTTGCGCTGACGGCTTATGTGCCGCACAACTACCCGCTCGACAAGCTCGAGCCTGGCCTGAACGAAACCGCTTTTTACGACCCGACCAACTTTACGTTCCCAGCCGGCACCTACATTTGCGAAGTTGAAATTGACCCGCAAACCGGCACGGTCAAGGTTGACAGCTTCACCGCTGTCGATGACTTTGGCAACATCATCAACCCGATGATTGTGGAAGGCCAAGTGCACGGTGGTCTGGTGCAGGGCATTGGCCAGGCGCTGTTGGAAAACTGTGTCTATGACGAAGAGACAGGCCAGTTGCTGACCGGTTCCCTGATGGACTACGCCATGCCGCGCGCGGACGACATGCCCAACTTCAAACTCGACACACTGTGCACGCCTTGCAGCCACAACCCCTTGGGCGCCAAGGGTTGCGGCGAGGCCGGGGCCATTGGGTCGCCGCCAGCGGTGATCAATGCGGTGCTAGACGCACTGCAGCCGCTGGGCGTGACCGACTTTGACATGCCGGCCTCGTCGGCCCGCGTCTGGTCGGCCATTCAGGCGGCCAAAAAATAAACGCCCCTTTTAAGTTTCAAGTCTTTCAAGAATTCTCAAGGAAAAATACATGTACGCATTCACCCTAGAACGACCCAGCAACTTGGCAGACGCCACACGCCTCGCAGTAGCGGGCGCCAAGCCACTGGCCGGCGGCCAAACCATGCTGGCATCGATGAAGCTGCGGCTCTCAGACCCCGAGCAAGTCGCTGACCTTAGCGGTATTAAAGAGCTCACCGGCATTTGCCGCGAAGGCAATGCCTTCGTCATCGGTGCCATGACGCGCCACATCGACGTCGCCAACCACGCCGAGCTCAAGGCGGCGCTGCCAGCGCTGGCCGACTTGGCCGCCAACATCGGCGACCGCCAAGTGCGGGCCATGGGCACCTTGGGTGGCTCCGTCGCCAACAACGATCCTGCTGCTTGTTACCCCAGCGCGGTGTTGGCTTTGGGCGCGACCATCCACACCACCAGCCGCAAGATCGCTGCGGATGACTTTTTTCAAGGTATGTTTGCGACTGCGCTTGAGGAAGGCGAGTTGATCACCGCGATCAGCTTCCCGATTGCCAAGCGTGCGGCTTACATGAAGTTCAAACAGCCCGCCTCGCGCTTTGCCATGGTCGGCGTCTTCATCGCGCAATTCGAAGCCGGTGTCCGCGTCGCCGTCACGGGTGCAGCCAACGGTGTGTTTCGCCACAGCGGCTTAGAAGCCGCCTTGTCGAAAAGCTTCACGCCCGAGGCCGCTGCGGCGGTCAAAATCGATGCGTCTGAACTCAACAGCGACATTCACGCCACGGCGGCTTACCGCGCCAACCTCATCAGCGTGCAAACCCAACGCGGCGTGACCAAAGCACTGGCTTGAAAACATTATTTCCCAGCATTGACACGCTGACGCAAGCCCTGCAACAAGCAGGCTATTTTGCGGACCGACGTTTGGCCACGGCTGTTTATTTGGCCCTGCGTTTGCAGCGTCCGCTGCTGCTGGAAGGTGAGCCCGGAGTAGGCAAGACCGAGCTGGCCAAGGCTTTGTCGATAGCGCTGCAGCGCGAGCTGATTCGCCTGCAATGCTATGACGGGCTAGAGCAGCGAGAAGCGCTTTACGAATGGAACTATGCCGCCCAGTTGCTGCACATGCGCGCCTCCGAAGGGCGTGGTGATGTGAGCGACGTGGAGCGCGAGGTCTACCAAGGCCGTTACCTGATTCGTCGGCCGCTGTTGCAGGCGCTGCAAACACCAGCGCCTGGCGCGGTCTTGTTGATCGACGAAGTCGACCGTGCAGACGAACCCTTTGAAGCTTTCCTGCTCGAATATCTTGGCGAGTATCAAGTCAGCATTCCGGAACTGGGCACCATCCGTGCGGAAGTTCCACCGGTGACGATTCTCACCAGCAACCGCACCCGTGAACTCAACGACGCGGTGAAGCGCCGTTGTCTGTATCACTGGCTGGACTACCCGGACCGAGACCGTGAGTTGGCGATTGTTCGGGCGCAAGTGCCCGAGGCCAGCGCAGCGTTGACGGCGCAGGTGGCGCAGTTTGTGGATCGCCTCCGCAACTCACCCTTTGGCAATGCTTTTCAGCGCGCGCCCGGTATTGCCGAGAGCGTCGAGTGGGCCAAAGCGTTGGTGGCGCTGGACACGCTGGTGGTCGACCCTGAGGTGGTGGCCGACACGGCAGGCATCTTGTTCAAGCAACGCGAAGACGTGGCGGCCTTGACACACGAATTGGCGGTGGAGTTGCTCAAGCCTGCTGAAACCGACAAGACCGAATGAGGTCATGCGTTTAGGTGACGCGCGCAGTGGCAAGCTGGCCGACAACATCGCCGGTTTTGCTCGTGCCTTGCGGCGTGCTGGCGTCAAGATCGACAGCAGCCGCATCGCGCTGGCCAAAGAAGCCGCACTGGCAGTTGGCATCAGCGAAAAAGCCGACCTGAGTGCCGCCTTTGAAGCCGTCATGATCAGCCGCGAACAAGACCGCCTCGTCTTTCGGGAGTTGTTTGACGTCTACTTTCAAGACCCCAAACTGGCCAACAAGCTGTTGGCGCAACTGCTGCCCAGCGCCGAAGGTAAAGCCGAGCCGAGCCGACGGCGGCCGCGCGTGCGAGAGGCATTGGCGCCGCAGCAAAGCTTCGGGCAGCAGGCCAAGCCCAGCAACGAAGACCAAAAAGTCGAATTTGACGCGGCCATGACAGCCAGTGACATTCAACGCTTGCAGCACGCCGATTTCAACTCCTTATCTGCCACCGAATACCGGCTGGTCGAACGCTTGGCACGCGACATCAAATTGCCCTTGCCTGAGTTCACTTCGCGCCGCAGTCGACCCGCCTCAGACGGTCCGCGCATTCACTGGCCAGGCGTCATGCACCACGCTGCGCGGACCGGCGGCGAGCTCATGGTTTTGCCTCGACTCAAGCGTCGGCAACAGCCTTTGCCTTTGTTGATTTTGGTCGATGTGTCGGGCTCGATGGAGCGTTATGCGCGGCTGCTGCTGGCGTTTTTGCACGCGTCCACGCGGCGGCATCCGCAGCGCGATGTGTTCGCCTTTGGCATCGGCCTGACGGATCTGAGCCCGTGCTTTGAAGTGGCCGACACCGACCTGATGCTGGCCCGCGCAGGCGCTGCCATTGAAGACTTTGCGGGCGGCACGCAACTTGGCGTGTCGCTGGCCAGTTTGCGCCTGCAGCATGCGCGCCGGCTGGTCGGCAGGCGCACGGTGGTGCTCATCATCACGGATGGGCTGGACACCGGCGAACCGGCTGAGCTTGACAATGAGTTGGCTTGGCTGCGCCGCCGCAGCCGGTGTCTGCTATGGCTCAACCCGTTGCTGCGCTTTGACGGCTATGCGCCGCTGGCACGTGGGGCTTCGGTGCTGCACCGCCATGCTGACGGCATGTTGGCCGTGCACAACCTCAGTCGGCTTGAAGAGCTGGCGGCCAGTCTGGCTGTGTTGATGAAAAACCGATGACACACACGGACTTGAAACTGCGCTGACAATGTGTGGGTAGATAAACATCCAAGAAAAAAGAAGGACAACCCCATGGAAATGCAAGCCAGCCGACAACTCGCGGTCACCCAGCAACAAGCTTGGGACGCACTCAATGACCCTGCCGTTCTCAAAGTCTGCATTCCCGGCTGCGACAAAGTCGAAGCCAGCGGCGAGAACCAATACGCCATTGGCATGGCCCTGAAAATTGGCCCGGTGTCGGCCAAGTTCAAAGGCAATATTGAGCTCAGCGACATCCAGCCGCCGGCCAGCTACAAGCTCACCTTTGAAGGGCAGGGCGGCCCGGCTGGTTTTGGCAAAGGCAGCGCCGCCGTGGTGCTGACGCCCAACGACGCTGGCTGCGAGTTGGCTTATAGCGTGCAAGCCTCCGTTGGCGGCAAGGTCGCGCAACTCGGCCAGCGGCTGATTGATGGCGCGGCCAAATCCATGGCGGAAGATTTCTTCAAACGCTTTGACTTGGAAATGCAAAAGCAACACCCTGAAGCCTATGCCGCGCGCGACGCTGCTGAAGCTGCGCAGACCGGCGCCACAACCGCTGTTGCCGCTTCGAAAGCTTCCAATAAAGCGGCGCCTGTTGACGTCACCGCTATAGCCGGCATCCCCAGGTGGATCTGGATGCTGGGTGCCACTGTCGCGTTGGCCGTGTCCTACTGGCTGGCCAACTGAAATACTGAGAAATTGAAAAGGTAAGAAAGCCTCGTCATGGAAAATCTAGATGTGATGGTGCTGCGCACCCTGCGCGATTGGCGTCAATCTGGCAAACGCGCTTTGCTGGCCACGGTCGTCCGCACATGGGGATCGTCCCCCCGACCTGTTGGCTCCATCATGGCGCTGTGCGAAGACGGCGCGGTGGTGGGCTCGGTGTCGGGCGGTTGCATTGAAGACGATCTGATCTACCAATACACGCAGGCTTACGCGGCTGCTCAGTCCACTGCTGACGCCACCACCAACCCACCGGAAAATACCGAAACAGCTCCCAAAACCATTCCATCCGGCCCACCGGCTTTTGTGAAGTATGGCGTCAGCGCAGACGAAGCCCATCGCTTTGGCCTGCCCTGCGGCGGCACGCTGGAACTGCTGCTGGAGTTTGACCCGAGCGCCGCAGACTTAGCCCGCTTGGTGACTTCACTCGAAGCCGGTCAATTGATGCAGCGGCAAGTGAGTTTGAAGGACGGCACTGTCACCCTGACCATGAGCGCAGCACCCGCCGAACTCAGCGTGTCGGCCAACGACCTCGTCAACACCTTCGGCCCCGAATACCGCATGCTGCTGATAGGTGCCGGCCAACTCACCGAATACCTCGCCACCATGGCGCTTTTCAGCGGCTTTGCCGTGACCGTCTGCGACCCGCGCGAAGAATACCGCAGTGCATGGTCTGTGCCCGGTGCCAAGGTGCTGAGCGAGATGCCTGACGACGTTGTCACGGCCTTCAAACCTGATCGCCGCAGCTGCGTGATTGCGCTCACGCACGACCCTAAACTCGACGACTTGGCGCTGCTTGAAGCGCTGGAAACCGATGCGTTTTACATCGGTGCGATTGGTTCGCGGCGAAACAACGACGCTCGCCATCAGCGCATGGCCGAACACTTCGATCTCAGCGAAGCCAAACTGCAACGTCTGCGTGGTCCGATCGGTATTTACATCGGCAGTAAAACACCGTCAGAGATCGCCGTCAGCGTGATGGCAGAAGTGCTGGCTGTGAAAAACGGTGTGGAGCTCCCGCGCGACATGGCTGTGGCACAAGCCAAAAACGAACGTGCGGTGTTGCACAACGACCCTGGCGAATTGGTCTGCGGCATCAAGCGGTAAAGCAATCTGCGAAAGCCTTTTTCGGGCTTTCGTTCAAGCCGCTTTTCAGTGAGCCCGAGCCGCCAGAAAAAGCCCCAAACTCTTCATACCCAACACCGTCATGCCAAGCGAACCGATCACGTGCAGCCCGGCTGTCAGCAGCGCCAAACCGTAGCGTTCAGCCATCAGGAAGTTAACCACTTCTGCCGAGAAAGACGAGAAGGTGGTCAGCCCGCCCAAGAAGCCAGTGATCAGCAGCAAGCGCCAGATCGGGTCCAACTGCGGCATCGCCTGGAACAAGGCAATGGCCATGCCGATCAGGTAGCCGCCAATCAGGTTGGCCGCCAGCGTTCCCCACGGCAGCAAGCTGCCGGGCGACAACCACAGGCTCAAACCCCAGCGCCCTAGAGCGCCGACCGATGCACCGATGCAAATGGCGAGGACGGGCAGCATCAGCAATGGCCCTGCCGGTTCTGGCGGGCATCAGTGTGGGAACATATCGTTATCAGCATGGGCAGTGTGGCGTTGGTTTGAAGTAGGCCAGCGCTGATGATACTTTCTCAAATCTTTGAAGGGTAATGTGTGACAAGCAAGACCATGATCGACAAACGCTGGCAGTTCTGGATCGACCGGGGCGGCACCTTCACCGATGTGGTGGGTAAAAAGCCAGATGGCTCGCTTGTCACTCACAAGTTGCTGTCTGAAAATCCTGAGCATTACAGCGATGCGGCGGTGGCCGGTATTCGTCATCTGCTGGGTCTGAAGCCTGGCGAGCCGGTCAGCGCCGACGTGGTGGCGTGCGTGAAGATGGGCACCACGGTGGCGACCAATGCATTGCTGGAACGCAAGGGCGAGCGAACGCTGTTGGTGACGACGCGAGGCTTCAAAGACGCGCTCCGCATCGGTTACCAAAATAGGCCGCTTTTGTTTGACCGGCACATCGTCTTGCCCGAGTTGTTGTACAGCGCGGTGGTCGAGGCCGACGAACGTGTCGGTGCGCACGGCGACGTGTTACAGCCGCTGGACGAAGCGGCGTTGAAATGTGAACTGCTTGCCCAATACGAGAAGGGGTTGCGCAGCGTGGCGATTGTTTTCATGCATGGCTACCGATTCACTGACCACGAGAAAACTGCACGCCGGCTGGCTGAAGAGGTCGGCTTCACGCAGATCAGCACGTCCCATGAAACCAGCCCGATGATGAAGTTCATCAGCCGTGGCGACACCACCGTGGTGGACGCGTATTTGTCGCCGATCCTGCGGCGTTATGTCGAGCAGGTGGCGGCTGACATGCCGGGCGTCAAACTCTTTTTCATGCAGTCTTCGGGCGGCTTGACCGATGCGCATGCCTTTCAGGGCAAAGACGCGATTTTGAGCGGGCCTGCGGGCGGCATTGTGGGCATGGCGCGCACGGCGGAGATTGCAGGTGTTGCCAAAGTGATTGGCTTTGACATGGGCGGCACCTCGACCGACGTGTCGCATTACGCGGGTGAATTCGAGCGCGAGTTTGAAACCCAAGTGGCGGGCGTGCGTATGCGCGCACCGATGATGAGCATTCACACCGTGGCGGCTGGCGGTGGTTCGTTGCTGACATTCGATGGTGATCGTTTTCGTGTCGGCCCGCAAAGCGCGGGCGCCAACCCCGGCCCGGCCAGTTACCGCCGCGGCGGCCCGTTGGCGGTGACAGACGCCAACGTCATGGTCGGCAAAGTGCAGCCTCGTTACTTCCCCAAAGTGTTCGGCCCCGAGGCCAATGAAGCGCTGAGTGCTAAGGCTGTACAGCAAAAGTTCGACGAGTTGGCCGCTCTGACTGGCCGCAGCGCCGAGGTGGTGGCTGAAGGCTTCATCAACATCGCGGTGCAGCAGATGGCCAACGCGATCAAAAAAATATCCGTGGCCCGTGGCTACGACGTGACGCGCTACACCTTGCAGTGCTTTGGCGGTGCCGGTGGCCAGCATGCTTGTTTGGTGGCTGACGCGCTGGGCATGACGCGCGTGCTGGTGCACCCGCTGGCCG
>CANFJF010000050.1 GCA_947447355.1 Comamonadaceae bacterium
GGAAATTTGATGGTTTCCTCGATGCCGTCCATCTTGCGCACCGACACCGCACCCATCGCACGCAGGCGGTCAATCACCTGCCGGACCAACACATCAGGGGCCGAAGCACCCGCCGTCAGGCCAACGCGGCTGCGGCCTTCGAACCAGCTTTCCTGCAACTCGCTGGCGTCGTCGACCATGTAGGCGTCAGTGCCCAATTTAGCGGCGAGTTCACGCAGGCGGTTGCTGTTGGAACTGGTCGGGCTGCCAACCACAATCAAAATATCCACCTGCGGGCTCATCACCTTGACGGCGTCCTGGCGGTTTTGCGTGGCGTAGCAAATGTCCTGCTGCTTGGGCGCACGCACTGTCGGGAAACGCGCCTTCACCGCCGCGCTGATCTCGGCTGCGTCGTCAACGCTGAGCGTGGTCTGCGTGACCACCGCCAACAGGCGGTTCTGGGTAGGCTGAATGCGCGCCACATCGGCGACGTCTTCAACCAGATGGATGCCGCTGTCGAGCTGACCCATCGTGCCCTCCACTTCAGGGTGCCCTTTGTGGCCGATCATGATGAACTCATAACCTTCTTTGTGCAGCTTGGCCACCTCCACGTGCACCTTGGTGACCAACGGGCAAGTCGCATCGAAGATCTGAAAACCACGCGCACGGGCTTCATCTTGCACCGCGCGGCTCACGCCGTGCGCACTGAAAACCAGCGTGGCACCGGGCGGCACATCGTCGAGATCTTCAATGAAAATCGCGCCCTTGTCCTTGAGGTCATTGACGACGTAGGTGTTGTGAACAATTTCGTGGCGCACATAAATCGGAGCGCCAAATTTGATCAAGGCGCGCTCAACGATTTCAATCGCGCGGTCGACGCCGGCGCAAAAACCGCGCGGCTCCGCCAACAAAATTTCTTGCGGATGTGCAGCCAACAGGGTCGAAGAAGTCGTCATAGAACCCCAATCACATGCACTTCAAAAACCACGGCCTGACCGGCCAAGGGATGGTTGAAATCGAATTGAACCGCGCTGCCATCGGCTTTGACCTGCTGCGCCGCGCCAGCGTACTGGCCCATGCCGTCCGGCGTGGGGAATTGCACCACGTCGCCGACTTGGTATTGCTCGTCGGGGTCGCCCAATTCATTCAGCAGCTTGCGCGCCACCCACTGGATCAGATCCGGGTTGCGCTCACCAAAGGCTTCGCCCGCCGGCACTTCAAACGTGGCGCGCGTGCCTTCCGGGAGTCCCAGCAGGCGTTGCTCCAGCGCCGGTGACAACTGGCCGTTGCCTAGACTCAGCGTGGCAGGCTTGTCTTTGAAGGTGTTGATGATGTCCGCGCCGGGTTGGCCGTTCACGGCGGGCGCAGCCATGCGGTAGTGCAGGGTCAAAAATGAGCCGGGCGCCACCACGGGCACAGGTTCAAGGTTGGCGATGGACAGATCAGGCGAGACAAGCGACATGAACAACTTTCAGCGGAACGCGGAGTCCGCAATGACGAAGGCAAAGGCAGGGGCGCTACAGGCAGACCTCAGACTCAAAATGGAATGAGCAAATGAATTTGTTATTGTAAGTTTTCCGAGTCTGTTTTGATGCCGCCAACTCGCAAAACCCCCGTCGCGGCGAGCCTAGCGCTGCAGTGACGGGGGCCCGAAATCGCAGTCATGGACTGCCGCGCTACGCTCGCAGTGACGAACGGGCGATGGATGGTCGCGCGGACAGCCTGAGCGCTTTCGAGTGTCGCTTTAACTTGTTCTGAACAAAGTCAGCCTCCTTGGCAAAGCCCTCTGGCTAAGCTGCGCCATGCTGCTCAAAGACCTCCCCGAAGACGCCCGACCGCGTGAAAAACTGCTGACCCGTGGCGCAGCGGCACTGAGCGACGCGGAGTTGCTGGCCTTGATGCTACGCAGCGGTATTCGTGGCAAAAACGTCTTGCAGTTGGCGCAAGAACTGGTGGACACCTTTGGCGGCGTGGCCGGTTTGCTGCACACGCCCGCCGAGGCGCTCAAGTCCATCAAGGGGCTGGGGCCTGCCAAGCGGGCGGAGCTGGTGGCAGTGTTGGAGCTGTCGCGACGGGCACTGACGCAGCGGCTGGCAGAAAAGCCACTGTTTGCTTCGCCGCAAGCTGTCCGCGACTACCTTCAGTTGCAGTTGGGCAGCCGACCGCATGAAATTTTTGCGGTGCTGTTTCTGGACAGCCAGCACCGCCTGATTGCACTTGAAGAAATGTTTCGCGGCACATTGACGCAAACCAGCGTCTATCCACGCGAAGTGGTGCTGCGGGCGCTGGCGCTGAACGCCGGCAGCGTGGTGCTGGCGCACAACCATCCGAGCGGCAGCGCTCAGCCTTCGCGCGCCGACGAGGCGCTGACGCAAACCCTGAAAACTGCACTGGCGCTGGTCGATGTGAGGGTACTTGACCATTTTGTCGTGACCAGCACGGAGGCGGTGTCGATGGCCGAGCTTGGATTGGTCTAAAGTTGAGCCATGACAGCCAAAACCGCCCTCAAAGACCTGCGCGGCTTGAAAGCCCTGAAACTGGAGATCGAAAACCAGAAGCGGCTGGCAGCCGAGCAGCAGGCAGCACGACTCGCCGCAGCCCGCCGACTGAAGGCGGAACAAGAACTTTTTACCCACAGCATCGGACCGATCAAGGCACTGCCAGCAAGACACGGCCCCGGCCAAAAAGCGCTCATCAGCATCGTGCAGCCGGCGCCCATTCCGGTGCAGCTCCAACTCGACGAGCAGGCCGTCATGCGGGAAGCGCTGTCAGACGAGTTTGATGGCGATGCACTGCTGGACACCGATGAAGCGCTGAGCTTCAGACGGCCCGGCATCGGCGTGGACGTGGTGCGCAAACTGCGGCGCGGTGCTTGGCGCATTCAGGGCCAGCTCGACCTGCACGGCCTGCGCCGGGATGATGCCCGTGACACTCTTTCCAAGTTCATCCGCGAAGCGCAAAAAACCGGCTGGCGCTGCGTTCGCATCGTCCACGGAAAAGGGCTCGGTTCACCCGGCAAAACGCCGGTCCTGAAAGGCCGCGTGCAAAGCTGGTTGATTCAAAAAATTGAAGTGCTGGCGTTTGCTCAAGCCCGACCTGCGGAAGGCGGTGCTGGCGCGCTGGTGGTCTTGCTCGCGCCGAGCTAAGCTGCACACACCAGATCAAACGCCCCGATTGCGCATCCAGTCAGCCGTCTGAAAAAACGACTCTTTCAAGCGTGCCCTCAGCACCTCATCGACACCGGTTTCTTGCATCGCCTGATCCATGCAGGCGACCCATTGGTCGCGTTCCACTACACCGATGGAAAACGGCATGTGCCGCATGCGCAGCATGGGATGGCCAAAGCGTTCGGTGTAATGTTGTGGACCGCCCATCCAGCCGCACAAGAACATGGCCAGGCGCTCTCTAGCGTTGACGAGTTCCGGACCATGCGCTGCCCGCAACGCGGCGTAGCCCGGCTCAAGATCCATCAAGTCATAAAAGCGTTCGACCAAGGCGTGGATGCGAGCTTCGCCGCCAATCCATTCAAAAGGTGTTGCGAACGGCGGGTTGCCAGGTGGTTTTTCTTCAATCTGCATGGTGCTGATTATTGTCCTTGCGTCTGACGCAAGGTTTCGACCACCGGCGTGTTGAGCACGGAGCGCAAGCCCCACCAGCCAGCCGCCAGCGCCAACAACGCGCCCGCCAGACTGCCGAGCACCAGCACCATCCACGACGCAGTCCACGCGAAATTGAACACATAGCGGGCCAAGGCCCAGCCCACCGCCACGGCTGCCGCCGACGCGAGAAAACCGGCCAGTAAACCGACGCCGGCCAGTTCGGCGCGCTGCACTTGCCGCAGCAGCGAAGCGCGGGCACCCACCGCACGCATGATGGCGAAGTCGCGGGCGCGCTCTTCTCGTGTGGCGGTCACGGCGGCGAACAACACCACCAAGCCGGCGGCCAAGGTGAAGCCAAAGAGGAATTCGATGGCGCGTATCACTTGGTCCAGAATCCGCTGGACCTGCGCCAGCGTGCTGGTCATGTCGACATTGGTGATGTTCGGAAAGGCCCGTACCAGCGCATTGTCAAAGCTGCCCGGCGGGCCGGTTTGTTCGGGTGCACGGAAAGCGCTGATGTAGGTGATCGGCACATCGGCCAACTGACTCACCGGGTAAATGACGAAAAAGTTCACGCGCATCGAGCCCCAGTCGACCTTGCGCAGGCTGGTGATCTTGGCCTCGCTGAGTTGGCCGGCGATGTCAAAGCGCAATCTGTCACCGAGCTTCAAGCCCAAGGTTTCGGCTATCCCTTCTTCGACGCTGAGAGCATCTTTTTCTTCAGGGGTCCAGCGCCCGGCCACCACCTGGTTGTGCGATGGCTTTTCGGCGGTGTTTGACAGGTTGAACTCACGGTCGACCAAACGCTGAGCGCGATCGTCTGTGTAATCGGATGGCACCACGGCTTGACCATTGATGGCCACCAGCCGACCACGAATCATTGGATACCAGTCGTAACGCGTCACACCAGCGTCGCGCAAAGCCTTCTGAAAAGCGACGCTTTGATCGGGCTGCACATTGATGATGTAACGATTGGGTGCATCGGCCGGTGTCGCTTGGCGCCAGCTGCTGATGAGGTCCGTCCGCAGCAACACCAGCAAGACCAACGCCAGCAAACCCACCGCTAGGGCGCTAACCTGCACCACGGCATAGATGGGGCGCGCAGCGAGTTGCCGCGTCGCCAACACCAGCCAGCGCGGCGCTGTGGCTTCGTTAACACTGACGCGCAGCAAGCGCACCGCTGCATAACTGGCGAGTGCAAACACCAACACTGCCCCGGCAAAGCCACCGACAGCAATCAGCCCGAGCTTGAGATCGCTGCTGGCGGCCAGCAACAAGGCGGCAAAACCCAGCACGCCCACCGACAACACGGCAATAGAGACGGGTTTGAGATTACCGACTTCGCGGCGAATGACCCGCAGCGGTGGCACTTGGGCCAGCTGCAACACCGGCGGCAGACCAAAGGCGAGCATCAGCGTCAGGCCCATGCCCATACCGAAACCAGCCGGCCAAAAGGTGGCGGCGGGCAACACGGACTCTACCAAGCCCGCCAACAACAAGACAAATCCATAGTGCACAGCAAAACCCAGTGCGACACCCACCGCGCTGGCAAACAATCCCACCACGACAAACTCAAAGGTGTAGGCCAAAGCGATCGTCCGCTGCGGCTGACCGAGCACACGCAACATGGCGCAATCATCCAGATGCTTGGCGGCAAAACCACGCGCCACGATGGCGACGGCCACAGCGCTCAAGAGTGCGGCCAGCAGGCTCACAAGGTTGAGAAATTTTTCAGCCCTGTCCAGCGTCTGGCGCATCTCAGGGCGACCACTGTCAAGAGACTCAATGCGAACACCCCGATCACCCGGTTTTTTCACTTCTTCCGTGGCCCAGTCGACAAAAACCTTGACGACGGGATCACTGCCCGCCACGGCCAAACGATAGCTGGTGCGGCTGGCCGGCTGTATCAAGCCAGTGCCAGCCACGTCGGCCTGATTGACCATCACGCGCGGCGAAAAGCTGATGAACCCGCCGCCACGGTCAGGCTCGCTGACGATGATTTTGCTGACCGTGAAGCTGGCGTCACCGAGCAACAAGGACTGCCCCATGACCAAGCCCAGTGCATTCATCAGCGGCGCATCCACCCAGACGGTGCCAGGCGCAGGAATGTCGCGTGTTGTTTCATCGGGCTCGCCGGGGGCATCGGCCACGCGCAAGTTGCCACGCAAGGGGTAACCCATCGCCACGGCTTTGAAAGCCACCAACTTGGTCGCGCTGCCGGCGTCGTCAGGTGCGCGTGCCATGGTCGGGAAGCTGACGATGGACACTGTCGCCAAGCCCAATTCTTTGGCCTTGGCCATGAAAGGCGCTGGCGTCGGTAAGTCACTGTTGACGATGGCGTCGCCGCCCAGCAGCTGACGCGCGTCTCGCTCCAGGCCACCTTTCAAGCGGTCTGCAAAAAACCCAACCGCCGTGAGAGACGCCACGGCCAAAGCCACGGCGACGATCAATAAACGCAACTCACCGGCGCGCAAATCGCGCAGCGTGCTCTTCCAACCGAGCTTCAAGAAAAGAAAATTCATGGGCTCGACCTTAGCCTATAAAGATTACCCGTTGCTTTAAGTGGGCGGCCTTCAGGCGCGTTAGGGCGCGGTCATGTCGCGCTTGACCAAACCGGGTTCAAGCTGCAAGCGCTCCGGGCTGGCATAACAAACAAAGCGTTTGTTGGTGGCGCGGCCAATAGCGCATAGGCCCACGGCCTGCGCAATTTGATGGCCCATCTGTGTGATGCCGCTGCGCGACACCACAATCGGCACGCCCATCTGCGCCGACTTGATGACCATCTCGCTGGTGAGTCGGCCGGTGGTGTAAAAAACCAACCCCTGGCTATCGATCACATGCATGGCCAACCAGCCGGCAATCGTGTCGATGGCGTTGTGACGGCCCACATCCTCAATGAACAGCAGCATCTTCGGCTCATCTTGACTGAGCTGAAACAAGGCACAAGCGTGGACGGAACCAGCCGACTTGTAGGTGGTTTCTTCAAGGCGAATGGTGTTGACCAGGCTGTACAACTGCCGCTGTGTGATGCGGATGTCCTTGGGCAGCACCAGTTGGTCGACCTCGTCCATCAGGCCGCCAAACACACTGCCCTGTCCACAACCGGTGGTGACCACACGACGCGCTGTTTTGGCTTCGATGTCGTCGATACCATCGCATGTCTTGACGGCTGCTGCGCCGACATCCCAGTCCACCGTGATGGACTCAATCTGCGCAGCTGAACTGATCAAGCGCTGATTGCGCAAATAGCCCAACACCAACAGTTCAGGGTGCGCACCCAGGGTCATCAAGGTGACCAGTTCACGCTTGTCGACATACACGGTGAGCGCGCGCTCGGCCGGAATCGACATGCGCTGCTGCTCGCCGTATTCATTGACGATGTCAACTTCACAGGTCAGCGGCGCGCTGGCTTGGGTCAAGAAAGGCAGCGATGTTGGCATTAGTGTCTGGGTCATCTTTTGAGGCTACAACAAAAAAGCCGACCCTGAGGGTCGGCTTCTTAAACAGTCTGCGTCAGGGGTCAGGATTTCTTGGCTGGTGCAGTTGCTGGCGTCGCTGCCACCGCAGCAGCCGCTGCTGGTTTGTAAGCGAAGGGGCCCGGGTCTGCACAAGGTGGCGTTGCCGTTGCTGGCTTGGTTGGCTTTCCCGTGGCTTTGGCCGTCTTGTAGTACGTGGCAGCAGCCTTGTCTTGCGACTTGCAGAGTTGGTAGCTGTCGACCTTGCCGCTCCAAGCGGTTTTGGCGGCAGTTTCGGCCGCTTTGGCCTTCCCCGCATCATCCAACACAGGCGCAGGAATTTTGGCCATGGCCAGCATCGATGCACTGATCAGCAGGCCTGCGACTAAGAGTTTTTTCATGTGCTTTCTCACTTAAGTTTGAACTGTCTGACTCGGCGCAACAGGCTCCGCAGGCACGGTTCGCTGAGCAGGAATCTTGCCGGCCTTGATGTCGTTGTACCAATACTCATGGTGTTCACGGGCCCAGGTTTCATCGACGTAGCCAGTCCTCATGCCTTGGTAGGCGCCCTGCATCCCAATCGTGCCGATATAAATGTGCCCAATGAACATGGCCATCATCAGAATCGTAGCCACTGCATGGATCATGTGAGCAATCTGCATGGTGCCGCGCTCGTAAACCAAGCCCGGCAGAATCTTGTCGAGCACAAAGCCCGAAGAAACCACCACGATGCCCAAGAAGAACACCCCGCCCCAGAACACCAGTTTTTCACCGCCGTTGAAACGGTGTGATGGCACTTCTTTGCCGGACAACAAACCACCGCCCTTGAGCAGCCAGACCACGTCATCACGGTTGGGAATGTTGTCGCGCAGGAAAGTCACAAAGATGACGACCAAGGACACAGCAAACACCGGACCGGCGAAGTTGTGCATGTTTTTCAGCGCATAGGTCAACCAACCAAACAGCGTCAGGCCCATCACCGGCAACAAGAAAAACTTGCCAAAAGCCATGACGATGCCGGAAATGCCGAGAATGCAAAAAGCAATGGCGTTAGACCAGTGGGCTGAGCGCTCGAAAGCAGTGAAGCGTTCGATTTTTTTGCCCGTGTCGACGCCGTGCTGCTTGATGGCTCCCTTGGTTGTGTAGAACAAGGCAATGGCCCCCAGAATGATCAACAACAAAGCACCCCCATAAGGGATGAGCCAGTTGTTGCGCACTTGACGCCAAGCTTCGCCCGCATTGGTCAAACTCGAGCCGGGGTACTGGACGAAGGGTTGAATCAGATTGCCGGCTTCAGGCGCCTCACTTTTAGGCAAGCTGCTAAAGCCCGTGACACCAGCACCCACCTGACGCCACATCGGTGCGTTGTTGCCTGGCTGAACCTTGGCGCGCTCGCCATTGGTCTGCGCCGCATAGCCGGGCGCTTCGCTGGCATCAGGCTTGACGTCAAAGATGTTGGCGCTTTTGACGGCGCCGGTGTCGGCCGCTACAGCTGAGGCAGTTGCAGGAGCTGCTGGCGTGGACTGGGCGGAAACGCCCGACGCAGCCAGGGCAGCACAAGCCGACAGGAGCAGCGCTCTCAATAAATGGGATGGGTGTTGCATGCGAACTCCCCTCTTATCTGATGCGGTTGTATTCGTTTTGCCCATTTTGCAGGCGCGACTTGAGGTGCAACTCCCACGCAGTCTTGTCGCCGGCTTTCCAGCCAGGCGCGTTGTAAGGGTTGCTGGTGCCTTCGAAGGCCGGTGTGTCACGCTTGGCGCCGGTGGACGTCTGCGGCTTGTCGCCGCAGGCTGCCAAGGTCACCACGGCAGCCAACATCAATGCTGTGCGGATCATTATTTAGCTCCTGCTACAGGTGGGCGTCCAGCCTGTTGCGAACCGTAGGCGGTTCCCCAACCCCAGACTTCAGCACCTTTGCCACGTTGAACCACTCGGTTGCGGAAGATGTCAGCGACCACGTCGCCATCACCCGCCAGCAAGGCCTTGGTGGAGCACTGCTCGGCACAAGCTGGCAATTTACCCTCAGCGAGACGGTTGCGACCGTATTTTTCAAACTCGGCTTGACTGCCATTGGCCTCAGGTCCACCAGCGCAGAAGGTGCACTTGTCCATCTTGCCGCGCACACCAAAGGTGCCTTGGGATGGGAACTGCGGCGCGCCAAATGGGCAGGCGTAGGAGCAGTAACCGCAGCCAATGCAGACGTCTTTGTCGTGCAAGACCACGCCTTCGTCGGTCCGGTAAAAGCAATTGACCGGGCAAACCGCCATGCAGGGTGCGTCGCTGCAATGCATGCAAGCCACCGAGATGGATTTTTCACCGGGAACACCGTCATTCAGCGTGACCACGCGGCGGCGATTGACGCCCCATGGGACTTCGTTTTCGTTTTTGCAAGCGGTGACGCAGCCATTGCATTCAATGCAGCGTTCCGCGTCACAGACAAATTTCATGCGTGCCATATTTTTTCCTTATGCCTTTTCGACGTTGCAAACAGTCGTTTTGGTTTCTTGCATCATCGTCACGCTGTCGTAACCGTAAGTTGTGGCTGTGTTGATCGCCTCGCCACGAACGATCGGTGCTGCGCCTGCCGGGTAGTAGGCCAGCATGTCAGCGCCTTGCCAGCGACCGGAGAAGTGGAACGGCATGAAGACCGTGTCCGGTCCAACCCGCGGCGTCACCATGGCCTGAACATTCAGACGCGCCCCCGTTGGTGTGGTGACCCAGGCACGCTCGCCATTGCGAATGCCTTTGTCCGCCGCCACTTTGGGGTTGATCTCGATGAACATTTCCTGCTGCAACTCCGCCAGCCACGGATTGGAGCGGGTTTCCTCACCGCCGCCCTCGTACTCGACCAAGCGACCGGAGGTCATGACCAACGGGAATTTCTCGTGGACTTTGTCGGCGATGTTCTTGTCTTGAATCGACTTGTACAAGGTCGGCAAGCGCCAAAACGCTTTCTTGTCGTCGTGCGTCGGGTACTTGGCTTGCAAGTCAGCGCGGTTGCCGTACAAAGGTTCACGGTGCTGCGGAATCGCATCGGGGAAGTTCCACACCACCGCACGTGCTTTGGCGTTGCCAAATGGATAGCAGCCGTGGTTTTGCATGAACACACGGATCATGCCGCCGGAAGAATCGGTCTTCCAGTTTTTACCTTCAGCGGCGAGTTTTTCAGGCTCCGACAACTCGTCCCACCAACCGAGCTTTTTCAGCAACACGTGGTCAAGTTCAGGGTAACCGGTCGTGATGTCCGCACCTTTGGAGTGTGAGCCATCTTCTGCCAGTAGATTGACGCCTTCACGCTCAACCCCAAAGTTGGCGCGGAAGTTACCGCCGCCGTCCATGACGTGTTTCGATGTGTCATACAGATTGGGCGTACCGGGGTGCTTCATATCAGCAGTGCCCCAGCAAGGCCAAGGCAAGCCGAAGTAATCGCCGCCCAAGTCATAGCCGGTTTCTTTGTCTTTGCCGCCTTTGGATTTCAGCGTCTTGACGTCAAACACATGCATGTTTTTCATGTGTGCTTTGAGACGCTCAGGAGTCTGACCGGTGTAGCCAATGGTCCAGCAGGTCTTGTTGATTTCGCGCAAGATGTCTTCGGGCATGGGCTCGTCCATGCCTTTGACTTTTTGCATCTTGAAGTTCTTCGAGAGCTCTTTGGCAAAGCCAAACTTCTCGGCCAGTTGATGCATGATCATGTGGTCAGAACGGCTCTCCCACAAGGGCTCAATGACTTTTTCACGCCACTGAAGCGAACGGTTCGAGGCCGTCACGGAACCACTGGTTTCAAACTGCGTGGCTGCTGGCAGCAGGTAGACACCGCGGTTCGGGTTCAGGTCTTCGGGCTTGCCTGGCATGGCGGCCATGGCCGCTGTTGCGGACGGATACGGGTCAATCACCACCAACAAGTCCAGCTTGTCCATGGCGCGTTTCATTTCCAGACCGCGGGTTTGGGAGTTGGGTGCATGGCCCCAAAACACGCAGGCTTTCAGGTTGGAGTCTTGATCAATGAACTCGTTTTTCTCGAGCACGCCGTCAATCCAGCGCGACACCGTGATACCGGGCTTGCCCATCATGGCGGGCGAGGCATAGCGACCCTTGATCCAGTCGAAGTCAACACCCCAGGTCTTGGCAAAGTGCTTCCACGAGCCTTCAGCCAGACCGTAGTAACCCGGCAGCGAGTCAGGATTCGGGCCGACGTCGGTTGCGCCCTGCACGTTGTCGTGACCACGGAAGATGTTGGTACCGCCACCGGACACGCCGACATTGCCCAGCACCAACTGCAAGATGCAGGAAGCGCGAACGATCGCGTTGCCAATGGTGTGCTGGGTTTGGCCCATGCACCAAACGACGGTGGATGGCCGGTTTTTAGCCATCATCTCAGCCGCCATATAGACCTGCGCTTCAGGCACGCCGCAGGCTTCTTCAACCTTCTCTGGCGACCATTTGGCCATCACTTCAGCCTTGACCTTGTCCATGCCATAGACACGGTCGTTGATGTACTTTTTATCTTCCCAACCATTTTTAAAGATGTGGTACAGCATGCCGAACAAAAAGGGAATGTCGGAGCCGGAACGGATGCGAATGTGGTGATCAGCCTTGGCTGCTGTGCGGGTGAAACGTGGATCCACCACGATCATCTTGCAGCCGGTTTCTTTGGCGTGCAGCATGTGCAGCATGCTGACAGGGTGCGCTTCAGCAGCGTTCGAGCCGATGTACAGCGCCGCCTTGCTGTTTTGCATGTCGTTGTAGGAATTGGTCATGGCGCCGTAGCCCCATGTGTTGGCCACGCCAGCGACGGTGGTCGAATGGCAAATGCGCGCTTGGTGGTCGCAGTTGTTGGTGCCCCAGAAACTGACGAACTTGCGCAGCAAATAGGCTTGCTCGTTGTTGTGCTTGGAGGAACCCACCCAGTACACAGAGTCAGGGCCGCTGGTCTTGCGCAGCTCAAGCATGCGGGCGCTGATTTCATTCAGGGCGACATCCCAGCTGATGCGCTGGTACTTGCCGTTGACCAATTTCATGGGGTAGCGCAGGCGGAACTCGCCGTGGCCGTGCTCGCGCAATGCCGCCCCTTTGGCGCAATGCGCGCCGAGATTGATCGGCGAGTCGAAGACCGGCTCTTGACGGACCCAGATGCCGTTTTCAACCACCGCGTCCACCGCGCAGCCGACCGAGCAATGCGTGCACACAGTGCGCTTGACGACCAGCTTGCCGCTGCCGTCACCGACCGCGCCAGCGCCTGCCGCTTTGGCTTTTTTCACCAAGGTGAGTTGGGTGGCCGCCAAGCCGACACCCACACCAAGACCGGAACGGCGCAGAAAAGCGCGGCGGTCCATGGTCGGCAGGGCATTGCTCAGGCCGCGTGACAGGCTTTGCACAAAGCGTGTGGGGCCGGCGGCGTGAGCGATGCCGCGTTGGGCATCATGAGATTTTTTCGTGAGCAGCATGGGCTCTCCGTGGAAGTTAAAGGGAATGACCGGGATAGGTCTGGATCGCTTAAAGCTGCGTTTTAAAGCCGCGTGGTCTTGTAGTAGCGCTTGACGTGTTCAGACAATGTGTAGCCGCCGCCATTGGCTGGCGCAGGCTTGAGTTCAGCTTGAACAGCTTCGGGCAAAGTGGCGCCAGGCATGGCAACGATGGCCGCCGCTGCCGCTCCGGTGGCTGCGGCACCAAAAAAGAACCCCCGACGGGAAGGTTTGGATGGGCTGTCTTGCATGGTCTCTCCGCTGAAAAGGTAGGAATTTGAATTCATAAGATCCTACGACACAAAAACAACCTCTTCATAGTATTAACCCTAAAAATCACAAAAAATATACTTTGAATATATTTTTGGAAATTATTTTATATTCTGATTTATTAGTTATTTAAGCCATGAAAGGTAGGCTTTAGGCCAGCATGTCAAAGCCTTGTGATTCGACGCTGGTGAAGGTGTGCGTGAAGCCGGCCAGACTTTTGTAAAACCGCGCCTTCGGGTGCGCGCTGATGGCCTCACACATCGACAGCGCCCAAGGCTGCAAGTGCCGCGTGAAAAACTCGCGCTGCTTTGTCAGGTTGGCCACCTCAACGTCTTCACCGGCGATCAGATAGCGCATCACCTCGCAGACATACGCGTAGTGGTCTTCCGTCTCAGACATCTCATCGCCGCGGTCCAAGCCGAGCGCTGCCAAGTCGCCACGCAGTGCCGCCAACGGCTTTTCGTTCAGAAAACCGCTCAGGTAATGGGAGCCGTACAAATACACGGCCGGTTTGCCAACGCCGCCAAAAAGAGCATCGTATTCTTCGGCAACTTCTGCCGCAGACATGGTACGGGCGGTCGCCACCACCTCACCCCAACTGGCTTCGAGCAGAGCGCCAGCAGCTGGTGCTTCGGTGACCGCAGCGCGCAGGTTGTCCCACAACGCCGGCGTTGGAGCCGTGTAAAAAAGCGCTGCCAGCAGACCGTAAATCTCAGCGCGGGCGGTTTCTTCGTCAAGCGTTGACGGAATGAGGATGGCGGGTTGCATACGGGTACTTCTTAACTGAACTGAACTTGATTTAGCGGATGTCGGTGATTTTGATTTCATTCTCAGCCGAGTAGATGTCGATGACGCGGCAGTCACCGCACATCTTCAAACGGTCAGCCGCAGCGCCCTGAAACATGGCGTGCCCGGAGAGTTTGCCCAACATCGACTCGATGGCTTTCAGCGTGCCAAACGGCTTGGCACAGCGAATACAAGCGTAAGGCTGGGTCTCGTTGAGCACCCTCGCCTCTTTGCGCAGAGGCGTCAGCAGCAGGCGCGGCTGCAGGGTGATGGCGTCTTCCGGGCAGGTGCTGACGCACAGGCCGCACTGCACGCAGTTTTTCTCGATGAACTTCAGCTGCGGCAACTCGGGGTTGTCTTGCAGCGCACTGGCCGGGCAGGCGCTGACGCAGCTCAGGCAGAGCGTGCAGCTGTCTTTGTTGACCGTCAAACTGCCGAAAGGTGATCCCAGCGCGGGCAGCTCAATGGCTTCAGGCAACGCAGCTGGCGCTTGTGTCATCAGATGGTCAAGCGCCATGTCCAGCGTGCTGCGTTTTTCCTGTGCCACCGCGAAACGTGCAGCCACCATCGGGCCGGTGGCCTTGGCTTTGCCAATCGCCTGCAAGCTGGCGTCGAGCGCGGCCAGGGTGTGGGCGTTCAGCGCACCGGGCGACCGGATCAAATGAAAGTGCACGCCGCCGTAACCCAGCCCCGTGAGAATGGTTTGGGCGACCTTCATTTGCGCGGTCAAACCAGTCAGGTAGTCGGGCGCTTCTTCGTCCGTCACCAGCACCGCCACTTGCCGTGCGCCTAGCGCAATAGCGCTCAGCCAGAGGTCAATGCCGACGCTGGCGGTGTGCCACAAGGCCTGCGGAATCATGCTGGCGGGCACACCTTGGGCCGAACCCAACTGCGCGGCACGGCCTAAGGCTTCAATAGCTTGTTGGCCGCTGCCCTGGCTGTGAAACAACAGGCTGGCGTCTTGACCACCGGCCCGGCTGTAGGTGCTCAGCAAGGTTTTGAGGCGAACGCCTTGTTCGCTGGCACGCGGGTAAGCGTAGGTCAACGCGCCCGTTGGGCAGACCGTGGTGCAAGCACCGCAACCAATGCACAGGTTCGGATTGACCTTGATCTGCTGGCGGTTCTTTTCGCTGCTGATCGCCCCTGCCGAGCAGATGTCGACGCAGGCGTTGCAGCCGACGGTTTCATTGCGGCTGTGGGCGCAAATTTTTTGTTTGTAGGCAAAAAACTTGGGTTTTTCAAACTCCCCGACCATGTCGCGCAGCTTGACCACGGTGGGCAGCAAACCGGGCGTGGCCAAACCGACAAAGCCCGGCAAGGCGAAATAACCTTGCGGCGGCGCATGCAGCGTGACCAAAGGCTTGGCACCGAGGTCCAGCACCAAGTCAAAGGCCTCCGTCAAAGCTTGTGGCTCACGGGAAAAATCAATCGCGCCGGCCACTTTGCAGACCGCCACGCAGTCGCGGTGCGAGGTGCATTTGTTGCTGTCAACTTGGTAGCTCAGGTCAATCGCGCCCTCAGGGCAAACGGCAACACAGGCGTTGCAGCGGGTGCACAGGTCGAGGTCAATCGGGTTGGTTTTGTTCCAGTTCAACTCAAAGGCCCCTAGCCAGCCCTTGAGCTGCAATGCCTCACCGCTGATGACCGGGTACTGGCGTTCTTGCGCCGGTGGCAGTGCGCCGCTTTGAGCTGAAACGCCCTGCGCAAAAATCGTCACGCTGAGCGTGTCAGACAGCATGGCCGCCACTTGCTCGGCTTGGTCCACCGGGCCGACGATCAGCAAGCGACCGGTGCTTTTATAGGTCACAGTGGTCACCGGTTCCGCATCCGGCAGATGCGCAGCGGCCAGCAGCGCCGCCACTTTGGGCATGGCGTTGGCAGCGTCTTTGCTCCAGCCACCGGTCTCGCGGATGTTCACGAACTTGATGGGCGACACGGCACCGACTGTCTCCGTGGCAAGTTCGGCAAACAGACGTTTTTCTTGGGTGCAGGCGACCACCACATCGTCACCGGACTGAATGGCTTTTTGAAACGCCCCGGCCTCACGGCGGCAAAGGGCCGAATGCAGCGTCAGCTCTTCATGCAGCACCGCGCCCAGTGTCTGGGCCTTCAGGGGCATGGTCTGGTTGCAGTCGCAAATCAATGTGGGCATGGTCTTCCTGGGTATCCTGGGGATCGGTTTTGGGCAAGGCAGCAACGGTCGGCTTATCTAAAGCCGGCTCTGACTGTGCCACTGAATCATCTGGCGGCGTCTGCGCGGTTTCCCGCACGGCCTCGGCGTTTGTGGCGCCGTTGACATCGGCGGCTTTGGCCTTTTGCGCTTCTTCATCCTCTTCATCGTCGAAGAGTTTGAGGAACTTGGCACTGGCCATCTGTCGCAGCATCGACAGCGGCAAGGGGTCTGGTTTCGAATAATCGTCGATGTAAATATCCAACCCGTCCATCACATTGAAGTGAGGGTCGGCAAACAGCTTTTTCATGGCGGCGTTTCGCACGCCGGGCTCCACGCTGCGACTCATGAAAGGCTTGAAGTCGGACTCTTTGGTCAGGTCTTTGACGTCATCGAGGGACAGTTGTTTGATGGGCTCAGACGGTTCAGCGGGCTTGGCGTCGGGCGCTGGTTTGGTTGTCGTTTCGGCGGGGAGGGCCGCCCCGCTTTCAGGCTTAGCGGCTGCAGGCACCGCCACAGCAGCAGGCGCCGGCTCGTCCAGCGGCTTGCCTTTCAGCGCATCGTTTTTACGGCGCGCCCAACGCCCCAGAAAGCCATCCGCCCCTTCAGCCATGGCCAGGGCCCCGTATTTTGTCGGTACTGACCCGCGCCGGATTGCCGAAACGGTCTTGCAAAGATTTGAAACTGTCCGGGCGCTTGCGCCGCTTGAGTTCCAGCACGTGGTGTTTGTCGACAAAGGCCTGCATCCAGCTCAGCACCTCAACCGGTGCCGGTACTTGCTCGACAGACTCTTGTGCGTCCAACCAACGACCGGCGTCGGTGTAACTCAGCGTCACCGTCTGCGGTACCGCGATGCATTCGTCGCAGATGGCCGGTTCTTCTTCCATGCGCCAGACCACCCAAAAACAGGGATGGTCGGTCGTCAAATTCAGGTGATAGCCCTCGGTGTCGTCGGTGAACAGCTCCACCGTGAAACCCGGATGCAGCCAGCGCTCCTGTTGATCGTCCTTGATCAGCAGGCGCGGTTGCGGGCCAAAACCGTCTACGTGCGGAATGATTTCAGACAGGCTCCAGCGCCAAGGCTGCCAACGGTTGTCGATGCGTTCGCGCTGCATCACTACCGCCACCTGGGTGAACGGACGGCGCACAGCCTCTACCGCATCAAACGAGGCAGCTTCTGGCGAGCCAGGGGCAGCAGGGGAATACAGGACAAATCCAGACATGGCGGCGAGTGTACGGCGGACAGCGCCCGACCATGGTGCATGGGGTCTTGGCGCTTGGGGTTAATCTTGGCACCCACTTCATCGCCGCTCTGCACCTCCACCATGACACCCTTTACCCTCAAACCCATCAACGACGGCAGCTGCCAGCTGCTGGATGCGCACGGCCAACATGTGGGTAATTTGAAATTGATCAACGGGCTGTGGAAGTTCAAAGCCATTGGCTATGGCCCGCAAGGCGAGGTGATCCCCGGTGGCGGCCCGCTCACCGGCCGGCACAACACGACTTTTGCGCGGCTTGATGCGGCTGAGATTGAGGCTGGACTGGTCTAAACAATCCCAGCATGAAGTTCACGCTTATCAACAGTCAGTTAAAAAACTGACCAACGCTCAGCATGGTGCGATAAACACCCCAAGCCAAAGGCAAAGAAACGGCCAACCAAGCCAGCGCCACGGTCAGCGAGCTGGTGACGTTGTTGTCGTAAGAGACCAACGTTGACGCCGTTGAACTCTCGTGTGCCAGGCGTTTTTCTTCGGCCAACTCGGACTCGGTCATGAAATACTTGGCATCCACTGGGCGTACCAGCAAATTGCAAATCAGACCCACCACCAGCATGCCGACCAAGATGTACATGGTTTGGTTGTAGACCTGCTCTCGCGGGATGCCCATGTCAAGCTGGTACTGTCGCATGTAGTTCACCACCACGGGGCCAATGATCCCTGCCGTCGCCCAGGCGGTCAGCAAGCGGCCATGAATAGCACCCACATTTTGCGTGCCAAACAAGTCTGCCAAGTACGCTGGAACGGTGGCAAATGCACCGCCGTACATGCTCAAAATAATGCAGAAGGCAGCCACAAACATCAGCAAGTTACCCGCACCGGCGCTGGCAGGAATGCTGAAGTACAAGAAGGCGCCTAAGACGAAGAACACGGTGTAGGTGAGTTTGCGACCCAGCTTGTCAGACAGGCTGGCCCAGAAAAAGCGACCCGCGATGTTGAACAAGCTCAGCAACGCGGCAAACCCTGCGGCAACACCTGCAATAGCGGTTTTCTGGATGGCATCCAACTCACCAAACTTGGCGGCGACGTTGATCAAGGCACCGCCAAAGACTTCTTGCAACATCGGGCTGGCCATGCCGATCACGCCGATACCGGCCGAAACATTCATGGTCAACACCATCCACACCAGCCAAAACTGGGGAATGCCCCAAATGCGCTTCACGTGCACATGGTGTTTGGTCATCATGGCGTTGGAGGTGCTTGCGACCGGCGGCGTCCAGCCCGCAGGCTTCCACCCTGTGGCCGGCACGCGGTAGCCGAAAGCGCCTAGCAGCATGGCCACGATATAGAGCGAGCCCATGAGTGCGAAGGTCTGCCAAACACCCACACTGCTTGGCGTGGCGAAGTATTTCATCAACTCAGCAGCCAAAGGCGCGCCGATCATGGCACCCCCACCAAAGCCCATGATGGCCATGCCGGTGGCCATGCCACGACGGTCTGGAAACCATTTGATCAAAGTTGAAACTGGCGATATGTACCCCAGACCGAGTCCAATACCGCCGATGATTCCTGAGCCGAGCACCATCAGCCAAAATTGGTGCCAATAAATACCGAGCGCCGACAACAACATGCCGCCACCCCAGCAGAATGCGGCCACGACACCCGCCTTGCGCGGACCAGCATGCTCAAGCCATCCGCCCCAAATGGCCGCAGACAGTCCGAGGAATACAAAGAACAAGGTGTACATCCAGCCCAAAGTGGCGACAGGCCAGTCGCATGTGGTTGTCAAGAGCTGAGCGACGAAGCCCACATCGGGTCCACACTTGATCGCTTCTTTGATGCCCAATGCCTTAGACAAGGGCAACCAAAACACGGAAAAGCCATAAGCCATGCCAATGCAAAGGTGAATGGCCAAGGCCGCCGGTGGCACCAACCAGCGGTTAAAGCCGGAACCGACGATGGTTCGCTCCTTGTCGAGCAAACCAGGTGTTTGAGTACTCATGGTTAGGTACGCCTTTTTTGCCTTCTGCTCTGGGCACAAAGCAGTTGGTGTGGTGAATAGAATCGCAATTTACAAAGTGTGCAAATTGCGATTTATTAGTATATTTATTTTTAAATGATTTGATGTTTTCATGTTTGGAAGACTGCCTTCTATCGCCATATGCTTACCCCTAAGAAATTGACTTCATAAGTCAAAAATCAGTGTGTCAGCGCCACCACCACCGCAGACTCATCAAACCAAGCCATCGCCGTGTGACCGACTTTCAACAGCTCACCCGGCGCGGTGAATCCCACGAGTTGAAGTTCAGACGGCAAACTCAAGGCCACCTCACCGCCGGTTTTTGAGCGCGACGCCCGGCTGGCCTGACCGGTCAACAGGTTACGTCCATCGGCTGGCTCGCAGCTGGTACCGACCGATACGGCCGTCGCCTTGCACAATGCCAACACGGCGAGACCAGGCTTCAAGCCCAACAACTCAGCACTCTCCCGGGTGATCCTGGCGCAGACCACGGTTTGGTCTGGCAAGAACAACTCGACTCGGATCGCGCCTGCGCGTGACTTGACGGCTTTGACCGTGCACGGCAACTGATTGCGCATGCTGGTGCGCAGGGACAGGGCGGACAAATTGAACATGGGTACACCCGCTTGCGCATCAGTTTCAATTTTCGTCAGGACGTCCCTGCGCGCTTGACTCATTTGGTCGGCTGCGTCCAAGACCCGGTGACCCGCCTGCGTCAGCCGGGCGCCGCCCCCGCCAGCGCCACCCACCAGTTTTTCCAGCAACGCAACGCCGGCCAAATTGCTGAGCGTGTCAATCGCCTGCCATGCGGCCTTGTAGCTGACACCGGCGCCTCTGGCCGCCTCAGAAATAGAGCCGACTTGGCCAATGCGCCGCAGGATGTCGATGCGTTTGTCCGTCGACTGCTGACCCAACGCGTCTGCCAACTGAAGCTGAGATTTTTTCATGTTGAAATTCTCTACTGAAAAGGGGCCGTGTCGCTATACTTCGCTATCCTTTTTAAGAATAGCGAAAATTTTGTGGCACTTTTCAGAAAACTGACAAGGTATTTTCCGCTGGCTTCGCAGCTATTTAGCCTAGCCCTGTGCGGTGTCACATTGACGGCGTCTGCCGCCGATGTGAGTGTGGCGGTGGCCGCCAACTTCACGGCACCCATGCAAAAAATCGCCAAGATTTTTGAAGCCGACACTGGCCACAAGGCAATGCTGGCCTTTGGTGCCACCGGTGCTTTCTATGCGCAGATTAAAAACGGCGCGCCTTTTCAGGTGCTGCTGGCGGCCGACAAAGAGACTGCCGAGCGTCTTGAAAAAGAAGGCTTTGGCATGGCTGGCACCCACTTCACCTACGCCATAGGCAAACTGGTGCTGTGGAGTAAACAGCCCGGTTTGGTGGATGACAAAGGCGATGTATTGCGCCAAGGTGGTTTTGATAAATTGGCGGTTGCCAACCCCAAGCTGGCACCTTACGGTGCGGCCACGATGGAGACCCTCACCAAACTCGGCTTGCTTGCGCAGCTGAAACCCAAGTTTGTAGAAGGCTCTAACATCGTCCAGACGCACCAATTTGTCGCCAGCGAAAACGCCGCGCTTGGCTTTGTCGCCCTTTCCCAAGTCTATGCCGATGGACGCCTCACACAAGGCTCGGCTTGGATTGTTCCCGCGAGTTTTCATGCGCCAATTCAGCAGGACGCGGTGCTATTAAAGACGGGCAAAGACAACGCGGCAGCCAGCGCCTTGCTCAGCTATCTCAAGAGTGAAAAGGCACAAGCCATCATCCGCGCTTATGGCTACGACCTATGAGTTTTTTGTCCGTGCCGGAGTTTGATCGACACGCTCTATCGGCCATCTGGCTGACGCTGGAACTGGCCAGCCTGACCACGCTGTTGTTGATCATCATCGCCACGCCGATCGCCTGGTGGCTGGCACGCTCCAAATCTTGGTGGCTCGGGCCGATTGCCGCCGTGGTGGCGCTGCCGCTGGTGTTGCCGCCCACCGTGTTGGGCTTTTATCTGTTGGTGGCGTTGGGGCCGAACGGACCCATCGGCCAGTTCACGCAAGCGATGGGCTGGGGCACGCTGTCTTTCACGTTTGCGGGTCTGCTGCTAGGTTCGATCATCTATTCCATGCCGTTTGCAGTGCAGCCAATTTTGCATGCGTTTGAAGCCATCGGTGAGCGCCCAATGGAGGTCGCTGCCACGCTGCGGGCGCGGCCGATTGATGCTTTTTTCAGCGTAGCGCTGCCGCTGGCCAAGCCCGGTTTTATCACCGCAGCTATTTTGAGTTTTGCCCACACCATTGGTGAGTTTGGCGTGGTGCTGATGATTGGCGGCAACATTCCGGACAAGACCCGCGTTTTATCGACGCAGATTTACGGTCACGTGGAAGCCATGGAATATGCACAAGCGCATTGGCTAGCCGGCGGCATGCTGGTGTTTGCCTTCGTGGTGTTGCTGGGCTTGTCCCTGATGAACCATAGAAATACGCAGGTCATGACATGAGCGAGCCGCTCAACTTATCGTCATTGCGAGCGCAGCGCGGCCATCCAGGGGTTCATGGATTGCCGCGCTGCGCTCGCAATGACGAGGGTGTTTTGCCTAGCCGGTTTCGGCTCAGGCTCGAAAGAACAGACTTTGCTTTGGATGTCGACCTTGCGTTACCGGGCCAGGGCATCACGGTGTTGTTTGGCGTGTCCGGCTCAGGCAAGACCAGTTTGCTGCGCTGTGTGGCCGGTCTGGAGCGCACGCCTGGTGCGTTGGTGTCAATCGCAGGCGAGACTTGGCAGGACGACGCTGCCGGCATTTACCTGCCGACCTGGCAACGCCCGTTGGGTTATGTGTTTCAAGAAGCCAGCTTATTTGCGCACTTGACTGTGCGGGGCAATTTGCAGTTTGGCTTGAAGCGTATTCAGGGTGCGGCCGATGCCTCGGCTTTGGGCGCCGCTATCGACTTGCTGGGCATTGCCGCGCTACTGGAGCGTAAGACCGCTCAATTGTCTGGCGGTGAACGTCAGCGCGTCGCGATTGCGCGCGCGCTGGCAACGCAACCGCGCTTGCTGCTGCTGGATGAACCACTGGCCGCCATCGACCACGCCCGCCGGCAGGACATCCTGCCTTGGCTGGAGCGCCTACGCGACGAGCTGAAAATCCCTATGCTTTACGTCACGCATTCATCGGACGAAGTGGCCCGACTGGCAGACACCTTGGTGGTGCTGGACGCGGGCCAAGTCAAGGCTTGCGGTCCGGTGGCGGAGGTCTTGGCGGGACTCGATATGCCTGTGGTGCTGGGTGACGATGCAGGTGCCCTTTTGTCAGCCCGCATCGAGGAGCGCGATGCGCGCTGGCAGCTGGCGCAACTCAACTTCAACGGTGGCAGTCTCTGGGTTCGTGACACCGGTCTGCCGCTGGGGCGTCAAGTGCGCGTTCGTGTCTTGGCGCGAGATGTCAGCATCGCGCTCGACAAACCCAGCCACACCAGCATCCAGAATCTGCTGCCCTGTGTGGTGCAGGCGATCGGTCCGGACACGCATGCCTCACAGACCTTGATTCAGCTTCTGTGCGGTGAGTCTGTTCTGCTGGCGCGTGTCACGTCACGGGCGGTAGATGAACTGCAACTGGCACCTGGCATGCAAGTGTGGGCGCAGGTGAAGTCGGTGGCTTTGGTCGAGTAGCGGTTTCGTCAAGAGGCCAAAACAACGCGGACCGGTTTCTTCGCCAGCATGAACGACACCGACCCCAGCGCCGCCAATATCGACAGCAGGGTGAAGCCGAGCCGGTAGTCTCCGGTCAAGTCAGCCAACAGGCCGGCGATCATGGGGCCCGCCATTTGTCCCACAGCAATGATCGCGGCTGAAATGCCCATGATGGCGCCAATGGCACTGCGGCCAAAATAATCGGCTCGAATGGCCTGCATGAAAGGCCCGCGCAAACCCCAAGCCAAGCCATGAAACATAGCGAAGGCGATCAGGCCCTGCATCTGGCTTGAATACGTCAAGAACATCAAACCGAGCGCATGCGACAACATGCACAGCGCCGCCACTTTTTTCTTTTCAAACCGATCGCCAATGGCGGCGCCCAGCAGCACGCCCAACAGTTGGCCGAAAGTCATCAGCATGATGACCCAGCCCGCCGCCGCAACGGTATAACCGAGGCCTTCTTTCATGTGAGAGATCGCATGAACATTGACGGCGGTGACCACCAGCAAGGCCAGTCCGTGGCCGACCGCCAACAACCAAAAAGCTCGCGTGTTGAGGGCCTCGCGGAGTGAAAATTCTTGTTGCCCAGAGACTTTAAAAATCACCGATTCAGGCGTCTCAGTTCCGGGCCGAATGCCGTCGACAAACTCACCGTGGTCTTCGGGTCGCCGGCGGATCATTCGGGCCAGTGGCAATCCGACCACAAGGGCCACGGCGCCGGAGGCTGCAGCCGTGACGCGCCATCCCCACTGTTGCATGAACCAAGCCATGGCGGGCACCACCAGACCCCCCATGGCCAGCCCAAGGCTCATGATGGACAACGCACGGGCGCGGTGTTTTTCAAACCAGTGAACGATGGCCACCGAGAGTGGGAAATAGCCCCCCAAACTGGAGCCGACAGCCATCAAAATAGCGCTGACATAAAAGGTGCCTACGCTGTCCACCTGACTCAACAACAAGAGCCCAGCACTGAAAATCACAATACCCCATCGAATGATGGATTGCGGGCCCCAGCGGTCCATTAACCAACCGAGCAGCGGCCCGATGATGGCTGACTCAGCTGACTGCAGGGCGGCGGCACCAGACAAGGTCGTCTTGCTCCAGCCCATTTCTTCCGACAAGACAGCGATATACAAACCGAAGGTTTGCAATAGCAAAGCGCCGATCAAGAACTGAATGCCACAAGCCGCACCGACCATACGCCAGCCATAGAAACTTTTCATATCAGCTCATGCGCTGTTGTGTCGGGTGCGGATGATCAATCAGGTATTTTTAGAAATAGTGATGGTCGGGAACTTGGACGAAAAATCTTTGTTCTTGGCTGCAATCGAGACCGCGACTTTGCGGGCCACGGCTTTGTAGATGGCTGCCACATCACCATCAGGATCTGCCACCACGGTGGGTCGGCCGTTGTCTGCCTGCAGGCGAATTTGCATGTCCAGCGGCAAGGCACCGAGGTAGTCCATGCCGTAGTCAGTGGCCATTTTTTTGCCGCCGTCTTCGCCAAAAATATGCTCGGTGTGACCGCAGTTGCTGCACACATGCACCGCCATGTTTTCAACGATACCAAGAATCGGCACGCCAACTTTCTCGAACATCTTGATGCCTTTTTTGGCATCCAGCAAAGCGATGTCTTGCGGTGTGGTGACGATCACGGCGCCTGTCATGGGCACGCGTTGGCTCAGTGTCAGCTGAATGTCGCCGGTGCCGGGCGGCATGTCGACGATCAGGTAATCGAGGTCTTTCCAGTTGGTCTGTCGCAGCAGTTGCTCCAGCGCCTGCGTCGCCATCGGGCCACGCCAGATCATGGCTTCGTCTTGGGCCACCAGAAAGCCGATCGACATGACTTGGATGCCGTAGTTTTCCATCGGCTCCATGTTTTTGCCGTCGACGCTTTCCGGACGGCCTTCAATCCCCATCATCATCGGCTGGCTGGGGCCGTAAATATCGGCATCCAGCAGCCCGACGCTGGCGCCTTCTGCGGCCAAAGCCAGCGCCAAGTTAACCGCAGTGGTACTTTTGCCAACGCCGCCCTTGCCAGACGCTACGGCGATGATGTTTTTCACGTTGGGCAGCAGTTGTACGCCGCGCTGCACGCTGTGGCTAGAGATCTTGAACGTCACATTGACCGAGACGTTGTTGACGCCCGGCACAGCCTTGACGGCGGCGATCAGCTGCTTACGCAAGCCGGCCAACTGGCTCTTGGCGGGATAGCCCAGTTCAACGTCAAAGGACACGTCGCCGTCTGTGACAACTAAGTTTTTCACCGCTTTGGTGCTGACAAAATCTTTTCCCGTGTTCGGGTCAATGATCGTCTGCAGCGCGTTAAAAATCACTTGCTGGGTAAGTTGTTGCTCTGCCGCCATGAAATAATTCTCCGGTTTGATAAGTGCCGCTGAGGCTACAAAGTCTGTGAAAAGTTTGGTGAGAAGTCTAACGCCGGCACCTCGGCCGCACGGGCTGAAGGGCTTAGCCGCGGCCCATCGACATAAAATCCCCGCTTAGTTCAATAAAGATGTTTATGTCCCAGCGCCGCCTTTTTGTCACCACCGCCCTGCCGTATGCCAACGGCAACTTTCACATCGGCCACATCATGGAGTACATCCAGGCCGATATTTGGGTGCGTTTTCAGCGAATGCAGGGCCACGACGTTAATTTTGTCGGTGCCGACGACGCGCATGGTGCGCCCATCATGATTGCCGCCGAAAAAGCGGGCAAAACGCCGCAGCAATTTGTAGCCGACATCGCTGCCGGCCGCAAACCTTATCTAGACGGCTTTCACATCAGCTTTGACAACTGGAGCTCCACCGATTCGCCGGAAAACCATGAACTGGCCCGGCAGATTTACCGCGACCTGCGTGACAACCCGCAAGGCTCGCTAATTGAAACCAAAACAGTCGAGCAGTTCTTTGACACCGAAAAGAACATGTTCCTGCCGGACCGCTTCATCAAAGGCGAATGCCCGAAATGCCACGCCAAAGACCAGTATGGCGACAACTGCGAGGTCTGCGGTGCGGTTTATGCGCCCACCGACTTGATCAACCCGTTCTCGACCTTGTCGGGCGTGACGCCAGTCCTTAAAAGCTCGGAGCATTTCTTCTTCAAATTGTCAGACCCGCGCTGCGTTGAATTTCTGGAGAGCTGGACGCAAGACGGCAAACTACAACCCGAAGTGGCCAACAAGGTTAAAGAATGGTTTTCGGTGCGTTCCAACCCGGACGGCACGCAAAGCGAAGGCCTCGGCGACTGGGACATCAGCCGTGACGCGCCCTACTTCGGCATTGAAATTCCCGACGCTCCCGGCAAGTACTTTTACGTCTGGCTGGACGCGCCGGTTGGCTACCTCGCCTCCTTGAAAAACCTGCTCGACCAACGCGGCCAAAACTACGACGCCTACATGGCCGACCCGGCTCTGGAGCAGTACCACTTCATCGGCAAAGACATCGTGACTTTCCACACTTTGTTCTGGCCCGCGATGCTGAAGTTCAGTGGTCGCAAGACGCCAAACAACGTCTTTGTGCACGGCTTTTTAACCGTCAACAATGGCGAAAAAATGAGCAAGAGCCGCGGCACCGGGCTCGACCCGCTGAAGTACCTCGGCCTCGGCATGAACCCCGAATGGCTGCGCTACTACCTGGCCGCCAAACTCAATGCGCGCAACGAAGACATCGACTTCAATGCCGACGATTTCATGGCCCGCGTCAA
>CANFJF010000051.1 GCA_947447355.1 Comamonadaceae bacterium
GGTGTAGTTGCACTGGTCGCCCAAGATGGCCGCCACCAACAACACACCGATAGACACCGGCAGGCTGATCAAACCGACACCGCACAAAGCGCCGACGATGAACAGCAACGAGTCGCCCGGCAAAAACGGCATCACCACTACACCGGTCTCTACAAAGATGATGGCGAACAGCAACGCATAGACCCACAGGCCGTACTGTTGGGTGAAGGTTTCCAAGTGGCGGTCCACGTGAAGTATGAAGTCCATCAAAAAGCTAATAATTTCCATGGCGCCGATTTTGACACGGCCTAAAATCTGCCAGTGAACACCGCCACCACCGCCCCACCCCGCCGCCCCATCCGTGAACTGCCGGACGAACTGATCAGCCAGATTGCCGCTGGCGAAGTGGTCGAACGCCCCGCATCGGTGGTGCGTGAGTTGGTCGACAACGCCTTGGACGCTGGTGCCCGCCAAGTCACGGTAAGGCTGTCAGCTGGCGGCGTGCGGCTGATTTTGGTGGAAGACGATGGCGCCGGCATTCCGGCCAACGAGTTGGCCATTGCCTTGCGCCGCCACGCCACCAGCAAGATCGCCTCGCTGCAAGACTTGGAAGCCGTCGGCACGATGGGCTTTCGGGGCGAGGCACTGGCCGCCATCAATTCGATTGCCGACATGAGCCTGATATCGCGCTCGGGCGATGCCGAAGCCGACGCCAGCGCGGGCGGTCATGCTTGGCAGCTTGACGGCCGCACCGGCGAGATCCAACCCGCCGCGCGCAGCCGCGGCACCAGCGTTGAAGTGCGCGAGCTGTTTTACGCCACGCCCGCACGGCGCAAATTTTTGAAGACCGACGCCACCGAACTGGCGCATTGCATTGAAGCCGTCCGGCGCCACGCGCTGGTGCGCCCCGACGTCGGCTTTGCCATCTGGCACGAAGGCAAGCTGGTCGAGCAATGGCGCGCTTGCACCGAGGCGCTTCAAACCGACGACCCCGTGGCCGCGCTGGACCAGCGCTTGGCTGATGTGTTGGGGGCAGAGTTTGTGGCGCAATCCATCGCCGTGAATTACGAAAGCAGTGCGCGCCGCATGGACGGTGGGCCGGCGGTAAAAGTCTGGGGTCGGGCCGGCATTCCTGACGCCGCCCGCTCGCGCGCCGACCAGCAGTTTGCCTATGTGAACGGTCGCTATGTGCGCGACAAGGTACTCACCCACGCCGCCCGCAGCGCGTATGAAGACGTGCTGCACGGCCACCGCCAGCCGGTCTACGCGCTGTATGTCGAGATGGACCCGGCCCGCGTCGATGTGAACGTGCATCCGACCAAGATTGAAGTGCGCTTTCGGGACAGCCGCGAAGTGCACCAAGCTGTGCGCCACGCTGCCGAAAATGCGCTGGCGGTGCCGCGTTCGCAGATTGGCGGAGCCGTTGTCGGTAGCGGCATTGGTGCAGTGGACGCTGCGGATGCGAACGCAACACTGCAAGCGGCTGGTCTGCAGGGCTTTGTCTCAGATGCTCAGCGCGCCGCTCGCGGCTTGGGCTGGGCGCAACCGGGCATGGATTTTTCAGCGCGTACGGAGCACCGGACGGATCACAGGGTCAGCGACTTCGAGGCCATGTGGCCGGTTGCTGCGGGTCTCTCAGGGCTTTCAACAGGACCGACTGCTGATGCACTTCGTCAGCAGCCAAAAGGGACACCCTTCAACGCCGAAGCACCCAACTTGCCGCCTGGCGACTGGCCGCTGGGCCGGGCACTGGCGCAACTACAAGGTATTTACATCCTGGCGGAAAACACCAGCGGTCTGATCATTGTGGACATGCATGCGGCTCATGAGCGAATTGTTTATGAGCGCCTGAAGAACCAGTTGGACAGCTCGGCGAGTGCCGCTATCACCAGCCAGCCCCTGCTGATTCCGGCCACCTTTGCCGCCACCGCGCAAGAAATCGACACCGCCCAAAGTGCCGCCGAGACTTTGCAAACGCTGGGCTTGGAAATAACTCCGTTCTCACCCAAGACACTGGCGGTGCGGGCGGTGCCGACGTCACTCGCACAATCAGACGCCGTCGAGTTGGCGCGCAGCGTGCTGGCCGAATTGGCCCAGCACGACGCAAGTACCGTGATTCAGCGTGCCCAAAACGAGCTGCTCTCGACCATGGCTTGTCACGGTGCGGTTCGCGCCAACCGCAAACTGACGTTGGACGAAATGAACGCGCTGCTGCGGCAAATGGAAGCCACCGAGCGCTCAGACCAATGCAACCACGGCCGGCCGACCTGGCGGCAAATGAGCATCCGCGACCTCGACAGTCTGTTTTTGCGCGGCCGCTGAAGGCTTGCCAGTGCCGCTAGAGAACGACGTTTAAGTGTGCGCCATGAAGGCCGCAGCGCCAGCCAAGCAAGACAGCACAGCCACGACGGTCAGCATGCCGCGCAGACCAAGCCAGCCACCAAGCCGCAAGGAGCGATAAATCTGGCAGTCGACGATGTAGCAAAGTAACAAGCTCGCGGCCATGAGCAACAAGCCCCAAACGCTGTTGAGCAGCAACCCGGCCCAAGCCAGCAAACTCGGCAACACACCCCAGATCAACAGCCCACGGCGCGTTTGAGCCAAGGGCATCGCCAAGCCCCAATGAATGCCGCCCAGAAAGCTGACGATCACAGCGGCATAAGTGAGCAATGCCAACGCAGCCAAACCAGCCCACTCGGGGGGCAGCAACCAAAGCCCGGCCGCGCCCGCCACAAAGGGCAACAGGCCTGCCATGCCGAGCGCCCAAGCTTCGGTTCCGGGCTTCAAGGGCGCAGGCATCGTGACAGATTCTGGGTTGACGGGTGTGTTCATGACGAGCTTTCCGAACCCGTCCGGATACCGCACACAGACCTTGCACAATAGGGCAAAAATGGCGCCGCTGGGAGAGAGATCACAAATGCCGTCGCTGCGAGCCAAGCGCGGCAGTCCATCACCGCGCGCCGCAAAGATGGATCGCCGCGCTTCGCTCGCGATGACAGGAGGGGCAAAACTTTCGTCGCCGCGAGAGATATCACAAATGCCGTCGCTGCGAGCGAAGCGCGGCAGTCCATCACCGCGCGCCGCAAAGATGGATCGCCGCGCTTCGCTCGCGATGACAGGAGGGGCAAAACTTTCGTCGCTGCGACAGATATCACAAGTGCCGTCACTGCGAGCGAAGCGCGGCAGTCCATCGCAGCGCGCCGCAAAGATGGATCGCCGCGCTTCGCTCGCGATGACGTAAGGGCTTTTGTCATCTTCGGCCGGATAAAAAACCATGTGTTCATGGCGAGAGTTTAAAAGACCCCAGTGAAGCTGTCTGAACTTTAAGCAGCGATGATGTTCATACTCACTTATGAAACTCTGGCGCCCTTTCACCTCTGCATTGACCTTGGCCTTGCTCGCTCTGACAGCGGCATTGGTCGCCGGCTGCACCTCGTTCGACGAACGCCAGCGGGCTTGGATTTTTCAACCCAGCGACCGCAGCTGGGGCGGCGGTACAGAAGCTGCACGCAACATGGACGACGTGTGGATCGAATTCCACTCAAAGGTCACCGGCCAAGACAGCAAGTTGCACGGCCTGTGGCTGGAGGCTGACAAACCGCTGGCAACTTTGGCGGCAGGCAAATTGCTCACAGTCAGCTTTCAGGCACAGCAAGGCATGTCAACTGCGGGCTTGAGCAACGACGACAGGCCTGTGTTGCTGTATCTGCACGGCGCCCGTTGGAACGTCACCGGCTCGGCGTTTCGGATGCGCCGGATGCAGGAGTTGGGCTTCTCAGTGTTGGGGGTGGACTACCGCGGCTTCGGCAAAAGCAGTACGGGCCTGCCGTCCGAAGCCACGGCCTATGAAGACGCCCGCGCCGCATGGGACTGGCTGGCTGCCCACTACCCGAATCGCCCACGCTATATTTTTGGTCACTCGCTGGGCGGACCGATAGCCATTAATCTGGCGTCGCAAGTGACTGATGAAAGTGGCACCATCGTCGAAGGCACTTTCACCTCGATCGCTGACGTGGTGAGCACCTTCAAATGGGGTTGGGTGCCTATTTCTGCGTTGATCACGCAGCGCTTTGAAGCCATTCGCAAGGTCGATCAAATTGGCTCGCCGCTGTTGGTGGTCCACGGCGGGCGCGACCAACTCATTGACCCCAACCTGGGCCGCAAACTCTTTGAGGCCGCCGCCGAGCCCAAGCTGTTTGTGCTGGTAGAAGATGGCTCGCACCACAACACCAACACCGTCGGTCAGCCGCAGTACAAAGCGGCGCTGGCGCAGCTTTTCAAGCTCGACTCGCGTTGAGCCAGAGGCGAATTCAGGGAAATTCCTGATACGCTCTTCTGGATGCCTGCACAGCCCTCCCCCCTCTCAACAAGCGCCCAAAACGGTATGTCGCCCGGCTGGGTAGTGGTGTTTTTGTCGATGCTGCTGGGCATACAACCGGTCACCACGGATCTGTATTTACCCGCTTTGCCGGCACTGGCCGACAGCTTTGCAGCGCCCATGGCCCAAGCGCAATACACCTTGAGCGCGCTGTTACTGGCGTTTGGTTGCTCGCAACTTCTGTGGGGACCGTTGTCAGACCGATTTGGCCGGCGACCCATCTTACTGATCGGTCTTGGGGCCTATGTGCTGGCGACAGTGGCCAGCACACTGGCGCCTTCAATGGAATGGTTGATCGGCTGGCGCGTACTGCAGGGTGCGGCCATGGGCGCCGTGGTGATGTGCGCGCGTGCCATCGTGCGCGACCTGTACCGCCCCACGGATGGCGCGCGCATCATGTCCAAAGGCCTAAGCGGTCTTGGCGTCCTGGCTTGCATCGCCGGGCCGCTGGGCGGCTTGCTCGCAGAATATGGCGGCTGGCGCATCACCTTGTTGGCGCCCGCCGTCTTTGGCGTGTTGGCGCTGGGGCTCATCGCCCTGCGCTTTGAAGAATCACTGAGCCGGCCGAACCCCCTTGCCTTGCATCCTGCTGCTTTGCTGCGCACGTGGTTGCAAATTCTGCGAAACCCGACCTTTCTGGCCTTTTCGGCCTTGTCGGCTGCGTCGTACGGCGGTCTTTTCACCTTTTTAGCGACCTCCTCTTTTGTGCTGATCAATGTCATCGGCCTGAGCAAAACACAATACGGCATGGTGTTTTTCTTCATGTGTCTGGCCTACCTTGCCGGCACTTTTTTATGCCGCCGCTTGCTGATGCGCTTTGGCGTGCAAAACTCGGTTGGCATCGCCGCCGGCCTGAGCCTGATCAGTGGTTTGCTCATGGCCGGCTTGACCTGGGCTGGCGTCATCAGCCTGTGGACCATCGTGTTGCCTTATGCCCTCTTCATGCTGGCGCACGGCGTGCACCAGCCCTGCGGACAGAGCGGCGCCATCGGTCCCTTTCCGCAAGCAGCGGGCACAGCCTCGGCACTGAATGGTTTCCTGATGACGCTGGTGGCCTTTGTGATGGGCACTTGGCTCGGCACACACATGGACGGTACGGTTCGGCCACTCACCTACGGTATCGCGTTGTGGACCTTCTTGATCGCGCTGGCCGCCTGGACCTTGGTGCGATGCCACGGCAGCGTCAAACCGCTCACTCAAGCAGCTGCCACGCCATGAACAACCCTTTTGTATCACTCAACTACTTGGCTCTGGCAGGCCCGACTGCGGCTGGCAAAACAGCAGCAGCGCTGGCCATCGCGCGGCAACACCCGGTCGAAATCATCAGCGTCGATTCCGCCTTGGTCTACCGTAGCATGAACATTGGCACAGCCAAACCCAGCGCTGACGAGTTGGCCACCGTGACACACCACCTGATCAACATCCGTGATCCTTTGCAGGCTTACAGTGCGGCCGAGTTTGTGACAGACGCCCAGCGTTTGATGCAAGACATCCGCGCGCGCGGCAAGCTGCCGCTGCTGGTGGGCGGCACCATGTTGTATTTCAAAGCGCTGTTTGATGGGCTGGACGAGATGCCCAAAGCAGACCCGGCTGTCCGCGCAACCATAGCCACCGAAGCCGCAGCACGCGGCTGGCCGGCGCTGCACGCCGAGCTGGCGCTGGTAGACCCGATCACCGCAGCCAGGCTGCAGCCGCAAGACTCGCAACGCATCTCAAGAGCGCTCGAAGTGTTTCGCGTGTCGGGCCAGCCGCTGTCGTTCTTTCAGCGACGAATAGCAGCGACACCCGTGGAAGTCGTCACTGCGAGCGAAGCGCAGCAGTCCAACTCTTTCGTTACTGCGAGCGAAGCGCGGCAGTCAAACCCCTTCGTCTCTGCGAGCGCAGCGCGGCAGTCCATGACCGCTGGATTGCCGCGCTCCGCTCGCAATGACGTGAATAGTTCCGCTCGAAATGACGAGAATAGTTCCACTCGCAATGACAGGGAAACTCGCCATGACGACATGGAACCGTCCAGGCTGCTCATTTCACTTGAACCCAACGACCGCGCTTGGTTGCACGGCCGCATTGCCGAGCGCTTTGACGCCATGCTGGCCGCTGGTTTTCTGGACGAAGTGCGGGCCCTGCGCGCCAGAGGTGATCTACACAAGGACTTACCGTCCATGCGCTGTGTCGGTTACCGACAGGCTTTGACGCTGCTAGACAGCTTTGACGCTCAGCCAGCACAGCTAAAACAAGCGACAGCCGTCGATCACAACACAGCTTTGCGCGACTTCCGCGAACAAGGCATTGCCGCCACGCGCCAACTTGCCAAACGCCAGCTGACCTGGCTGCGCAGCATGCCGCAACGCCGCGTGGTGGCATGCGATGCACCGGATGCTTTGGCGCAGGTGCTGGCTCTGGTGGCCGAGCATGTGGTCGCAGCCTCCAACAAGCAAGACCGCAACCCATGACCCTGCACATCACCAACTTAGCCAAACACTACAGCGGCACGCCGGTGTTCAGTAAGGTGTCGCTGCACGTCGCGCCGGGCGAGTTCGTCGCCATCGTCGGCGAGTCGGGCGTGGGGAAATCCACCTTGCTCAATTGCATGGCCGGGCTGGACACGTGGGACGAAGGATCGGTTGTCTTACAAGGCCACTCACTGAACCAGATGACCGATGATCAGCGCGCGCTGCTGAGGCGCCAACATGTCGGCTTTGTGTTCCAAGCCTTTCATGTGCTGCCGCATTTGGATGTCGCACAAAACGTCGGCCTGCCACTCTTGCTGCTGGGTCAGCCTGATGACAAACGCGTCGCCGCGATGTTAGCGGCCGTGGGCTTAGACGGTTTGGGCAGTCGGCTGCCGCAGCAGCTCTCAGGCGGCCAGCTGCAACGCGTGGCGATAGCTCGCGCTTTGGTGCACCGCCCAAGTCTGATGCTGGCCGATGAACCCACAGGCAACCTTGACCCGAGCACCGCTGCCAAAGTGATGGATGCACTCATCGCCCAAACCCAAGAACAAGGCACCTCGCTGGTGCTGGTGACGCATTCAGAAGCGGCGGCAGCCCGAGCGGACAGAGTGCTGAAACTGCGCGCCGATGGCTTGGTCTGAAAAACCTGCCGAGCTGAGACTGCTCAGCACCTTCTCCTGGCAGGAACTCAAACACCACCCTTGGCGCAATGCGGCGGCCGTGGTGGCGGTGATGTTGGGTGTGGCGCTGGCGTTTTCGGTGCACCTCATCAATGCGTCGGCCTTGAGTGAGTTTTCGCAAGCCGTGCGCTCGGTCAACGGCCAGCCCGACCTGGAACTGCGAGCAGCCCAAGGCAGTTTTGACGAAGCCGTTTTCGCCCGTGTCGCGCAGCACCCAGACGTCAGCGTGGCCAGCCCCGTGCTGGAGCTGAGCACCTACGCACAAAACGCCAGCGGCGAACGGCTGGCCTTGCGTGTCCTCGGCGTGGATGCCTTGCGGCTGGCCACCGTGGCCCCTGAACTGATGCCCTTGCCAGCCAAGGGTACCGACCGTTTCGCCCTGTTTGCACCCGGTGTGATTTTTTTGAATGCTGCCGCGCGCGAACGCCTTGCAGGCGACAGCGTTGAATTGCAAAGCGGCGTGCGCTTGCTCCGAGTGAATGTGGCGGGCCGTGTGGCTGCCGGTGGCGGGCCGCTGGCAGTGATGGACATTGGCGCGGCGCAAGACCTGTTTGAGCGCGGCGGCGAGCTGTCGCGCATCGACCTCCAACTGCGCGCGGGTGTCGACCGCAGCGCGTTTATCCGCAAGCTGCAAAGCGCGCCGGACTGGCCACCACAACTGCGCCTGAGCGAGCCCGGCGACGGGGCCCAGCGCATCGATCAGCTGTCGCGGGCTTACCGCGTCAACCTCACGGTGCTGGCGCTGGTGGCACTTTTCACAGGCGCTTTTTTGGTGTTTTCGGTGCTCTCGCTGAGCGTGGCGAAACGCGCTCAGCAGTTGGCACTGCTCGGTGTGTTGGGCTTGACGGGCGCCGAGCGATTGCGACTGGTGCTGTACGAGTCGCTGGTGCTTGGTGTGGTCGGCAGCGTTGCCGGCATCGCGCTTGGCACCGGGCTTGCGGCGCTGGCCTTGCGCGTGTTGGGTGGCGACTTGGGCGGCGGTTATTTTTCGGGCATTGCTCCCGCGCTGCAATGGAGCAGCACGGCCGCGCTGGTGTACGGCGGGCTGGGCGTGGCGGCCGCGTTGGTGGGCGGTTGGTGGCCGGCCAAAAGTGCCCAAAAATTGCCGCCTGCGCAAAGCCTGAAAGGTTTGGGCGCAGGCTTGGGTGGCCCGCGCAGCCACTGGTTGAGTCTGGCCTTGCTGGCAGCCAGCGGTGTTATGGCGCTGCTGCCGCCCGTGGCTGGCATCGCGCTGGGGGCCTATTTGTCGGTCGGCTTGTTGCTGGTCGGCGGCATCACCACGCTGCCGGGTTTGATCGGCTTGTTGTACGGACGACTGAGCCCGTGGGTGGCGCACCGCGCCCTGCCCATGCTGGCGGTGGAACGTGCTCGACGCGTGCGCGAAAGCGCTGGCGTGGCAGTCAGCGGCGTGGTGGCGTCGCTGAGTTTGGCGGTGGCTCTCACCGTCATGGTGGCGAGCTTTCGGCAATCGGTCACCAGTTGGCTTGACGTGGTGCTGCCAGCTGATTTGTACGTGCGCACGTCGGTCAGTGCCGCTGCCAGTGACAGCGCTTATTTCAGCCCCTACTTCGTTGAGCGCGTAGCCGCTGTACCAGGCGTACAGCGTGTCAGCACGCTGCGCGTGACGCAACTCTTGCTCAACCCGGCGCAACCGGCTGTGGCACTGATCGCCCGCGACTTGCAAGATCCGGCCCGTGCCTTGCCCTTGGTGGGCGAAACCTTGGCCGTGCCGGCGGGTGTCATCGGGATTTATGTGAGCGAGCCGATGCTGGATCTTTACCAAGCGAAGTTGGGCGACTTTTTTGAGCCCTTGTCGTCCGCGTTTGGGGAAGCCATAACCAGTAGCAGCCAGCCGGCGAAACGATTTTTTGTCGCCGGCGTGTGGCGCGATTACGCACGCCAGTTCGGCGCCATTGCCATCGACCAAACTGACTTTGTACGACTCACCAGCGACCAGCGTGTCAACGACCTCGCGCTCTGGCTGGCGCCTAATTCCAATGATGCCAGCGAAGCCACGGTGCAACAAGCCATCCGGGACCTGCCTGAGCAGGCCTCGGGGGCCAGCAGTCTGATTGAATTTGCCTCGGCCAGCCAGATCCGTACCACCTCGCTGCGTATTTTTGACCGCAGCTTTGCAGTCACTTACTGGCTGCAGGCGGTCGCCATCGCGATCGGTCTGTTTGGCGTAGCCGCCAACTTCAGCGCCCAAGTGCTGGCCCGGCGCAAAGAGTTTGGCCTGCTGGCGCACTTGGGCCTGACACGCCGGCAAATTCTGACGGTGGTGGCCGGTGAAGGCGCCGCCTGGACGGTCATGGGCTCGGTCGCCGGGCTTGCCCTCGGGCTGATGGTGTCGGTGGTGTTGGTGCATGTGGTCAACCCACAAAGTTTTCACTGGACGATGGACATGCAAGTGCCGTGGCTGCGCTTGTTGGCTTTGTGCGCTGCGGTGGTGTTGGCGGGCACACTGACCGCGTGGCTGGCAGGCCGCGCAGCCGCCAGCGCTGATGCGGTGCTGGCTGTTAAAGAAGACTGGTGAGCGCGGCGATGGGCTGCGTCGCTGCGCTCGCAGCGACGCAGTTTTGAGCCTGCTGTTCAAGGTCCATGTGCAGTAGCTGGACGAATTCGGAAAACTCGCAATGACGATGTAGTTTGTCACTGGGAGCGAAGCACGGCAGTCCATGACTTCGGGGCGGCAGCACTGTATCAACAGGGTCATTTTCGGGACCTTGGCTGACAAGACAGCACGCTATTTTCTAGTCTTTTTGTCCCACCTGCTCAGGCAATATTCACGCTTAATTTTAAGAACAAGCGCAACACGCCTTGAGACGGGCGAACCCACTTTTCGATTCGTTACCTTCGTGACTCTTTCTGGAGCTGTTGTGTGATCAAAACGTCACATTCAAAGCTTAGGATGAGTCCAGTTATTGTTCGCACATCGACATTCGTATAGGACATTCATCATGGCCAGTTCTCAGTACCGCATTGAAAGTAGCAGTCCCTTGCGTGGCAGTCTGCTGCCGAAAAACAGTTCCCAGCAAATTTACAACGACCGTGGTTTAGCCGTTGCGGTTGCCGTGAAAAGCTTGGCTGACCCGACCCGCCAGCACATCCGCGTTGTTCATGTGGACACGGGTGAGGTGGTGTTTGAAACTGACCCAGTGGGGGATCGTCATCCAGCTTGAGCGGGGCATCAGGTCTTGGGCTGCGAGAATCGTTGGATGACTTTGCCTCTTCAATGCTGACACGTCGCGCACTCATGGCCGCTAGCACAGCCGGCATCGCTTTGGCCGGCATGTCTTCCACAGCGTGGCCTTTGCCCGCGCGCACGCTACGCTTCCCGCGCGATCATGGCGCGCACTCTGAGCTGCGCACCGAGTGGTGGTACATCACAGGACACGCTCGCAGCCGTGCGTCAGATGGCCGCGAGTTCGGTTTTCAGCTGACATTTTTTCGCACCCGCGTGGATGCAACCCAAGCCATGCAGTCGAAGTTTTCGGCGCAGCAACTCATCTTTGCCCATGCTGCTGTGAGCGATGTGCAGGGCCAAAAACTCTGGCACGACCAACGCATTGCCCGTGCCGGTTTTGGTCTGGCTTTTGCCAGCACGAAAGATACTCACTTGAAGCTCAATGACTGGACTTTGCAGCGTGACACGGCTGGGCCCAGCCGCTACAACGCCAGCTTGCCGGGCAACGACTTTGCACTACAACTGCAAATGAATGAAACACAGCCGCTGATGTTGCAGGGCCAAAATGGCCTGTCGCGCAAAGGGCCAGAGGCGCGTCAAGCCAGCTACTACTACAGCCACCCGCAGTTGAACACCAGCGGAAAAATCACCTTGCAAGGGCAGAGTTTCGACGTGTCGGGGAAAGCCTGGCTAGACCACGAATGGAGTGAAGAACTGCTGCACCCCGACGCCCAGGGCTGGGACTGGATCGGCATGAACCTGGACGATGGCAGCGCACTCACCGCCTTTCAGCTGCGCACGGCCAGCGGCGGCGCGATCTGGGACGGTGGTTCTTTCCGCTCGGCCAAAGGCGAACTGACGGTCTTCAAGCGCGGCGAGGTGACTTTCAAAGCAGTGCGGCGTTGGACCAGCCCGCTGACGCAGGCGAGCTATCCGGTCGAGTGGCAGGTGCAGACACCGACAGAGCGCTACAAGGTCAACGCGGTCATTGACAACCAGGAACTCGACAGCCGTGCATCGACCGCTGCGGTGTATTGGGAAGGTCTGAGCGAATTAATCGATAGCCGCGGCAAACGCGTGGGCCGCGGCTATTTAGAAATGACAGGCTACGCAGCGGCTCTGCGAATCTAAGCTAATGCGCCCCGCTGGCCGCATCAGAACTGCTAGCGCTCGCGTGTGAGCTACGGTCACGCCGCGTCAAAAAGACCAGTGGAATCAAGGCCAAAAAAATCAGTGCAGACATGTAAAACACATCTGACGCCGCCAACATGTAGGCCTGCTGATCAACCAGCCGGTTGATGCTGCCAAGGGCTTGCTCAGGCGACAGGCCGGCACTGGCCAAACCTGAGAGCGCTTGGGTTGTCGCCGTGCTGACAGGGTTGACGGCGTCGCTGAGCTGTGCATGGTGCAACGCGGCGCGGTCTTGCCACACGGTGGTGGCGATCGACGTGCCGAAGGAGCCGGCGACGATGCGCACAAAGTTCGACAGTCCCGAGGCTGCCGGAATTTTTTCCGGCGAAATACCCGACAAGGTGATAGTCACCAACGGGATGAAGAACAAAGCCATGGCAATGCCCTGAATCACAGTGGGGATCAGGATGGTGCCGATGTCAGCTTGAGTCGTGAAGTTCGAGCGCATCCACAACACCACAGCGAACACCACAAATGCCGCGACAGCGAGCCGGCGTGGATCCAACTTTTGGATGTTCTTGCCGATGATCGGCGACAGCAGCAAGGCCAGCAGACCAACGGGTGCCAAGACAATACCAGCCTGGGTCGCGGTGTAACCCATGTATTGCTGAAGCCACAGCGGCAACAGCACCACATTGCCAAAAAACAGGCCGTAACCCACCGACAACGCCAGCGCACCAGCCCAGAAATTACGGCGTTTGAACAGCGTCAAATCAACCACCGGATGCTCCTCCGTGAGCTCCCAAATCACAAAAGTAATCAGCCCGATCAGTGCCACCAAGCCCAGCAGCACCACCTCTGTCGAGTGGAACCAGTCCAGCTCCTGGCCTTTGTCGAGCATGATTTGCAGAGCGCCGACCCAAAGGACCAGCAAAGCCAAGCCGATGGTGTCAATCGGTAGTTTTCTAATTGTGCTTTCGCGCTTGCGAAAGATCCGCCAAGTGATAAAGGCCGAAGCAAAGCCGACCGGAATATTGATATAAAAAATCCAAGGCCAAGCCACGTTGTCGGTGATCCAACCGCCCAGCAGTGGCCCGAGCACCGGTGCGATCAGTGTGGTCATGGACCACATCGCCATGGCCAGCCCGGCCAAAGCGCGCGGATAACTCGACAGCAGCAATGACTGCGACAGCGGAATCAAGGGCCCCGCCACCAAGCCCTGCAAGACGCGAAAAATAATCAGCGTGGTCATGTTCGGCGCAAGGCCACACAGCCATGAAGCGATCACAAACAGGATGATGCTGGCGGTGAACAACCGGACCTGTCCAAAGCGCTGTGACAGCCAACCCGTCAAGGGCACGGCAATCGCATTAGCGACACCAAAACTGGTAATGACCCACGTGCCCTGGTTGGGACTGACGCCAAGGTCACCGGCTATCGCCGGCAGCGACACATTGGCAATCGACGAGTCCAGTACGTTCATGAAGGTGGCAGCAGACAGCGCCAAAGTACCCCACATTCGGGCCGAGCCCGTCAACGGTTCGTGGACGATCGGTTGAGTCGGTGGCGATACGGGAGGGATGTTCGCGCTGTCAGCGCTGGGTGCTTGAGCCATGAATAGTCGCGGTTTTTTCAGTGCGCTGAGCGAGCAGGTGTTGGCTTGCCGGTCTGACCGGTATTGGCGGCGATGACACGGCGCACATCGGCGTTGGCAACTTCAGCTGAATGATCGGTCAAGGCGCTTGCCAGCGATGCAGCCACAGGCATATCGGCCAGCACTTTGCCGCTCTGGTTGGTCACATTAACCTCGACGTCCATCGACAAACCCACACGCAAGGGTTTGTCGGCGAGTTGCTGTGGATCCAGCGCGATGCGCACGGGCACACGCTGCACGACCTTGATCCAGTTGCCGGTGGCGTTTTGTGCGGGCAACAGGGAAAAAGCAGCGCCGGTACCCATGCCGACACCGCTCACGGTGCCTTTGTAGTCGACTTTCTTGCCATACAGGTCAGCGACCACAAGGGCCGGCTGACCGATACGGATATGCCGCAACTGGACCTCCTTGAAATTCGCATCCACCCACACGTTGCTCAGGGGAATCACTGCCATCAGCGGTGTGCCGGCAGCGACTCGTTGACCCAGCTGGACGGAGCGCTTGGCGACATAGCCATCAACCGGTGCCAACAGGGCCGTGCGCTGCGTCGCGAGATGAGCTTCTCTTACCTTGGCTGCGGCCAGTTGCACACTCGGATGCCGCTCAAGATTGGTGCCATCGGTCAATGCCTGATTGCTGTTGAGTTGCTCGCGTGCCGCATTGACGCCGGCCTCTGCGGCAGCCAAGGCACTGCGCGCGGTGGCCTGCTGCGATTGCGCGTGGTTGAGTTCTTCCTTTGACACAGCGCCATTGCCACTGAGCGACTGACGGCGGCTGAGGTCGTCGGTGGCGCGTGCCACGTCGCCCTGCGCACGCACCACTTCGGCGTCGCGCAAACGAACCTGCGCGGCGAGTGCGCCATTGTTGGCGTAGAGCGTGCGCACTTGCCGCACGGCTTGGCCCAGTGCAGCTTCAGCCTGATCGAGCGCGACGCGGGCATCGGCCGGGTCCAGCTGCACCAGCGCTTGGCCGGCTTTCACGAAGTCGGTGTCGTCGGCCAGGATGGCTGTCACCGTGCCGCTTATTTGCGGCGTGATCTGAATCACATGGCCTTGGACATAAGCGTTGTCGGTGGCTTCGTAATGACTGGCAACAATGTAGTCGTAAATGCCCCAGGCCACCAAGCCGAGGACGACCACGCTGGCCAGCACAGTGAGGGCTTTCTTGCGCTGTGCAGTTTTGGTGTTCAAGGTCGACGGCTGCGCGGCGGCAGAAGATGGAGGTACGGTCATGGGAGAGCTTTCAGGGAATACGGGCAAAGATGTGCGGGCCGCAGTTGGCGTCGAATGCGGCTGGGTAGAAATGCGAAGTGAAGTTCGATCGGGTGTTCAGCGGGCAGCCACAAAACGGCTGGCCTCGCCGCCACCCAATGCGTGCATTAACCGCACCCGTGTCTCCAGGGCGCGTGCCGCGAGATCGACGCCGACACGGCGCTGATTCAATACACCTGTTTCAGCGTTCAAAACCGTCAGGTAATTGGTCAGTCCGGCCTCATAGCGTTGCAGGGCAATCGCGTGAGCAGCTTCAGCGGCAGCTTGCGCTGCGCGTTGCTCGGTTTGCTGGCGCAACACGGCTTGCGTTGAAGTGACTTGGTCGGCGACATCACGAGCTGCATCCACCACGGCGGCGTGATAGCTCTCTATTGCGGCATCCAGCTCGGCCGTCTTGCCGCGCAGATTGGCACGCAAGCGGCCAGCGTCAAAAATCGGCAGACGCAGTGCCGGACCAACACCCCATTGCTGACTGCCGCCGTTGAACAACGATGGCAAACCAATGCTAGAGAAGCCGGCAAAACCGACCAAGTTGATGTTCGGATAGAACTGGGTTTTAGCGTTGCGCATATCCTTGCCGGCAGCCTCGACACGCCAGCGCGCAGCCACGATGTCAGGGCGGATACCGAGCACGTCTACCGGTATCGTGCCACTGATTGCAAGCTGCCGAATCGTGTTCAAGCCCGTAGGCGCTGCGGCCAATGCGCTACTGTCGCGGTCGCCCAGCAACGCCGCAAGAGCATGGCGCGTCAACGCAGATTGCTCGGCCAAGGTTTCGAGTTGCAGCCGTGCTTCGGGCAGACCAGCTTCGCTGAGACGCAGCTCGAGTCGCGTGTCGAGCCCAGCCTTGACGCGATCCTGCACCAGTTGCAGCGTTTGTTGACGCTGGGCCAAGGCGCGCTCGGCCACTGCCGTCTGCGCATGCAAGCGCACCCACTGAAAGTAAGTCCGTGCCACTTGGGCTGCAAGCAACACATGGGCGGCCTGAGTATCGGCTTCAGCGGCTTTGGCTGAGCCCAATGCGGCGTCTAGAGCAGCCCGGTACTTGCCAAAAAAATCAAGCTCCCAACTCGCTGTCAACTGCGCGGTAGCCGTGTCAAGCACAGCGCCACCATACGGGGGCGGCACCATGCCGTTGGCGGTGAAACGCTGATGGTTCGCGTCCACTTGCGCACCGACTTGCGGCAGCGTAACGCCCTTGGCGACTTCCAGCACCGCTTGCGCACGAGCCAGCCGGGCCTGGGCTACTTTGAGGCTGGGGCTGTTGGCCAAGGCACGCGCCTCCAACCGGTCGAGCTGTTCGTCACCAAAGTCGCGCCACCAGTCGGAGCGGACAGTCAGTGCCGACGCATTGTCTGGCGCTGATGACATGGCCGGCTCTTGCAGTTGGGCCTGCTGCTGAATACCCGAGAAGTCGGCGCAACCGCCCAAGCCAGCCGACAGCAAAGCAAGAATCAACAGTCGCGGTGCAAAGTGTGGAAAAAAACGAGGGGAAGTCAATACTTTGGCGTTCATGGGGAGGCTTGTTATTTTTTTTCAACTGCAGCTTGCAGCGTTTTGGCGTTATCAAGAATGCGGCTCAAATAGCCCTTCAACGCCATCCACTCATCATGCGAAAAGCCCGCCAGATAAGCGTTTTGAACATCGCTCAGGATGGCTGGAATTTCTTGGGCAGCGGCTCGACCCGCGTCAGTCAGTTCCAGGTTGACGACGCGCCTGTCGTCTGACGATCGCTGGCGGCGGCACAGGTTTTTGGCCTCCAAACGGTCCAACAGCCGCGTCATAGAGCCAGCATCGTGATCGCACTCACGCGCCAGTTCGGCGACAGTTGAAGCCACTCCCAAGTGCAGCTTGTACAAGGGCAACCACTGCGCATTGGTCAGCCCGGTGGGTTCGAGTTCATGCTCAATGCTCAGGGCCATCAGGGCCAAGCTGCGACGCATCATGTGGCCGACGCTGTCGCCGGGCGTGTAAGTCTTGGCCGCGTAAAACTTGGTCACACCCGCGCCTGTGGGCTTGACCGGCGGCTTTTTTCCAGAATTAGGCTTAGATGACATGACGCATATATTAATTGTCTAAGCAATTAATGTCAACAACAATGTTTGCCACGTCAAATTAATCGCTAAAATTCAACGATGCCTACCTCCTCTGAAACTTCTGCCGCACTAGCCACCGCCCAACCCGCTAAGGGTTCGCCCAAATCACTCTCCGGGCTGTTGCCTTTTTTGAGGCCTTACCGAGGCCGCATTTTTTTGGCCCTGCTGTTTCTCACGCTAGCGGCGGGTGCTACCTTGTTATTCCCTCTCGCACTGCGCAGCCTGATAGACGGCGGCATGGCACAAGCCAACAAAGGCGAACAGCTGATGGCTGTGCGAACACACTTTTTTGAGCTGTTTGCCGTGGCGACAGCATTGGGTTTATTTTCAGCCGGACGCTTTTATCTGGTGAGCTGGCTCGGCGAACGGGTCACGGCTGATTTGCGGAATGCGGTGTATGCACATGTGCTCAAGCAAAGCCCCGAGTTTTTTGAAACCACGCAAACCGGTGAAGTGCTGTCGCGCCTGACAACCGACACCACGTTGGTGCAAGCGGTAGTCGGCTCATCCTTGAGCATGGGACTGCGCAATGTGGTCATGGGCCTAGGGGCGTTGGCCATGCTGATTTACACCAACCCAGTCGTGATGATTCAGGTCTTTGGCGTGCTGGTGTTGATTGTGTTGCCAAGCGTCTGGTTTGGCCGTCGCGTGCGCAAGCTGTCACGCGCCAGTCAAGACCGTGTGGCCGACTCCAGCGCCATCGCCGCTGAAGTGCTGAACGCGATTCCGGTGGTTCAAAGCTACACCGCTGAGGCGCGTGAGTCTGAACGTTTTGACAAGTCAACCGGCGATGCCTTTCAGGTGGCCGTGCGGCGAAGCGCAGCGCGTTCGGTGCTGGTGGCCTTCATCATCATCGCGACTTCGGCCGCCTTGTTGTGGGGTCTGTACCAAGGCACGCAAGCGGTCATGCGCGGAGACATCACCGCCGGCGCCTTGGGTCAGACTGTGCTCTATGTGATCATTCTGGCCAGTGCTTTTGCTGTGCTGGGTGAGGTCTATGGCGACTTGCTGCGCGCCGCTGGCGCCACCGAACGTTTGATGGAATTGCTCAACAGCCGCTCGCCTATCACGTCGCCTCTCAAACCGGTCAAAGTTCCCGCACCAGCGGCTGGCAGTTCCGTGTCTTTTCAGGCGGTGACATTTCATTACCCCTCGCGTCCAGCGCAGGCGGCGCTCAGTGATTTCACGCTCACCGTTGCGCCCGGCGAAACCGTCGCCATCGTCGGCCCCAGCGGTGCGGGCAAGAGCACGGTGTTTCAGTTGCTGCTGCGCTTCTACGATCCGTTGTCGGGCCAGATCAAACTTGACGGTACAGCCATCCCGCAGATGGATTTGCTTGCGTTGCGCGAACGCATCGGCATCGTGCCGCAAGACGCCGTGATTTTCTCCAGCAGCGCGCTTGAGAATATTCGCTACGGCAAGCCCAGCGCCTCCGACGACGAGGTCAAAGCTGCGGCTGAGGCTGCGTTTGCGCACGAATTCATCATGGCGTTGCCTGAGGGCTACGACACCTTTTTGGGCGAGCGTGGTGTGCGCTTGTCAGGCGGTCAACGCCAACGCATCGCCATTGCCCGGGCGATGCTGAAAAACCCACCGCTGCTGCTGCTCGACGAAGCCACCAGCGCCCTCGACGCTGAAAGCGAACGCTCGGTCCAAGCCGCGCTGGAGTCGGCCATGCGCGGCCGCACGACCTTGGTGATTGCGCACCGACTCGCCACCGTGCAGCAAGCCGACCGTATATTGGTGCTTGACCACGGCCGATTGGTGGAGCAAGGCAGTCATGCCGAACTTGTGAAGCAAGGCGGGATATATGCGCGGCTGGCAGAGCTGCAGTTCACGACTTGAGCGGGAGATCGGCCAGGGGCTGGCCTCCTACAACGGGAAAAAGCGCGTGTTGTAGGAGCCGAGCCCTCTCGGCGATGCCTGCGGAAAAAATCGGCCAGGGGCTGGCCTCCTACAACGGGAAAAAGCGCGTGTTGTAGGAGCCGAGCCCTCTCGGCGATGCTTGTGTCAGCTCGGCTCTCGTGCCGCGCTTATTGCAGCGTCTCTTTGAGCGCCGCAGGCATCGGCAAGGGCATCACTGAAATGCCTTCTTCGAGGAGGGCCACGGCTTCTTCAGGTGAGGTCTGACCGCGAATGTTGCGTTCATCGGTTTCACCGTAATGCATCTGCCGCGCCACTTCGGCAAAGTGACTGCCGACATCCTCGGTATTAGCCATCACCTGACGGACCATTTTCAGCCAATCGCCTTGTATATCTTGCAGAACTTGCCGGTCTTGAGAGGACATGCCTGCCGGGGACGCTTGCGCCGGAACAAGTTCTGTTGACGTGGATGCTCCGCCTGCAGAAGATGTACTGGCTGATGATGGCAACGTCTTGAGCGGCGGTGTCGCCCCCAAATTCAGACGCGGGGCACTGAGTTGTTTGCTGATGCTGACGTCACCGCACATCGGGCATTCCACCAGGCCACGCGCCAGTTGGCCCTGGAAATCAGCTTCGGATCCAAACCAGCCTTCAAACACATGCTGGTGAGCACACTTCAGATCAAGAACTTTCATGAGGTGATTGTGAGCCGAAATTCAAACCGTGACCCAGTCCAGCGACCATGCCCCTGAACGCACGTTTTGCAGCCACAGCGCACCTGTCAGGGTCTTGGCATCGGTGACGCTGCCGTCACGGCACCACTGCAACAGCTCGTCGGCCGTAGCGCTGAACACATCCAGAAACTCGCCTTGGTCGAGTTGTCGCTGGCCGGCGGTCAAATCGCGGGCAAACCAGATGTCGATGAATTCGGTGGAGTAAGAAATCACCGGATGCAAGACCCCGGCGCGGGCCCATTGCTTGGCGGTGTAGCCAGTCTCTTCCAGCAGTTCGCGGCGCGCGCAGGCCAGAGATGCTTCACCGGCGTCGAGCTTTCCAGCCGGAAACTCAATCATCACGGACTGCACCGGGTATCTGAACTGTCGCTCCAGTACCAACTGGCCGTCTGGTAATTCAGCCACCACCATCACGGCACCGGGATGAATCACGTATTCGCGACTCGCTTGTGTGCCATCAGGCAGCCGAACGGTATCGCGAAAGGCATGCAGAAAATGACCACGAAGCAGTTCCTTGCTGCCGACGCGGGTTTCTGTCAGGTGCGCGGCATCAGTCGGCGAACTCATCGCAATTTGAAAAGGTAGCGATACACAAAGCCCGGAAAGGCGAAGGTCACAAAGAGCGTGCCGGTGATGGCATAGAACTCCCAGCCCTGAGGGGCGATTTGTCCACCGCGGTGCTCCAACCCAAGCGCCATAGCGCCCGTGATGAAGTACCAGAGCACCAGTTCCAGCAGTCGGAGCGGTAGCGACTTGGCAGACTGCAAGCGGTAAACCGCCATGAAGCGATGGCTCACAAAGGGCAGATTAGCCGCCAGCAATGCCAGCATCACCACCAGCCAGACAGGGATAGTTTGCCCCATTCGCGTCAGTTCACAAGCATCTTTACCAGCGATGCAATGGCGTCGCCGCACAAGGTCATCAGGCCGCCGGGTGCGATACCCAACGCGAGCAACAGTCCGCCGTTGAGGGTCAGCACAACACGCGTATCGGTGCCCGCGACGATGGCGGTTGGCATGCCAACATTTGGCGCATCAAAGTACATGACTTTGACAACACGCAAGTAATAGAACGCGGCGAGCAAGGAAGCCAGCACAGCAAACACCGTCAGCACCAGATAACTGGTTTGCTGTGCGGCCATCAGCGACTGCAGCACGGCCAGCTTGGCGTAAAAACCAACCAGCGGTGGAATGCCTGCCAGCGAAAACATGCTGAGCGCCATCACGCCAGCGTAAAGTGGGCTGCGCTGGTTCAGACCGGCAAGGTCTGAAATTTCCTCAGCCTCATGGCCTTGCCGGGCCAGCAGCAAAATGATGCCAAAAGCTGCCAGTGTGGTCAGCACATACGTGATGACATAAAACATCGCAGCACTGTAGGCTGACTCGGCATTGAACTGATGCCCCTTGACGACACCCGCCAGCATGGCCAGCAAGACAAAACCCATTTGGGCGATCGTCGAGAAAGCCAGCATGCGCTTGAGGTTGGTTTGTGCAATAGCGGCAAAGTTACCGACCAGCAAAGAGCCCACGGCGAGGACAACCAGCATTTGCTGCCAGTCAATGGCCAGCGGCAACATGCCCTGCACCAGCAAACGCATGCAAATGGCGAAAGCGGCCAACTGAGGTGCGGCACCAATCAGCAGCGTCACGGCGGTGGGTGCGCCTTGGTAAACGTCCGGCAACCACATGTGAAAAGGCACGGCACCGAGTTTGAACGCCAGACCCGCAACGATGAAAACGAGGCCGAACACCAAGACTTGGTGCTTGACCTGACGGCTGGCGATCGCCTGAAACACTTCATTCAAATTCAGCGAACCAGTCGCACCGTAGATCATCGACAGACCGTAAAGCAGGAAGCCCGATGCCAGCGCACCCAGCACGAAGTACTTCATGGCGGCTTCGGTGGATGTTGCATCATCACGTCGCAAGGCCACCAGCGCGTAGCTGGACAGCGTCATGAGCTCCAAGCCCATGTAGATGACCAGGAAGTTGTGTCCCGAGATCATCACAAAGATGCCAAGCAAAGAAAAAAGGCTCAACGTGAAGTACTCACCACCGCGTGACATCATGTCACGGTCAGCGGCGTAAGGCCGGCCATAGACCAGCGAGACCATCAGCGCGATCGAGGCAAAGCATTTGAGCCAGTTGCCCATCGGGTCGCTAACGACCATCTTGCCGAAGCCATAGACCGTCTCGCCTTCCATGGCAAAAAGTGCCTGCACAGCAGCCACCGCAGCCAAGGTCAGCAGAGTCAGGGTGTAAGTCATGCCGCGCAGTGGCGTCTTCACGCCGAGGTCAACCAGCGCAATCACGCATGCCATGACCAGCAAGATGATTTCGGGGTAAACGGTGATCCAGCTAAAGGTGTCAATCATCTGAATTCTTTTGAAATGTTGTTCTCGGGACCGGCGCTTAGTTCAGCTTGGTGGTGGCGACATGCTTGAGCAGATCAAGCACTGACGCATCCATCACATCGGTAAACGGTTTCGGATAAATGCCCATGTACAGCACGGCAATCGCCAGCAGCGAGAGCATCAGAATGTCGCGTCCGTTGATGTCTTTGAGGTTCTTCACCTTGTCATTGGCCACCGGGCCAAGGTAGACGCGCTTGAACATCCAGAGCGTATAAGCCGCGCCAAAAATCAGCGCCGATGCGGCACCCATACCGACCCAGAAGTTGTACTGAATGGCGCCAATGATCACCATCCACTCACCGACAAAACCAGCTGTACCAGGCAAACCGCAGTTGGCCATGGCAAACAACAGCGCAAAGGCCGCGAACTTAGGCATGGTGTTGATGACACCGCCATAGCTTGAAATTTCACGAGAGTGCACACGGTCATACAAAACGCCAATGCCCAAGAACATAGCGGCAGACACAAAGCCGTGGGCGACCATCTGAACAATGCCGCCGGACAGACCCAGCGGGTTGAAAATGAAAAAGCCCAGCGTCACAAAGCCCATGTGCGCGATCGATGAATAAGCCACCAGCTTTTTCATGTCCTTCTGGACCATGGCCACCAGTCCCACATAAATCACGGCGATAAGGGACAGCGTGATCATGAGCCATGCCCACTCTCGCGCAGCGTCCGGTGCAATCGGCAACGAGAAGCGCAGAAAACCGTAGGCGCCCAGTTTGAGCATGATGGCGGCCAGCACGGCCGAACCGCCGGTGGGCGCTTCGACGTGAACGTCTGGCAACCACGTGTGCACAGGCCACATCGGCACCTTCACCGCAAAGGCCGCCAAGAAGGCAAAGAACAGCCAAGTCTGTACCGTGCCCGACAGCGGCAACTGATGCCAAGTGGCCAGGTCAAAACTGCCACCTGACTGCACGTACAAATACACCAGTGCGACCAGCATCAGCATCGAGCCCAGCAAGGTGTACAAAAAGAACTTGAAGGCCGCATAAATTCTGTTCGGCCCACCCCAGATGCCGATGATCAAATACATCGGGATCAGCGTGGCTTCAAAGAACACGAAGAACAACAAACCATCGAGGGCAGCAAAAACGCCGATCATGAGGCCGCTCAGAATCATGAACGCGCCCATGTACTGGTTCACACGCTTGCTGATGGATTCCCAGCTGGCGAGAATCACCACCACATTGATGAAGGCGGTGAGCAGCACAAACCACAGCGAAATGCCGTCGACACCTAGGTGGTAGTTGACGTTGAAACGCTCAATCCACGACTGGTTTTCAACAAACTGCATCTCCGCCGTGCCAAGCTGAAAGCGCGAGTACAACGGCAAGGTGACCAGAAAGCTGATGACCGAACCGATCAGTGCCAGCCAGCGCACTGCGCGCGCCTGCTCGTCACGACCGAAGGCCAAGAGCACAATCCCGAAAAAGATAGGCGTCCAAATCGCCAGGCTTAACAAACCCATTTTTGTTCTGCTTTCTTGTCTGTTATTTATTCAGCCAGACGAAATACGTCATCAGCACAAATATCCCGATGATCATTCCGAACGCATAGTGGTAAATGAAGCCTGACTGCAAGCGCCGTACGAGGCCTGAAATCCAGGCCATCAACTTCCAAGAACCGTTGACCAAGGCACCGTCAATGAGGGCCTGATCGCCTCCCTTCCACAACCCCATGCCCAGACCACGAGCACCGCGGGCCAGCACGTTTTCATTGAACCAGTCGAGGTAATACTTGTTTTCCAGCAAGGTGTAGATCGGCTGCGCAACGCGTTTGATGGCGGTCGGCAAAGCCGGGTTGACCATGTACATGTAATAGGCCAGCACCACGCCAGACAACGCCAGCCAGAACGGTGCAGTCGACAGACCGTGCAAGGCCATTTGCATCGGGCCGTGGAACATCTGCGCGAACTCTTCCATCGCTGGGTGCTTCTCAAGGTTGATATGAATCGAGTCTTTGAAGAAGTCACCAAACAACATCGGCTCAATGGCGAAGTAGCCGATCAGCGCTGACGGAATCGCCAGCAGCACCAGCGGCAACGTCACCACCCAAGGCGACTCGTGCGGCTTGTCTGCCGCATGCGCGCCATGGTGGCCGTCGTCATGATGTGCATCATGGTGGGCATCTGGATTCTGGTCGTAGCGCTCTTTGCCGTGAAAGACCAAGAAGTACAAGCGGAAAGAATAAAAGGCGGTGACAAAAACACCCGCTAACACGGCGAAATACGCGAAGCTGGCGCCAGCCAGATGGCTTTCATGGACCACTTCAATGATGCTGTCCTTGGAGTAGAAACCGGCGAACAGCGGCGTGCCAATCAACGCCAGCGAACCCACCAAGGAGGTGATCCATGTGATGGGCATGTACTTGCGCAGACCGCCCATCCAGCGAATGTCTTGGTTGTGGTGCACGCCCATGATGACCGAGCCAGCCGCTAAGAACAACAACGCTTTGAAGAAGGCGTGCGTCATCAGGTGAAACACGGCCACCGAATAAGCCGAAGCGCCCAGCGCCACTGTCATGTAACCCAGTTGCGAGAGCGTCGAGTAAGCCACCACGCGTTTGATGTCGTTTTGGATGATGCCCAGAAAACCCATGAACAGTGCAGTGATCGCGCCGATGATCATGATGAAGCTGAGGGCCGTGTCGCTCAATTCAAATATTGGTGACATACGAGCCACCATGAAAATACCGGCAGTCACCATGGTCGCCGCGTGAATCAGCGCCGAGATAGGGGTTGGGCCTTCCATGGAGTCTGGCAGCCACACATGCAGCGGGAACTGTGCCGACTTGCCCATCGCGCCAATGAACAAACAAATGCTGATGACGGTGACCAGCATCCAATTGGTGCCCGGCAGGTTCAGCAGCGCCAACTCGTCGGCCTTGGCAAACGCTTCGGTGTAGTTGAGGGTGCCGGCGTAAACCGCGATCAGGCCTATGCCGAGAATGAAGCCGAAGTCACCCACACGGTTGACCAAGAAAGCCTTCATGTTGGCAAAAATGGCTGTCGGTTTGTTGAACCAGAAACCAATCAGCAGGTACGACACCAAGCCAACCGCCTCCCAACCGAAGAACAGTTGCAGCATGTTGTTGCTCATGACCAGCATCAGCATGGAGAACGTGAACAGCGAAATGTAGGCAAAGAAGCGGTTGTAGCCAGCGTCTTCTTTCATGTAGCCGATGGTGTAGATGTGCA
>CANFJF010000052.1 GCA_947447355.1 Comamonadaceae bacterium
CGGCAACTCCAGAGTCACCAACTGGCCCATCTTGTTGTCTTTCAGACGGCAGGCGGCAAACAAACTGAACTTGCCTTTGAGGTAATAGCTTTCCATGTCGATCAGCATGTAGGGATACGGCACAAAAACTTCATGTTCAAAAATCAAACGGTGCAGATTGCGCGGCGACGGGAAGAGTTTGTAGTCGTCGGTGGTGATGCTTTGTGCGGTGGCCATGCGGGTTGAGATCCGTGAAGTCTGTCGTGAAGGTCGGCGCTGAAGTGCAGCGCGCTGTAAGCTAAGCGCTTATTTTCGCCTATACGTCGAAACGACTGATTCACTTTAAAAAAACTGGCGACCCAGCCCGCCCTGCCCCATGAACGAACGCCTTGCCACACCCGATAAAGAAGCCATCGCCCTGTTAGAGCCCTTCACCGGTTTGGGCCTGCACCAAATCCAGTTGGTGAACACCACGGCCCATGCGCAGCAAGCCTTGCAAGCACTCGCCGGTGCCCGTGTGCTGGGCTTCGACACCGAGTCAAAACCCACCTTCGAGCGGAATGAAGTGTCGGACGGGCCGCACATCGTGCAACTGTCCACCGTCGACCAAGGCTATATTTTTCAGTTGACTGACGCTGGCTGCCGCCAAGCGTTGGCGCAGTTGTTAGAGTCGCCGAGCATCACCAAGGCCGGCTTTGGTCTGGGTGATGACCGCCGCCGCATCGTCAGCAAACTCGGCGTTGACCTGCAAGGGGTGCTCGACCTCAACATGGTTTTCAACCAACGCGGTTACCGCAAAGACATGGGTGTGCGCGGCGCTGTGGCGCTGATGTTCAACCAACGTTTTCTCAAGTCGCGCAAAGCCACCACCTCGAATTGGGCCAAGCCCGAGCTGTCGTCATCGCAGCTGAGCTATGCCGCCAATGACGCCTATGCGGCACTCAGGGTTTATGTGGCGCTCGGCTTGGGCGACTGAACGGCGGCCATCTTGGCCACGTGCGCGCCCAACGCCAAGGCGCTGGTCAGACCCGGCGACTCGATGCCGAACAGATTGATCAGACCTTTGATGCCGTGCTCAGACTGGCCTTGAATCAGGAAGTCCCGCGCGGCTTCTTCAGGACCTTGAATTTTGGGCCGAATACCAGCGTAGCCTGCTGTCAGCGCACCATCTTGCAGACCCGGCCAGTACTTGCGCACCTCGGCATAAAAAGCCTCGCCACGCGCCGCATCCACCACCAAGTCGTCGGGCGAGTTGACCCACTCAACGTCCGGACCAAACTTGGCCTGACCGCCCAAGTCCAGCGTCAGGTGAACGCCAAGACCGGCGGCTTCTGGCACCGGGTAAATCAAACGCTCAAAGGGTGAACGACCGGCCAGGGTGAAATAATTGCCCTTGGCGTAATGGCTGGGCGGCACATAGGTTGCATCCAAACCGGTGAAAAGCCGAGCCAGCGACTGCGCATGCAGGCCAGCCGCGTTAATGAGCAGGGAGGTTTGAAATTCGGTGCCGTCTTGCGTCACGACGGTGATGACATCAGCGCCGCAATTGGCAGAGGCCACCGGTGAATTCAGCGCCACCAAACCACCCGCGTTTTCCAAATCACCCTGCAGGGCCAACATGAAAGCGTGGCTGTCAACGATGCCGGTACTGGGCGACAGCACAGCCGCGACGCAATTCAGTTGGGGCTCTAGCGACTGCGCTTCTTCGCGCGTCAGCAACACCAAGTCCGGCACGCCATTGGCGGCGGCTTTGGCGATGATGGCTTGCAACTGAGGCACTTGCGCCGGATGCGTCGCCACAATCAACTTGCCGCAGCGGCTGTGGCCGATGCCGCGCTCAGCAGCGTAACCGTAGAGTTGGTTTTTACCGTCAACACAAAGCCGCGCTTTGAGGGACCCCTGCGGGTAATAAATACCGGCGTGAATGACTTCACTGTTGCGCGAACTGGTGCCGGTGCCAATCGCATTTTCGGCCTCTAACAACCACACCTCGCGGCCTTGCAAAGCCAGCGCGCGAGCCACTGCTAAGCCGACCACACCTGCACCGATCACCACTGCATCGACCTGTTCCATCTCTGTCCTTGGTTGCCTTGATTTTGTTTGACTGCCGAGCTTACAGCTGACGCGGATCGGTGTTGCGCAGCACGTCCACCAAGGAACGCAAATGAGCCTTGAGCGGCGCATAGCCCGCGTTCAACGCCAAGGTTTTCTCGTCCATGTAGAGCTTGCGATTGACCTCAACCTGAACGCTGTGCCGGTCTTGCTCAGGCGCACCAAAGCGGCGCACCAACTCCACACCTTTGTAGGGATGGTTCAACGAGACTTGGTAACCAAGGCTGGTCAGGTGGTCGCGCACGAGCTGCGCCAGTGCCGGGCTGCAAGTCGTGTGATCGCGGTTGCCAATCACAAAATCGGCATGCGCTTCGCCCGGAAATTCGGTGGCGTAACTGGATGCAATCGCCGGCATGGAGTGACAATTGACGTGGATGCTGTAGCCATGTTGGGCATGCGCCGCGTCAATCGCCTCAGCCACCGCCGCGTAATACGGATGCCAGCAATTCACGATGCGTGCCTGCACCTCAACAACCGTTAGTTTTCGATCATAAAGTGGTACACCGTCATCCGTCGTACGCCAGATCAAGCCCTTGCCGAGCCTGACTTTTGAGAGAATTTTCGGGTCAGTCGCAACGGGGTGGGGCCAGGGCGAATCCAACAAACTGACATCAATTTCTGTCGTGTCCCGGTTTGCATCCAGATAACTGCGCGGAAACATAGCTTCAATCCAGTGCACGCCCAGTCCAGCAGCAAAGTCGTAGAGCTTGTCCACGTGCGTGTCTTCAGCGCTGCGCAGCGCCTGCAAGGTGCAGGCAAAGGAAAAATCCGCAGGATAGTCTGTGCCACTGTGCGGCGAGTCCAGTACCACATGGCTGCTGCCCGGGAGATAACGTATGGGGTGAGTCATGGGCATATTGTGGCCTGTGCGTGAGCTGCCAAACACAAACAGCCAAGCAAATGAGGACGTTTGTCCTACAAGCCATCTCCCCTGCCGCCGACACATTCGATCTCGCTTCCTCCAGACAATATGTTCATCAGTTGATCTCTCAAACGTTTTATTCACCGAAGGAGTTACTGTGAACAATCATCTACATCAATTTTCAGCCATCGTCTTGACCATTGCCGGCTTGGGATTCAGTGTTGCAGCGGCGGCCCAAAGCGACGGCACATCGTCAGGCATGTCGAGCACTAACTGGTCTCCAGCTGTGGGGCAGCGTTACATCGGCTTGAATGGCGGCAGTACGGATCTACGGCTGGGGGATAACGCCACAACCTACGACTTCTACGCAGGCGGCATGTGGAACAAGAATTTTGGCCTAGAGGTAGGCGCGTCTGACTTTGGCAATATCCGTCGTCCAGGTAACTCGGTTGACGCTTATGGCTTCAGCCTCAAGGCTGTCGGTGTCGCGCCACTCACGGAATCATTCAGTGCTTTTGCAAAGCTGGGAACCATGTACACGCGCACCAAAGTGACGAGCGGATCCAGCGTGAGTAACGATAATGGCTGGGGGATGACCTACGGCGTGGGCGTGAACTACGACTTCACACGACAGTTTGCGGCGGTTTTGGAATGGGACCAGACCAATCTTAATTTAGCCGGCAGTAGCGATCACATCAACACCACCTCTGTCGGCCTGAAGTACCGGTTCTGACCTTTTTCCGTTTCCCATTGAATAATGGGGCTTCCAGCCTGCCCCCTTGAACGAGGTTGCAGGCGCTTGCGCATTTGACTGTCCAACCTTGACTCTTCTGTAACGAAGTGTCAAAGGCAGCCAGAAAATGCGATGACAGGCCCTTCGTTCCCTCAGAATCGGCTTTGTTACATATAGAAAATAGGCACTATGTCCCAACCCAACAACCGCGCCGACAAAATTCTGATCTTGGATGACGATGCGCGCATTCGTGACTTACTGCGGCGCTACCTGACCCAGGAAGGCTTTGAAGTCATTTTGGCCGAGGACAGCAAGGCTCTCAACCGCATCATGTTGCGCGATGCGGTCGACTTGATCGTGCTGGACCTCATGATGCCGGGAGAAGACGGACTGTCGATCTGCCGTCGCCTGCGCGCAGCCAACGACAAAACACCCATCATCATGCTGACGGCCAAAGGTGAAGACGTCGACCGCATCGTCGGCCTAGAAGTCGGCGCAGATGACTACCTCGCCAAGCCCTTCAACCCGCGCGAGCTGCTGGCCCGCATCCATGCTGTGCTACGCCGGCGACCTGCAGTAGAGGTGCCGGGAGCACCCTCTTCAGATCAAGAGCTTGCCAAGTTTGGGCCGTTCTCTTTTGACATGGGTCTTCGGACACTCCACAAAAATGGCGAGGAGCTGCCACTGACCACCGGCGAATTCGCTATGTTGAAAACACTGGTGCGCCATCCGCGTCAACCACTGTCGCGTGAGAAGCTGGCGCAGATGGCGCGCGGACGCGAGTTCGAGCCGTTTGACCGCAGTCTTGATGTTCAAGTGTCCCGCCTGCGCAAGTTGATTGAAGTGGATGCCGCGGTACCGCGGTACATCCAAACAGTCTGGGGCGTCGGCTATGTGTTTGTGCCGGACGGCACGAACTGACAAGTCGAGTTCAGGCTGCGCAGGACTTACAGCACAGAATTGATCAGACTTCAGGGTCAGTCACAATAGATGCTCACGCCTGTCAAATTTTTTTCGTCCCGTCTGATCCCAAATGAGTCTGCTCCGCCAGAAAATTCTGGAAACTACGCCTGCCGTGCTGGATGCATTGCCAGCCCCCGGTGTGGGCTTATTTTGGCGAACATTTTTCTTTTTGTCTGTGCTGTTGCTGGTCTCCATCGTGACGTGGCTGCAAACCTTCAGCTCACTGGAGTCCGAGCCCCGGGCCATACAGAACGCCCAACAAATTGCTTCACTGGTAAACCTCAGCCAAGCGGGTCTGCGCTATGCCGACGCTATCGCCCGCGTGTCACTGATCAAAACACTGGCCGAACAAGAAGGTGTACGTATTTCGCCGCGCAAGTCCGGTGACCGTTACCTACCGCTGGGGACCGACCCCCTGAGCCTGCGCATCAGCGAAGAGCTTTACAAACGCATGGGCAGCAGCACGGTGTTGGCGAAATCAGTCAATGGGAGGCCGGGTTTGTGGGTCGGTTTTCACATCGACGAACAGTCCTACTGGTTGCAGACAGATCTCGAAAGGGTCGGCCCCGCACGCACCAGCACATGGGCCATTTGGTTGACCACGGCAGCCGTCTTGTCGCTGGCGGGGGCGGTCTTCATTGCGGGGCTGATCAACCGGCCTCTGAAACAACTCTCGTATGCAGCAGCCCGCATGCGCGAGGGCGATTTCGATCCCAGCTTACTGGATGAACATGCCACCACCAGCGAAATACGTGAAGTCAATATTGGCTTCAACCGGATGGCCGAGCAACTCTCAAAGATGGAGAACGACCGCGCCATCATGATGGCGGGCATCTCGCATGACCTGCGCACGCCGCTGGCCCGTCTGCGTTTAGAAACCGAGTTGAGTGTGAGTGACGAAAGTGCCCGTGCGCACATGGCCGCCGACATCAGCCAGCTCGACGCCATCATCGACAAGTTCATGGATTACGCCCGACCCGATCAGACCAAACTCGAAACCATTCATCTGGACGCCATTGTTGAAGCCGCGATATATACCTTGGCAGACAACAAAGATCTGCATGTCACGGTGCAGATCCCACCCGAGCTGACCGTGAAAGCCGACAAGGTGGAGTTATTGCGCGTGGTCACCAACTTAATGGAAAACGCCCGTCGGTACGGCAAAAGCCCGGGTGCATCTTTCGCCACGGTTGAAATCGCAGCCAAGTCCAGCGGCCAGTGGGTACAAATCAAGATTCTGGACCACGGCCCTGGCGTGCCAGAAGACAGCTTACGCAAATTGACACGGCCGTTTTATCGTGGCGATGCAGCCCGCACTTCCGCCACTGGCGCGGGCTTGGGCTTAGCCATCGTTGAAAAAACCATCGTCAGCATGGGCGGCGTATTTTCACTCGCGAATTCCGACACAGGCGGCTTAGCCGCACATATCAAACTGCGCCACGGCTAACCTCAACCGTCAGAGGCAAGACGTTCAGTCGGCAGCGATTTTGGCGTCCGAGACAACCTTCTGCCAACGGGCGATGTCACTCTTGATCAACGCTTCTAGTTGAGCGGGCGTGCTGCTTCGAATCATCAAACCTTGCTTCGCAAACGCTGACTTCACCTCTTCCAAGTTGAGCACTTCAATGAAGTCACGGTTGAGGCGTGCGACCACATCGGTCGGTGTTTTTGCAGGTGCCAGCACCCCATACCACGAGTCGACACTGTCCATGACATCAATGCCCTGCTCCTTGAAGGTGGGCACATTCGGCGAGAGTGGACTGCGAACCTGGCCGCTCACAGCCAGCTCGCGAATCTTCCCGCCTTCAACCAGTGGTCGCAAGGAATGAACGGTGGCGATCATCATTTCTACTTGCCCCCCGGCCAAGTCGGTCAACGCACCCTGGATGCCCTTGTAGGGAATATGCACAACATTGAGTCCGTATTGCGACTTGAGCAACTCCATGGCCAGATGGTGCGGTGTGCCATTGCCAGGTGAAGCGTAATTGATCTTGCCATTGCTCTTTTTGATGAGCGCCATCATGGAGGCCATGTCCTTGGCGGGCACGCTTGCATGAACGGCGAACGCGTAACCCGCTTCCGCCAACTTGGCCACAGGCGCAAAGTCAGCGATCGCGTCATACGGCAATTTTTTGTAGAGCGCCGGCGTCATCGTGAACGTGTTGATCGCCATCAACAGCGTGTGTCCATCCGCTGCCGCCGCGGCCACTTGGGCCGCGCCAATATTCCCGCTGGCGCCGGGCTTGTTGTCAATCACCACCGGGTAACCCCAGCGTGCAGAGAGCTTGGGTGCCATCAGTCGGGCGATGATGTCACTGCCACTGCTGGGGGTGAAGGGAACGACCAGCGTGATCGCCTTGCTGGGAAATGGCGCACTGGTTTGTGCGTGAACCAAGCCTGTGGCGCCAGCCAGCGCTGTCACGGCCACGATCAGAATCGAATTTAGAATTTTCATGGGACAGTCTCCTCTTAGCAAGATCGTGTGAAGAACCCGTTCAGATCGCCTCAGCAAGGATGGGGCAAACCCAATAACTTGAAAGCATTGCCGAAGTAAATCTTGCGCGCGTCATCGGCATCGAGATCCAGATCTTCAATCGAACGAATGCCTTCGCGAATGAACATCGGACCTTCTTCAGGGTCAAACGGGCAGTCGCTGGCAAACACGACTTTGTCAGCGCCAAAAAAGTCAAGGCCACAGCGCAGTGCCGAGCTGGATCCGCCCAACACAGTGTCGCCATAAAACATCTTGAAATAGTCGATGGGCGGCTTAGACAAAGACGCCAATACAGAAGATTCCGAGCCATCGTCACTGCGGCTGCCCAATTGCGCCCACAACGTTTCGGCACGACCCGAAAAGTAAGGCAACATGCCGCCGCAGTGGTGCGTGATCAACCGCAATGCCGGCAAGCGCTCCAGCAGGCCGGAGAACACCATGCGCGACATGGCCACGCTGGTTTCAACCGGCCAGCCGAGCACTTGCCAAATTTCGTATTTCGATTTTTCTTCGTTGGCGTAATCAGGCTTGGAAGCCGGCCGCGTCGGGTGCATCCACACCGGCATGTTGTGCTTGTTGGTGATGCGCTCAAAAATTTGAAAAATCTCTGGCTCATCCAACGGCCGGCCATTGACGTTGGTCAAAATCTGAACGCCTTTAGCGCCCAGTTTTTCAATCGCGTAATCCATTTCAGTCAACGCAGCCGCCGGATTGTTCATCGGTAACGAAGCGACAAAAGTCGGGAATTTTTCAGGCCAACGGCGACAAATGTCAGCCATGCCTTCATTCGCAATGCGCGCGAATCCAGGCGACTCATCCGGGCCGCCCAGCATCTCCGGCGACGGCACTGCCAATGAAATCACCTGCTGAACTTCTGGCCATGCGTTGAGCATCTCTACGCGTGCTTCCATGTCCCACAGCATACGCAAATTACTCATGCGCCGGATCATGCCTGGCTCTTTACCGTGTTTTTTCACCAGCTCCAAGTAAGCCGGTGGCATCACATGGTTGTAGATGTCGATTTTGGTTTGCTTCAAAGTAAGTCCCTTGCGGATGAAACTGTTCGACTCGTGTCGGCACACGTTATGTGGCCCACCGCTTCTGACGCCGGCATCCATTTGGAATGCCCGAGCTGCATCGTATTGACAGCGAACAATCGCAGGAAGATAGCAAATCTTCTCTACTGATAACAAACTGGCATCGCGTTAGTTGGGCGCTCAATTCAAACCGGAAATACGGGCAACGAAGCAAGCCCCGCCAAGCTTCAATGGCACTGCCTAAAGCCCGATCAGCAACACAACCGCTCTCGCCTCCATACTGAGGCCTTCGCCGACTGGCCCCATCTTCTCGGCCGTCTTGGCTTTGACGTTGACTTGGTCAAATGCCAAGCCCAGCGCGCCCGCAATGCTGCGCTGCATGGCCGGAATGTGTGGCGCCAATTTAGGCGCTTGCGCCAGCACCGTGCTGTCAATATTGCCAATCGACCAACCTTGCGCACGCACACGTTTAGCAGCCTCGACCAACAGGACGATGGAATCAGCGCCCTTGTATTGCGCGTCAGTGTCCGGGAAATGCCGACCAATATCGCCCAAAGCGGCAGCACCCAGCAGCGCATCAGTGATAGCGTGCAACAACACGTCTGCATCCGAATGCCCCAACAAGCCGCGCTCGTAGGGCACATGCACGCCGCCAATGATCAGTGGCCGACCGGCCACCAGCGCATGGGTGTCCCAGCCTTCGCCGATACGGAAATGCGGAACTGTTTGCAGCGATGGTGAGGCGGGTTCAGGCGATGTCATAGTTCAGCTCAGGTTTGAATCAGCCTTGGCGGCTCAGCAGAATAGCTTCAGCCAAGGCAAAGTCTTCAGGGTATGTGATCTTGATATTGAGGGCACTGCCGCGAACCAGTTTGGGCGACAAGCCCAAGGCCTCCATCGCGCTCGACTCGTCGGTCACGGCGAGTCCGCTTTGTTCAGCTTGCTCCAGCGCTTGCAGCAAAGCACCGATGCGGAACATCTGCGGCGTCTGCGCCAACCACTTGCCGGCACGGTCTAGCGTGGCGCTGACCCGCGCACCGTTTTCATCGCGTTGCTCAGACTTCAGGGTGTCAGCCAACGGCTGGGCCAATAAACCACCGACAGCATCGCCTAGACAACTGCTGATCAAAGCCTGAATTTGCGCGGGAGTGACAAGACAGCGCGCCGCATCATGCACCAACACCCAGTCGTTGGCGTCAGCAGCACCAGCCGTTGTCAGCAGGGCCTGGAGGCCGTTTTTCACTGAGGCTGCACGGGTGGTGCCGCCAGCCCGTAAAAGATGCTCGCCTTCGGCGTTAAAGCCCGGAAACACGTCTTCAAAGTCGCTGTCATCTGGCGAAATCACCAGCCACAGTCCAGCCAACGCAGGCCCTAGCGCCCGAAAGGCCTCGACCGTGTGGATGATCATCGGTGTGCCCGCGATCGGCTGGTATTGCTTGGGCAAACCGGCAACGCCATCAACATCGGGCAAGCCGGCGCGAGCGCCCTGCCCGGCACAGGGAATCAAGACGAAAATCCGGGCCAACGGAGCCGCAGGCGCGGGCAGCGCTCCAGGCTCCGCATCTCCCAAGGCGGGCAAATTCCGGGATTTTTCGACGTTCTCGCTCATGAACTCATCATAGATTCTAAAATCACGGCTGCACCCCCATCCGTCCGTTTGGGGGTGTTTGGCGTTTCCGCCGCTTATTTGGATGTTTTGAGTACCCATGGATTTACCCAAACTCGTTCCGGGCAAACGTTTCACGTTGCCCCAACCCGTCGGCTCGGCCGATGCTCTGCTGCTGGCCCGGCTCGGCCTGCGCGAAAAAGCGCTGGGCAAACTCACGGCCATCATCACGCCGGATGCCACCACGGCTCAGCGCCTGCTCGACGAGCTGGTGTTTTTCGCCCCAGAACTGCGCTGCGTTTTATTCCCCGACTGGGAAACCCTGCCCTACGACCCTTTTTCGCCGCATCAAGATTTGATCAGCGAGCGGCTGGCGACGCTCTGGCGCATCAGCCAGCGCGACAAAGACACCGGCGCTGATTTGGTGATCGTGCCCGCCACGACCGCGCTCTACCGGCTCGCGCCACCGAGCTTTTTAGCCGGCTACACCTTTGAGTTCAAGGTCAAACAAAAGCTCGACGAAGCCAAGCTCAAAGCCCAGCTCACGCTGGCCGGCTACAGCCATGTCACGCAAGTGGTGAGCCCCGGTGAATACGCCGTGCGCGGCGGCTTGATTGACCTGTTCCCGATGGGCTCGTTGGTGCCTTACCGGGTGGATTTGTTCGACGATGAAGTCGACAGCATCCGGACCTTTGACCCTGACAGCCAGCGCAGCTTGTACCCGGTGCCCGAAGTACGGCTGTTGCCGGGCCGTGAGTTTCCGATGGACGACGACGCCCGCGCCAAGTTCAGGAACCGCTGGCGCGAACTGCTCGACGGCGACCCGACCAAAAGCCGCATCTACAAAGACATGGGCAATGGCGTGGCCACGGCCGGTATCGAGTATTACTTGCCGCTGTTTTTTGAAGAAACTGCCACCGTCTTTGACTACCTCGGCAGCCGCCCTGAGGACGCCACCATCGTGTTGCACGGTGACTTGGAACCGGCTTTTCAGCGCTTCTGGCAAGACACCAAAGACCGTTACCGCTTGGTGCAAGGCGTGCCCGAAAGGCCGGCGCTGCCGCCAGAATCTTTGTTCCTGAGCATTGAAGAGTTTTACACCCGCGCCAACCATTACCCGCAACTCGCTTTGCGGGCGTCGGTGTCTGATGTGGCGGACAGCGCGCACTTTCAAAAGCTGCCGCAAATGGCCGTGGTCCGCGGCGCAGAAGACCCCCTCGGGCAACTTAAAAAACACATCTCCAGCACGGCGCACCGCGTCTTGATCCTCGCTGAAAGCGATGGTCGTCGTGAAAGTCTGCTCGACTTTTTGCGCGCCAGCAGCGTCAGCCCACCCGCTTTTGACTCGCTCGAAGATTTTCAAACCAGCTCCGAAAAGCTGGGCATCGCCACGGCAGCGCTGGCTGAAGGTTTTAGCTGGCCCGAAGAGGCCATCGACTTCGTCACTGAGACGGAACTCTTTGCCGCCGGCGTGACCATTCGCCGCCGCAACAAAAAGCAAGAACAAGTCAGCGATGTCGAAGCGTTGATCAAAGACCTGTCCGAGCTCAACGTGGGTGACCCGGTGGTTCACAGCGCGCACGGCATTGGCCGATACAAAGGCCTCATCAACATGGATTTGGGTCAGGGACCCAGCGAGTTTTTGCATCTGCAATATGCCGACGACGCCACGCTGTATGTGCCGGTCGGCCAGCTGCACCAAATCAGCCGCTACACCGGCGTCAGCGCCGACGAAGCACCACTGCACCGACTCGGCAGCGGTCAATGGGAAAAAGCCAAACGCCGCGCCGCCGAACAGGTGCGGGATTCAGCCGCCGAGCTGCTGAACATTTACGCCCGCCGCGCTGCCCGCGAAGGCCATGCATTCTGCTACTCGCCCAACGACTACGAGACCTTTGCCAACGACTTCGGCTTTGAAGAAACCGCCGACCAGCGCGCCGCCATTCACGCGGTGATTCAAGACATGATCAGCCCGCGCCCGATGGACCGGTTGATCTGCGGCGACGTCGGTTTTGGCAAAACCGAAGTGGCCTTGCGCGCTGCCTTCATCGCTATCACCGGCGGCAAACAAGTGGCCCTTCTGGCACCGACCACGCTGCTGGCGGAACAGCATTACCAAACCCTGGTCGACCGCTTTTCCAAGTGGCCGGTCAAGGTGGCCGAGATGAGTCGTTTCAGGTCAGCCAAAGAAATCACCGCCGCCATGAAAGGCATTGCCGACGGCACGGTGGACATCGTCGTTGGCACGCACAAGCTGCTGAGCAAGGATGCGAAGTTTCAACGCTTAGGTCTGCTCATCATCGACGAAGAGCATCGTTTTGGCGTTCGCCACAAAGAGACCATGAAGGCGTTTCGCGCCGAGGTCGACGTGCTGACCATGACCGCCACGCCGATTCCGCGGACGCTGGGCATGGCCCTCGAAGGCCTGCGCGACCTGAGTGTGATCGCCACCGCACCGCAGCGTCGCCTCGCCATCAAAACCTTTGTCCGCAGCGAAAGCAATGGCGTGATCCGGGAAGCTGTGCTGCGCGAACTCAAGCGGGGCGGACAGGTTTACTTTTTGCACAACGAGGTCGACACCATTCAGAACCGACGCGAGAAGCTGGAAGCCCTGCTGCCAGAAGCGCGCATTGCCGTGGCGCACGGTCAGATGCCTGAACGCGAACTCGAAAAGGTCATGAAGGATTTTGTGGCGCAACGCTACAACCTGCTGCTGTGCTCGACCATCATCGAGACCGGTATCGACGTGCCGACCGCCAACACCATCGTCATGGCGCGCGCGGACAAGTTTGGTCTGGCGCAGCTGCACCAGTTGCGTGGCCGCGTGGGTCGCAGTCACCACCAAGCCTATGCCTACCTGATGGTGCCCGACCTTGAAGGCCTGACCAAGCAAGCCAGCCAGCGGCTCGACGCCATTCAACAAATGGAAGAACTCGGCTCCGGTTTTTACCTGGCCATGCACGACCTGGAGATTCGCGGCGCCGGCGAAGTGCTCGGTGAAAACCAGTCCGGCAACATGCTCGAGGTCGGCTTTCAGCTCTACAACGAAATGCTCTCTGAAGCCGTGCGCTGCCTGAAAGCCGGCATTGAGCCTGACCTGCTGAATCCACTTCACGTTGGCACGGAAATCAACCTGCATGCGCCCGCTCTGCTGCCGGATGACTATTGCGGCGATGTTCATTTGCGCTTGAGCTTTTACAAAAAACTCGCCGTCGCCAAAACCGCCGATCAGATCGACAACCTGCTCGAAGAAATCGTCGACCGCTTCGGCAAGTTGCCGCCGCAGGGCCAAACACTCATCGACATGCACCGCCTGCGCGTGCTGGCCAAGCCGTATGGTGTGGTCAAGGTCGATGCGGCACCCGGCGTGATCAACATCACCTTCCAGAAAGACCCGCCGATCGAGAGCATGGCGATCATGCACCTGATCCAAAAGAACAAGCACATCAAGCTCGCCGGCAACGACAAACTGCGCATCGAACGTGAGCTCCCTGAGCCGAAAGACCGGGCCCAGATGGTCCGCGATGTGCTGCGCTCGCTGGGCCAACCTCGGGCTGAAGCGGCCCCCGCCTTGCCCGCTTAAATCACACTTTGACTGCTATGACCACCACCACTTCACCACCAACAGCTGTTCCCTACGCCCCCGGCCTCGACGTGAAAGCGTCCGTCTCAAAGCGGCCACTCAGCGACTTCAAACTGATCGCCTTCGACATGGACTCGACGCTGATCAACATCGAATGCGTCGACGAAATTGCCGATGCGGTGGGCCGCAAGGCTGAAGTCGCGGCCATCACCGAAGCGACGATGCGCGGTGAAATCAGTGACTTCAAGGAAAGCCTGCGCCAACGTGTTGCCCTGCTCAAAGGCGTGCATGCCGACAGCATGGAAGGTGTTTACCGCGACCGTCTTCGCCTGAACCCCGGTGCGGCTGAGTTGGTGGCTGCCTGTAAAAAAGTTGGCATGAAAGTGCTGCTGGTGAGTGGCGGCTTCACGTTTTTCACCGACCGTGTGCGCGACGAACTGGCGATTGATTTCACCCGCTCAAACATGCTGGAAATCAAAGATGGTCTGCTGACCGGCCACATGGTGGATCAGCCCTGGGGCGATATTTGCGATGGCGAGGAGAAAAAGAAAATGCTCCTGCAAACCTGTGCGCAACTGGGTATCAGTCCCCTTCAAGCCATTGCCATGGGCGACGGCGCCAACGACCTGCCGATGATGAGCGTGGCCGGGCTGTCCGTGGCCTATCACGCTAAGCCGCAAGTCCGTGAACAGGCCATGGTAGCGATCAGCGAAGGCGGACTGGACCGCTTGCTAGAAGTGTTCCGGCCTTAACAAATTAAATAATTTGATTCTTTTTTATAACTCAAGCTCATCCTTTAAAGGTAAAATTACATTACAAATAACGTATTAGTATATTTAATGATTATTTTTTTGAAATGTAAATGTTGGTTTTTCGCATTTGCTTTTCTCTTGATACCCCCCGCAACACAGGCCGCCACTTGGTTTGCACTCGAAGCCATGGGGAAGGTCAGCGGCGCCACCGTTGAAGTTGATCTTGAATCTCTGCGCAGTCACGGCGACAAGCGCGAATTGATGACGCGCATTACCTTTTCACAGCCGCAAAAAGAACAAAACATCAGCTTTCAGTCCGTGATTGCAGAACTTGAAATTTCATGCAGCACCGATCAGGACATTTGGAAGAGCATCAATTTCTTCCTCAACAGTGGTGCCGAAGGCAAACCGCTCAGTTCCGTTAATTTTGGGCCTGATGGCATATCCATCCGCGTTTTGAAGATGTTGCCAGAAAAAGCATGGGCGACATTGCAACGAAGCACCTGCGGCAGAAACACCACCCTCTTCCCTTGAGCAACTCAGCCAAACTTCCGGGCAGCATCAATCGCCAAGCCTGCCCCGATACTGCCAAACAAATCGCCTTCAATGCACTGCGCCTTGGGCAACAGTTCCCCAACACTTTGGCGCAACAGCGGCACGCCACTAGAACCGCCAGTGAAGAAGACTGTGTCGACTTGATCGGCAGCGACGCCAGCATCGCTCAATAATGTATTGACCGTCTCGCCGATGCGACCCACCAAGACAGCGATGGCGTGGTCAAAAACAGCCCGCTGTAAAACCACGTCTTGTGCCACGCCAATCCGGCTCAAATCCATCGCCACTTCAGGCTCTGTAGACAAGCTGATCTTCGCCGCCTCGACCTGCATCGCCAACCAATGGCCGTCTTTTTGCTGCACCAAATTTTTCAAGGCTTGCAGTTTTTCCGGCTCGCGCCCTTCCCGCGTCACCTCGACAATCTGCGCCCAAGCCTTGCGTGTGTAAGCTTGATTGATGGTGTGCCAGGTGGCCAGGTTGAAGTAAGGCGAAGAGGGTACTTGCAAGCCGCTTTTGAGTTGGCTGCCCAACCCCAGCAAGGGCATCACGCCGGCCAAGCTGAGCTGTTTGTCAAAGTCGGTGCCACCAATGTGCACACCGCCACTGGCCAAAATATCATCTTTACGATCCAGCTTGTCAGCCCGTTCAGGGCTCAGGCGAACCAGGGCAAAGTCTGACGTGCCACCGCCAATGTCGACCACCAGCACCAACTCTTCGCGGCTGATCTGAGACTCGTAATCAAACGCCGCGGCAATCGGCTCGTACTGAAACTCAATGTGATGCAAACCCGTGGCACGGGCGATCTCAGCGAGCGTGTTTTCCGCCACCTTGTCGGCTTGCGCGTCGTCGTCGACAAAATAAACCGGGCGCCCAAGCACCGCGCTGCTGAAGCTTTGTCCGGCAGACGCTTCCGCCCGACTTTTGAGCTCACCCATGAAGAGCGCCAGCAGTTCCCGAAACGGCAACACCCGGCCTGCGACTTCGGTGAAGTCGTCCATCAAGGAGGTACCAAGCAGGCTTTTCAGTGAGCGCATCAAGCGGCCTTCATCGCCAATCAGGTAGTCGGCCAAAGCCGCCCGGCCGTAACTCGTCACGCTGTCTTCGGCATGGAAAAAAACCACCGACGGCAAGGTCAGCTTGTCACCCTCCAGCGCCAACAACGCGGCCTGGCCCGGGCGATGCCAGCCGACCGTGGAGTTGGACGTGCCAAAGTCAATGCCGCAGGCCTGGGCGGCGCCCCTCACGGTTGCCATCCCGGTCAGTCCGGCTTTTTAAATTGCTTGTCAGCCCAAGCGATAGCGCTGCTGCGGTTGAGCTTGAACGACGCGGCCACGCGCACCTCGGCCAATAACTCGCCAGCCTCATCATGCGCACTCAGGGTGCCGTAGGGGTTGTCTTCGTCAGGGACGATGTCCAGCGACACCGTGATGCGCGCAGACCCTGCGGTGACGGTGATGCTCTGGTGCAAGGATGCGTGCAATTGCTGCTCATGCCGGCGCACAAATTCAGACGCGGTCTTCACCAAGGTGTTGAAAGCGTTGACATCGAGTGGCTTCGGGTTTTTCTTGTCCCGACCCATGGTCCAAGGCCCGATCAAGGCCGGCTCGGGTTCGCCGTCCTTGATCATCGCCACCGCCCAGCCGTCATCGTCTTCATTTTTCAGCACCCGCGCCGTCCAGCCATCGCCTTGCCACAAGCGCGGTTGCTGGACAAGGCTGGATTCTTCAGGCGAGGAGGCGGTATCTGATGGGTTCAAGGAGTTCAAGGGGTGCAAATCAATTTAAAAAGCAGGCAAAGCCTCAGGGCGCTCGATTCTAAAGGGCTTAGGGACTGCTGAATTTCTCGGGGCCGGGACGCCGACAAACTCACAGGGTTGAAGCGTGGGCAGACATCCCCAAATATGTTGAAGAAAAGCGTACGAAAGGTCCCATGACAACATCGACATTCCCCTCATCCCCCGTGACTGTGCACATTGTTTGCCCGCACTGCCAGACCACCAACCGCGTCGCCAAGGCCGACTTGGACAAGGCGACCGACTGCGGACAATGCCACAAACCGCTGTTCAGCGGCCAGTCTGTGGCCATGTCAGAAGCGGCTTTTGACAAGCACTTGCAGCGCAATCAAATTCCGCTGCTGGTCGATTTCTGGGCGCCGTGGTGCGGACCTTGCCGGCAAATGGCACCGGCCTATGAGCAAGCCGCGCAGCAATTGGAGCCGCAGGTGCGGGTCGCCAAGGTCAACACCGAAGAAGCCCAAAACCTGGGGGCCCGCTACAACATCCGCAGCATTCCAACCTTGGCGCTGTTTTTAAATGGCCAAGAAATCGCCCGTCAACCAGGCGCCATGGGCGCGGCTGACATCGTGCGCTGGACGCAGTCGCAGCTGGCTCAACACCGCTGAATTGTTCGGATTTTTAGGCGTCGTCACCTGTCAACTGCTGGGTCGCCGCGCGCAACTTGTCTTTCTTGCTGGGCCGCTTGCCTTTGATGCCGCCGGTTGACTCGCCCGCGGCACTTCGGCTTTCAGTGGCAGCCAATACGGGCGCCACGTCAGTCGGCTCAAAACCGACCACTTGCTCACGCGGCACGCTCAATCCCTGACGCTTTTCGATCAATCGAAAATGCGCTTCGGTCGCTGGGCTGACAAAGCTCACCGCCAAACCAGACTCACCCGCGCGCCCGGTCCGTCCAATGCGGTGAACGTAGTCCACCGCTGAGCGCGGCAAGTCGTAATTGACCACCACTGGCAACAGCGCGACGTCCAAACCACGCGCCGCCACATCGGTTGCGATCACCACTTTGACGTCTGAGTTTTTAAAGTCGAGCAGCACCTGCGTGCGCTTGCCTTGACTCAGTTCGCCATGAAAGGGCTCGGCTTGCAGGCCGGCTTTGCGGAGCTTGTCGGCCACCATCTCGGCAGCGTGCTTGGTCGCCACAAAGACCAGCACACGGCTCCACTTTCTTTGCGTGATCAGATGTCGCAGCAACTGGGTGCGACGGCTGCTGTCGACTTCAATCGCCAGCTGCGCAATGGCGCTGATTTCAAGCACCTCGGGCAGCACTTCAACGCGTGCCGGCGACTGCAGTAAACCGGCAGCCAAAGCCTGCACCGGTGCCGGCAAGGTGGCCGAGAAAAACAGGTTTTGCCGACGGGCAGGCAGCAAAGCCAAAATCCGCTTCAATTCTTCGTCAAATCCGAGGTCAAGCAGCCGATCGGCTTCGTCCAGCACCAACGTCTGCACCGCCGACAAATCAAGCGCGTTGTGGTCAATCAGATCCAGCAGGCGGCCGGGCGTCGCCACCACCCAGTCGGTGCCGCTGCGCAAACCCATCATCTGAGGATTGATCGAGACCCCGCCAAAGACCACGGTGACTTTGAGCTCAGGCGCGACTTGCAACGCGAGTTGACGTGCCACCTCGCCAATCTGCACCGCCAGTTCACGGGTTGGCACCAGAATCAGCGCCCTCACCCGCCGTGGACGGCCGCTTGAAACAGCCGCCAACATTTGAAGAATTGGGAGGCAAAAAGCCGCCGTCTTGCCGGAACCGGTTTCGGCCGACGCCAACACATCGCGGCCGGCCAAAACAAACGGAATAGCGGCCGCCTGCACCGGCGTCGGCTGGGTGTAGTTCAGGCCAGCCAGAGCGCGAAGGAGGGTCGGCGACAAGCCGAGTGTGGAAAAAGACATGCAGGGGGCGTTCTGAAAGCGAAAGGAGCGATTTTAAGCGCCAGTCGACCGGACTGACGCTTGAGGCCGCATAATCATGGCCTTCCGACAGGCAGGCGCACGGCGCCGCACTGCATCCCTCTGCGCTAGTCCGCAAGCAAACAAAATCAAAGGCGCCCGTGAGAAAAACGTTCAAACTTCAGGTCGAAGGAAAAAACCCGGACCGCGTGCTGGACGCCCACAAACACGAGATCCGCAAGTACGTCAAACGCCAACGTCGCGTGCCATTGCCAGCAGGCGTGGATTTTTGGGACTTCGACTGCAAGTTCGGCAGCACTGAAGAATCCGCTGAAGTCGTGCATTTGGCAGAAATCATCACACGCATTGACGCCGCTGTGGCCGAAAGCGCCGAACAGTTTTTTGTCGAGGTCGTGGCCAAAAACGGCCACCGCCGGGTTCGCCCGACGGGTGAGATGCCCGCGCATCAAAGCGATGGCTTTGACGAAGGTGACGACGACCTCACGCCCTGATGTCAAATTCCGCTTCGCCCATGTAGCGATGCGGACCTAAGGCCGCTGTCAACGCGGCCGATTCAGCGGCCTGCCACTGGTTGAAAATTTCCAGCTCTTCGGTGCTTAAGACATCCGCTGACGGCGACTCGCCATACACCGCCACCAGCTTGCGGTACATGGAATACACCGGCAGCACCAGCGACGCATCACCCAAGGCTTCATTCAAGGCCGTGCAAAACCGCTTTTCGGCCGCTCGCTTGTCAAGCTCGCTGACATCTTCATAGGCAAACAAACGAACGCTGTAGCTCATGGGGCGGCCACGTCCATGCGACGACGCAGGCGTTTAGCCTCGGCCATGTCGCCGGCTTGTTCTGCACGCAAGGCCAGCACGCCCAGCCAAGCCAGCAAAGGCCGACGCCATCCTTGGGCCGACGCTGTCTCTACCGCTTGCGTCAAGGCAGCCGGACTGGCCTGACCCGTGCGCAGCAACACACCAGCGCCCACCAACCGTGACAGCGGCTCGTCCATGGCCTGCATCACGCTGGCTTGCGCCGTGGGAGCAGCAGCCAATGCCAGGCGTTGCTGAGCAGCTGGCAGCAGCGCTGCGTTCTGAGCCGTGCCGCGTCCATCCAAGTAGTCGGCATAGGCTTGGTCAGCCACTGACGCATCTTTGCGCAGCAGTTCAAAACCGGCACACGGTTCCAGCACCAAACTGGCGACGCGGGTGGCGCAGCGCAGCAGTTCAAGCCGGGCCAAAGCGTCTGGCCTGCCGGTGCTGGACAGCGCCTGCCTGGCCTTGTCAAACTCCAGCGCCTCGACGCGCGTGTTGCCCGTCAGGTAAGCGTTGACGAAACGGTCGCTGGCGCTCTTGGCGCTGAGTTGCCAGTCCGGCACCGCTGGCTGACTGCTGCAGCCCTGCAATAAAAACGCCGACAGCAACAAACTGACAGCGGACGCAAGCGTAAAAAGTCGAGAACGAAAAACAGTCATGGCAGCTTCACCTCAGTCTCACGGGCAAACGGCCATTTTCGGTTGACCTCGTTGACCAGACTGTCGACCTTGATCAAGCTGCTCTCGACCTCAGCGCGCAATGTGCCAAGGTCTGCGGTGGCGACACGCGCATTGGCACCCACCGCCTGCGCTTCGACCAGCACCGCATCAACCCGCTTCAGGCTGCCACGGGCTTCGCCCAGCAGGCCGTTGAGCTGAACGATGGTGGCGCGGGTTTCCGGCATCACGCCGCCGGGGCCAAACACCTGCGTATCAGCGTGCAAAGTCAGCCCGTCCAGACGCGCCAGCAAGGTGTTGGTGCGCTCTAGGGTGAGCAGTAATTTTTTAGCTTCTGCGTCATTGCCCAGCAACACACCCAGTGCACCACTTGGGCCTTTGAGTTTGTCGGTCAGTTGCTGCACATTGACGAGACTGCCACCCAAAGCACCTTCGGTGCTGGCCAGTTTTTGGACCGTCTCAACAAGTTCCCGCGCAGCCGACATCAGGCGTGGAATATCCGCTGAGGCATCGCCCCGCAAGACTTCCCGCACGGCACCGTCGGGCAACAACGGGTCGGTCAAAATACCGCTGTAGGCGCGAATATTGGTGTTGCCCACCAGTCCCCGCACCAGCGTGAAGACGCTCGACTGACGCAGCCAGTGAGCTTGCTTCAGCGGCACATCGACCAAGATGCGCGCCTTGCCGTCAGGCGCCAGTTCGATGCGGGCCACGCGGCCAATCGCAAAACCCGCAAAGGTCATGTCCATGCCGACCACCACGCCTTCAGAGTCATCACTGACCAGCACGAGTTGTTGCGTGGTTTCAAAAGCACCACGCGCATACAAAACGTAGACGGCAGAACTCAGCACCAGTGCCAGCATGAAAGCCAACAGCAGCATGGCCTTGAGCTCAAGGCGGCGGGCCGGTGGAACGGGTTCAGGATCGCTCAAAGATGACATTCAGATCCTATAGACATCAACAAAAATTCAATAGTAATTGCCAACCAGCGAGATCACTTCAATCAGCAAGATAACCACAAACATGCGCGCCAGCGCACGCAACTCAGCGCCGTGAAGAACCCCTGCCTGCGCTTCGTCCAACATGGCTGACGCCATCGGCATGAGCGCCACGGCCAAGCTGAAAAAAAGCGTCTTCATGACAAAAATCAGCGTCACCGCAGGGTTGAACACCTGGCCAAACAGCCGCGTGTAAGCCGGCACTGCCGACACGTTAAAACCATACACGGCCACATACGCCAACACCAGCGCGACCACACAGCTCAGCGCCGCCAGCGTGACGCTGGCAAAAACCCCGGCCACCACGCGCGGCATGACTTCTTGGCGCAGCGGGTCGCGACCTTGTGCGGCGATGGCATCCAACTTGCCGTGCCGGCGCATGTCGGACAGCTCAGCGCTGCTGGCCATGGTCGAGCGCATGGCGACGAACAGCGCTGCGCTCAACGGAATCAGCTCCAAAACAAGGACTTGAATAATCACCTGCAAGGCGTATTGCGAGAGCCCGTAGCTCTGCGCTGTGACCACCACAATGCGCGTGATCACCAGCGTGATGAGGGCACACAGCAGCGTGAACCAAACCAAAATCGGCGCGGTACCCAGCACCATGTGACGCGCCAGCAGCACGCGGTTGCTGTGCGAGTAGCTACCCGGAGAAAAAGCCAGCACCAGGATTTGAGCGCCGAAATGCAGCACGCGCCACCAACCGGCGAACCAATTGATGATGAGTGCCATCGCTGTCATGTGCGGCCTTGTTCACTGGCCATGGCTTGCCCCAGTTGCACCGGCCCGCTCGCTTGCCAGTCAGGATTGAACTGCAAAGGCCCGGCCGGGAACAGCAACACCACCGTCGAGCCGAGCAAAAACCGGCCCATCTCGTCGCCTTGTTTCAGCACCACCGGCGGTGTGTTGTCTGCGTAATGCCATTCACGCACGGTGCTCTGACGCGAGCGGTTCACCACACCATGCCAGACCGTCGCCATGCTGCCGACGATCGTCGCGCCCACCAAGGTCAAGACCATCGCCCCCTGCGGCGTCTCAAAGACACAAACCAAACGTTCGTTGCGGGCAAACAAACCTGGCACGCCGCGCGCAGTGACCGGATTCACAGAAAACAGATCGCCCGGCACATAGATCATGCGGAGTAAACGGCCATCGCACGGCATGTGAATGCGGTGGTAGTCACGCGGGCTCAGGTAGATCGTGGCAAAGCTGCCATGCCGAAACTGCTCGGCCAATGGCGCGTCACCGCCGACCAGCGCGGTGGTCGAATACTGATGCCCCTTGGCCTGAAAAATCTGATCATCCTCGATCGGGCCAAACTGGCTGATAGCGCCATCGACCGGACAAATCCATGCGGCGCTGGCCAGCGGTCTAGCACCTGGCTTTAAAGCACGGGTGAAAAAGTCGTTGAACGAGAGATAACTGGTGATGTCTGAATTGGCCGCTTCGCTCATGTTGACCGCGTACTTGCCGACAAACCAACGAATCAGCGCCGTGGTAACCCAGCCGCGCTGACGCGAAGCCACAAAGCCAGCGAAAGCCGTGATGGCTTGCTTGGGCAGAAGGTATTGAAAAAAGACTTTAAAGCGATCTGGCACACAGGCTAACGAGAGTGGATGGGCGATGGTTATTTTATAGAGCCGCAGCAGTTTGAATGTCACCGGGCTGCAATACCGTCACAAGACAGTCCGTCTCGTCCCTGCGAGCAAAACTTTCCGTCCCTGCGAGCGAAACTTTCCGTCCCTGCGAGCGGAGCGCGGCAGTCCATCACCGCGCACCTCCAAGATGGATGGCCGCGCTGCGCTCGCCATGACACCACTTTCGTCTCTGCGCTCGCCATGACACCCCGTCGTCTCTGCGAGCGAAGCGCGGCAGTCCATCTCCGCGCACCGCCACGATGGATGGCCGCGCACCGCCACGATGGATGGCCGCGCTGCGCTCGCCATGACGCATTTTTTGTCACTGCGAGCGAAGCGCGGCAGTCCATCACCGCGCACCTCCACGATAGATGGCCGCGCTGCGCTCGCCATGACGCCCTTTCGTCTCTGCGAGCGAAGCGCGGCAGTCCATCTCCGCGCACCGCCAAGATGGATGGCCGGGCTGCGCTCGCCATGACACCCTTTCGTCCCTGCGAGCGGAGCGCGGCAGTCCATCTCCGCGCACCTCCAAGATGGATGGCCACGCTGCGCTCGCCATGACGCATTTTTTGTCACTGCGAGCGAAGCGCGGCAGTCCATGGCCGCGCACCGCCACGATCGATGGCCGCGCTGCGCTCGCCATGACGGCGCACTGGATGGCCACGCTGCGCTCGCCATGAAGAGCACCTTTCGCTTGACGCTGAGCCGTCACTTCAGTAAGCTCCTGTGATGCGTTTTCGTCTGGCCAAATCCTCTTTTGCTCCCTGCCTCACTTTGATGCTGGGCATTTTGCTCACGACAGGCGTTCAAGCGGCACCAGCCACAGACGAGCTAGACAGTTGGCTGGTCAACAAAGGACTGCTCTCCAAAATTGAGCAAGCCCGGCAGCAGGTCAACTTGAAAGCTTCCGAGTTGGTGGTCCACGCCATTGGCTTTTTGGGGGTTCCTTACCAACGCGGCGGCAACACGGTAGAAACCGGCTTTGACTGCAGCGGCTTCGTCAAAGCGATTTTCGAACAGACGGTTGGCTTGGTCTTGCCGCGTCGTGCCGAGCAACAAGCGGCTGCCACGCAAAACATCGAGAAGAAAGACTTGGCTCCGGGTGATCTGGTCTTTTTCAACACCATGCGCCGCGCCTTCAGCCATGTCGGCATTTACATCGGCGACGGCAAATTCATCCACTCACCCAAGCCTGGCGCTGAGGTGCGCGTTGAAAGTCTAGCGGCTGCGTATTGGAACCGACGCTTTGACGGCGCCCGTCGGGTCGACGCCGTCGAAGACGACAGCGCAGCCTTGGCGAAGGCTCTGGCCGGCTCTCAGTCAATGCGATAAACAAGCGTCAAGGTTTTTGCCTGGCACGGCTCGCCAACTGGTAAACGTCGACCAGTTTGTAAACATCCACCAACTTGTAGCGATAGGGTGAGCTGTAGCTGTTTTGGACAAAGTCTTCGCGCTTGGCAACCACAACGGCCTCACGCCCCTGCTGGTAGCGCTCCCAACGGTTGGCCCGGTAGCCGGCATATTCCAACGCCACCGGCGTCAATTGCTGAGTCACCTTTTGTTTGTCATCGTCCGAACGGTAATGACCGTGCGCAGCCGCTAAGCTGAACCACTTGAAGGCCTCACGTGCGTCAGGCTTGATGGCTCCGCCGCCTTTCAGGTAAAGATGCCCCAAGGCATCCATGCCACGGATAGAGCGTTGCTCTGCTGCCCTGTTGTAGTGCTCAAAAGCCCGGTTGATGTTCACCGGCACACCCCAGCCGAACTCAAACGATTGACCTTCCGCCACCACCGCGTCCATAGAACCGCCGATGGCTGCGCGACGCAACCAACGCTGCGAGCGCTTGAAGTCCTGCTCCACGCCCACACCCATCTGGTAAGACCTGCCAACTTGAAATTGCGCCTCAACCACACCACGATTCGCCAGTTTCATGGCTTGCTCAAACTCAAGCTGAAGATACTCTTTGGCATAAGCCGTGACTTGCAACTTCGACTGCGGCTGCGCCAGCGCCACGCTCATGGACAAGCTGGGCGCAAAGGCACTCAGCACCAGCCAAGCGCATGCCCAATGTCGACTCAATACAGGTGCAGTCATGGTGTGATTAATAAGTTAATGGCAGCGGCAGTTGGTCAAAAAAGTAGGCCACGTTGATCAAGGAGTCCTGCGTTTCGTTCGACACGCTGTTGTTCAACCAGTTATTTTCGAAACCCGAACCATTCAGACGCAAACGCCTGACGCGCCC
>CANFJF010000053.1 GCA_947447355.1 Comamonadaceae bacterium
TGAAGTGCCCGGCTTTATCCATCTGAGCATAGGTCAGGAGGCCGTTGCGGCAGGTGTGGGTCGTGCGCTCGCGTCGGGCGATACGCTTGCCACGACGCATCGGGGTCATGGTCACGTGCTGGCCATGGGCCTCGAATTGGCTGGCTTCTTCAAGGAAATTTTCGGACGCGATGGTGGCGTCTGTCGGGGCCGGGGAGGCTCTATGCATGTGTCAGACATGAGCCTCGGCATCATTGGTGCGAATGGCATCGTCGGGGCGGGTATCCCCATTGCGCTGGGAAGCTCGCTGGCCCTTCGGACACGCGCCACTGGTGGCGTCTCCGTGGCGCTGTTTGGTGATGGTGCGATGGCCGAAGGCGTGCTGCACGAGAGCATGAATTTTGCCAAACTGTTGAATCTTCCGCTGCTCCTGGTTTGCGAGAACAACGGGTGGTCTGAGTTTTCACCAACAGACCGCCAATTTGCAGGATCGCTTGCCGGCTTGTCGGCTGCATTTTCTATCCCGCATGAGCGTGTAGATGGCAATGACGTGGAAGCCGTTTGGCATGCCTGTACCAGCGCACTGACACAACTTAGAGCCGGGTATGGCCCCCGCATTCTTGAGTGCATGACTCACCGAGGCCGGGGGCACTTTGAAGGCGACGCGCAGAAGTACCGACTGAAGGCTGATCAGTCTTCGCTTGAGGCTGCAGACCCTCTTATTCGCAGTGAACGTCGCCTGAAGGACATGGGCTGTCCTGATGATGAATTACACCGAATGAAAATTCACATGGAGGAACGTGTGGCCGCTGCCTTGCTGGAGGCTAGGAATGATACTGAGCCTGATTTTGCAGAAGCGTTTCATGATGTGCATACGCTGGCGGCGAGGGGAACGTTATGACCGTCATGGCCTACGCACATGCAGTCAACCTCAGCCTGATGGATGCTTTGCGGGCAGATGATCGGGTCATTGTTCTCGGGGAAGATGTGGCTGAAGCTGGCGGCAGCTTCAAAGTAACCCGCGGCTTGCTTGAGGCTTATGGGGCGGCACGCGTTGTTGACACCCCCATCTCTGAGGCGACTATTGTTTCCGCCGCCGTAGGCGCTGCCATGTCGGGATTACGCCCAGTGGTCGAAATCATGTTCATGGACTTCATCACCTTGGCGATGGATGCGCTGGTGAACCAGGCCGCGAAGGCGAGGTTCATGTTCGGCGGGAAAACGTCTGTTCCGATGGTGGTTCGCACGCCTCATGGGGGTGGCTTGTCGGCGGGTCCGCAGCATTCGCAATGTTTGGAGGCTTGGTTTGCACATGTACCGGGTTTGAAGGTCGTTTGTCCTTCTAGCCCGCAAGATGCCTACAGCCTTCTGCGCAGCGCCATCGACGATCAAGACCCCGTGATTTTTGTCGAGCATAAGGGCTTGTATGGCGTACGCGGTGAAGTGGACACATCGGTCAAGGTGCCGATCGGCCAAGCGTCGGTGGTTCGTCATGGGCGTGCCCTGACTTTAGTGACCTACGGCGCCACAGTCGCCGTCTGCTTGGCTGCGGCCAAGCACTTGGCCGAACACGACGGCATCGACGTTGAGGTCATTGACCTGCGTTCATTGCAGCCTTGGGATAAAGCCACCGTACTCGCTTCCGTGAGCAAGACCCACCGCGTGGCGATCGTTCATGAGGCGGTTCAGGCTTTTGGGGTGGGTGCCGAAATTGCAGCGTGCATTGCCGAGGAAGCTTTCGACGAACTCGATGCACCGGTCATGCGTGTGGGCGCGCCCTTCATGCCCGTGCCTTTTGCTCGCAGCCTTGAAAAGCAATATGCAGTCGATGAGGCGAAAGTGCGGGCGGCCGTTCATCGCTTAATGTTGTAGACCACAAGATGCGTAAGCCTTTCCTCATGCCAAAGCTTGGGTTGACCATGACGGAGGGGGCGGTCATTGAATGGAAATTCAAGCCGGGTCAAACATTCAATAAAGGGCAAACGATTTTTGTCGTAGAGACAGATAAGTCCGCCGTCGACATAGAAAGCGAGCAAGCGGGCGTCTTACTGGAAATTGTTCATGACGCGGGAAACACTGTTGCGGTCGGCGAGGTGGTGGGTTACTGGGAGGACGGGCAGGGTGACGTCAGCTCAGATCTCGTCGCGCAAGTCAGCGCACAAAAAATGGCGTCTACGCCTGCGGTTTCAGGCGTTAACGTTGCAGTGTCCCCAGCGCTACGCCGGTCCACCGACTCAACACGCATTGTCGCGACGCCCTTGGCTCGCCGCTTGGCACGAGAGTCCAGCACTGACCTGCATCACGTCCGCGGCACAGGTCCGGGTGGACGGATCAAGGCGGCCGATGTGCCCTTAGGGCCGGCGGCAACTCAGCCCTCTTCGTCGCAGTTAATTCTGGCCAAGCGATTGGTCAGTGCCAAACAGACGATTCCGCACTTCTACCTGGCCTTGGAGGTTGAGGTGTCGGACTTGCTGGCGCTTCGGACGCAGCTTCATTCCGCTGCCGATGTACGTGTCAGTCTGAATGATCTTTTCGTTGCCGCGGCAGGCCGGGCATTGCTTGATTGCCCGCAGGTCGACCGTGTTTGGTCGGATGACCGCATCGTTCGGTTGGGTACCACCGACGTCGGCATGGCGGTGCATTCTCCGCAAGGGCTGTTTGCGCCTGTGGTGAGAGGGGCCGGGCGCATGACGGTCAGCCAAATCGCGGCGAAGACACGTCCGATGCTTGAGCGCGTCCGAAGGGGGCGGCTCAATGCCTTGGAGATGGGTGGAGGCTCCTTGACGATTTCCAACGCCGGTATGTTTGACGTGACTTACATCACACCCATCATCAACCCAGGGCAGGCCATGATTCTTGGCATTGGGAGCGTGCGTGAGGTGTTCCGGCCTGACGCTAATGGCCTGCCTGCGCTACGCCGTGAGGTGGGTGTTGTGTTGGCCTGCGACCACCGCATTTTGGATGGGGTCGCCGCTTTGAAATTTTTGCACCATTTTAAAAACTGTGTTCAGCAGCCACAGCGCCTGACGACGTTGGGGTGAGCTGAGTCACTCAATTTATTTCCACAACTCAACAATCCACACAGTATCGAGGAGACTATGAATTTCGCCGACTACAAAACCCTGCTATTCACGCGTCGAGGCCGAGTTCTCGAGATAACCATGAACCGTCCCGACAAGCTCAATGCTGTGGACGAGGTCATGCATGCTGAGCTCGCGCGGGTGTTTGTCGACGCCTCCAACGACCCCGACTGCGACATCGTCGTGCTAACTGGTGCAGGCCGCGCATTTTCGGCTGGAGGTGACATCGATTGGATGCAGAGGATGATCGATGACCCTGCCTCCTTTGAAAAAACGGCCCGTGAAGGCAAGCAGATAGTTTTTTCCTTGCTCGACTGCGAGAAGCCCGTCATCGCCAAACTTAACGGCCATGCGACTGGGTTGGGCGCCACTATCGCGCTGTTTTGCGACGTCATTTTTGCGAGCGACAAGGCCAAGATTGGTGACCCGCATGTTTGCGTGGGATTTGTCGCCGGAGATGGCGGTGCCGTCATCTGGCCGCAGCTCATTGGGTATGCGCGAGCCAAAGAATTTTTGATGACCGGCGACCTGATGACGGCTGAAGAGGCCGCAAAGATCGGACTGATCAATCACGCTGTAGCGGCTGCAGATCTTGATGCCCGAGTGGCTGAGTTTGCCGACCGGCTGGCTGCAGGTGCAACCAAGGCCATCCGCTGGAGCAAGATGTCTGCGAACATTGGTTTGAAGCAGTTGGCGCATTCCATCATGGACGCCTCACTGGCTTACGAGGCGATGTCCAATGTCAGCGCTGACCACCAAGAGGCCGTCAACGCCTTCCGCGAGAAACGTGCCCCAACGTTCACGGGCCGCTAGACCGGGCTGACAAAGATGGACTTCACTGAACCCGAGCACATCCGTCAACTGCGTGACACGCTGGAGCGCTTTGTCGAGAAAGAAATGCCTCGGTCACTAGCTGCGCAGTGGGACAAGACCAACCATTTCCCTCGCGATGTCTTTGACAAACTCGCAAAGTTGGGTGTCATGGGGTTGACGGTGCCCCAAGAGTTTGGTGGTGCAGGGCGCGACATCCTCGGCACGATGGTGGTGATTGAAGAGCTCTCTCGCCGAAGTCTGGCCGTGTCTGTGCCCTACATCATGAGCGCCTGCTACGCGGGTATGAATCTGGTTGAATGTGCAACCCTTTCACAAAAGCAACGTTGGCTCCCCAAAGTGGCCGATGGTGACCTCATATTTGCCTACGGATGGACTGAGCCAGATGCTGGCGCCGACCTGGCCAGCGTGCGCACTTTGGGCGAGCGGGCAGGTGACAGGGTGCGTATCAACGGCGCCAAACGCTTTTGCTCGGGCGCCGCCATATCTGACTACATCTTCACGCTGGTGCGCAGCGGGCCGGTGGACTCACGTTACAAAAATCTTTCACTGGTTTTGATTCCACCAACGGCCCCGGGCGTCGTTATCACGCCTATCGAAAGTTTGGGAATGAAGGGCGCGGCGACCACTGATGTTACGTTCGAGAATGTTGACGTCCCGTTTGACAACGTTATTGGCGGTGAAGCGGGTTGGAATACCGGCTGGCAGATGATCGTTGGATCAGGCCTTGACGTCGAGAAACTGGAAGTCGCCGCCATGGGTATTGGCATTGCGCGTGCCGCGCTGGATGACGCTTGGGCCTATGTGCAAGAACGTGAGCAGTTCGGTAAAGCCATCGGTCACTACCAGTCGATCCAGCACAAACTGGCCCACATGAAGACACAGCTACACGCCGCTCGACTGGTTCTCTATCATGCGGCGTGGATGGCCGACACGCATCAACGTGCTGGTGTCGAGACATCCATGGCCAAGCTCTTTGTTACTGAGATGACCAAGTCAGTTGCGCTCGAGTGTCAGACTATTTTTGGCGCCTACGGTTACGTCAAGGGTTTCGACATTGAGCGCTACGTGCGTGATGCATTGCTACTGCCCATCATCGGCGGCTCTTCGGCGGTGCAGTTGAACAACATCTACAAGTGGTCCGGCAGCAAAGGCTAAAACATGGCGAAGGATCCCTGCTTTTCCCCTGAAATGTCGCTCATCAAGGAGAACCAGCATGCGCACTGACATCAGCGGTTGGACAACTCGCCTAGACGACGCTATGGTGGCTCATTTCACTGCGTCTGGTCAGTGGAAAGGACAGACGCTCGCCGGTAGCGCTGCGCATTGGGCCAACAAAGCGCCAGCGACGCCTGTTGTGATTGATGATGTCGCGATGCTGACCTTTGCCGATCTACATAACAGAGGTCTTCAGCTGGCGGCCGCCTTGCGCTCGAACGGTGTTAAGCGGGGAGACGTGATTAGTTTTCAGCTGCCCAATTGGCACGAGACTTTGGTGATTAATCTTGCGGCTAGTCTGGGTGGCTTTGTCTGCAACCCGATCGTCCCGATCTACCGCGATGCTGAAGTCGGCTACATCCTCAAACATTCGCGTACGCGGGTCTTTTTCATCCCAGGGCATTTCCGGAGTATCGATTATTTGGCCATGGTTGAGCGTTTGCGGCCTGACTTGCCCGAACTACAAACCGTGGTGGTTCTTCGAGAAGATGCGAACTCGGGTCGTGCGGGTTATGAGGCTTATGGCGAGCTGTTGGCTTCGCAGCAGGCTGAGGACCGAACAACGCTTGCGGCGAGCTTTCCGCCCGTAGACCCCAACGCTATCAAGCTGCTGCTCTACACGTCAGGGACAACGGGCGAACCCAAGGGGGTTCTGCACAGCCACAATACCATCGCGGCGGAAGTGGAGGCTGCTTCTGCATTTTGGGGCCTTGGCGCTTCCGATGTGGTTCTCATGCCATCGCCCGTGACGCATATCACGGGTTATCTTTATGCGTTGGAAATGCCCGTGTCTGTGGGCATGAAAGTGGTGCTGATGGAGCGGTGGCAAGCCAGTGACGCCATCGACTTGATTGAGCGCCATGGGTGTAGTTTCACGATTGCCGCAACGCCGTTTTTGGTTGAGCTTTGCGCAGAGGCTGAAAAGCGTGGCGTTCTGCTTCCTTCATTACGGTGTTTTGCCAGTGGCGGTGCGCCTGTGCCGCCCGAAGTAGTGCGTCGTGCAAGCACAGCGCTGCCAGAATGCCTTATTTTCAGAGTCTATGGCAGCAGTGAGGCACCAACAGTGTCCCTGGGTGTGCGCCAAGGCGATGATCCAGATCTTGGCGCAACCACTGACGGCGCCATCGCCAACCACGACGCCCGGATCATTGACCAGGTCACGGGTGAGTTCGCCGCCATGGGGAGGGAAGGGGAGATTGTGACCCGCGGTCCCGAGATGATGCTGGGCTATACGAAGCCTGAATACACAGAAGAATCATTCGACGCCCACGGCTACTTTCATACGGGAGACCTGGGCTTGATCAGCGCTGATGGCTACATCACAGTGACTGGCCGCAAAAAAGACCTGATTATTCGCGGCGGCGAAAACATCAGTCCGAAGGAAATCGAAGACTTGCTGCATGAACACCCGAGTGTGCAAGAGGCTGCCGTGGTGGCGATGCCGCATGCCCGGCTGGGTGAGGCGCCTTGCGCCTACGTGGTGCTTCGTCTCGGTACCAGCTTCGACATTGAGGCCATGGTGACCTTTTTAGAGCAAGCGCGGCTGGCACGGCAGAAGTTTCCAGTTCACCTTTTCTTCGTCGATTCACTGCCGTGCACTGCGTCCGGAAAAGTGCTCAAGCATGTCTTGCGTGACCGAGCCAGGCGGGTGGTTGAAGAGGGCCTTTGAGCGGCGCCCTTTTATTTTGTTTTCTATCCGTGTTGCTTGCGTCACCGTCCAATCATCATTTAAAGGCCTGAACCTTGTCCGATATTGATAAAGAATTAAATTATCAACAAGTCACTAGAACTGATTTGTTAAAAGTTTTATTTGTCACTGTTTCTTGGGGATTGAACTATCCCGTCATGAAGTTTGTTTTGAATAGTTACCCGCCGTCGACTTTTAGAGCGTTTACATTTTTGTTGGGATTTATTTCATTAGGGTTGGTGGCGATTTTTACCAAAACGACTTTGAAGGTTCCGGTCAGTGAACGATTAACTGTCTTTAGGCTGAGTATGTTTAATATGGTGGGTTGGCATCTACCTATGATCTATGGCGTTAGCATGCTCAACTCAGGACGAGCGGCGATCATTGGTTACACGATGCCTGTTTGGACGATGCTGTCGTGTGTTATTTTCTACCGCGAAAAAATTACGTGGCGATCGTTTTTCGGCATTGGTCTCGCCATGAGTGCCGTATTTTTATTACTAATGGGTAGCGATCAACAGTGGGGAAACCATCCCATGGGGGTTGCCGTTATGTTAGTGGCCGCCATTACTTGGGGTGTAGGCAATGCCATGATGAAAAATAATTTTCTATCTATCAGTGGAATTGCACTAACTTTTTGGGCATTATTCATTGCATTTATTTTTTTTATTTCTATTGCTTTCGTATTTGAACGTGAGCAATGGCATTGGCCAAATATGCTGCAGTGGCTTGCGATTGTTTATGGTGGCGTGATTACTTTTGCACTTAGTTATTTAGCATGGTTTCATGTTGCGCGAAAACTATCCCCCGTCAACAGCGGTTTATCAATCATGTTGGTCCCCGTATTTGGAGTCACAGGTGGTGCATTTGCATTAGGGGAGGCGGTCTCCATTATCGATATAGCTGCGCTGATTCTGATATTGATTGCCATGGCGGTTGTTTTGATTCCAAAAGACAAATGGCGGGGCATGCTGTCTTGGTAGTGCTGTTTATTCAGCGGTTTAACAGGCTTGTTAAGAACTGTCCCAAGCGCTGATATTTTCACCTGTGTTGTTGAAAAAATGATAGGTTGAGGTCTCAGGTCGTTTTAAGGAGAACGTGATTGTTATTTGAACAGCGCATTTACACTCTGGAATCCAAATCGGCGGACCGTTTCTGGGAGCTCCAGCATGAGCGGGGATTTGAGCTGGTACGCCCCATCATGGAGCGCCTGGTTGGTTATTTCTCTACGCGCATTCATGATCGGGATGTCATAGTTCATTGGTGGCGTTTTGACAGTTACGACGATTGGCATCAGCGCCTGCATGGTCTTTACCATGTTGAAGGTCTGAATACCTACTTTAAAAAAGTGCGTGCACTTTTATTAACTCAGGAAAACAAATTCCTAAGTTACTCCCCCATCCAAGCCCTGAACCCGATTTGGAGCGATCAATCTGACTGGTTGCCCGGCCATGCGCCATTGGTTGAGAGATCCGAGGATCGGGAGATCTGTATTGAAATGGAAGTCATCCAGCTTCGTCCTGGTAGTTTGCCGGCTTACTGGCAGGCCTGGCAAGAAGAGGGGCTTCACGCATCCCCTTTTGCGAAACAACGATTGATAGGGGTCTTTTATAACTTGGTCGGCCAACTTCATGAGGTAACTGTGTTGCGCTGGCACGGTAGTCAGAATGATGCTGATCGATGGCGAAAACAAATTGAAAATAACATCCAATGGAGAGAGTTCTTAAGTATTACTAATCCCATGATCTACGCTAGCCAATCTCACTGGCTTACGCCGGCGCCAGGAACAAAATTATCCCCGTTGTTTCGATCTACACATCCATTAGATAGTCTGAGGGTTTTTGCTTAAGACAAGTTACTCACTGGTTAACCACTAGCCAGATTAAAAAAATACTCAACATAATAATTACATGGCATTAGACGAATCCTTTCTTCAGCAGGCATGCGCAATTTTTGGTGAGCGATTAACTGATGCCGCGGCAGTCAGGCAGGCGCATGGCTTGAGCGAGGCCTACCATGCGCCTCATCCTCCTGATCTGGTTGTTTTTCCTGAGTCGGTAGTTGAAGCGCAACAGTTGGTTCAACTGTGTGCGCGCTTCAAAGTCCCCATGATTCCGTTCGGGGCGGGAACCTCCCTGGAGGGCAATGCCAGTGCACCGCACGGGGGTGTCTGCGTGGACATGACCCGTATGAATCAGGTCATAGAGATCAATGCCGATGACATGGACTGCAGAGTTCAGCCTGGCATCAGTCGTAAAACCCTGAATACGCAGCTCAAGGACTCCGGACTTTTTTTCCCGATAGATCCGGGTGCAGACGCCTCGATTGGTGGCATGGCCTCTACTCGGGCATCCGGCACCATGGCGGTCCGCTATGGGACCATGCGGGAAAATGTCATTGGTCTGGAAGTCGTGATGCCCAATGGAACGCTGATACGAACCAGCCGACGCGCGCGCAAGTCTTCAGCCGGCTATGACCTGACTAAATTGATGGTCGGCTCGGAGGGCACGCTGGGGCTCATCACAGAGGTCACACTTCGCCTCTATCCTTTACCCGAAGCCGTTTCTGCCGCTACCTGTCCCTTTACTTGCTTGTCCGATGCGGTGCGTTGCGTCATCGAAATCATGCAAATGGGTCTGTCGGTGGCGCGAATCGAATTTCTGGATGCCGTCATGATTCGAGGCGTCAATCAATACGCTGGGATGAGTCATGCCGAGGCGCCCACCTTGTTTCTGGAGTTTCACGGAACCGAACAGGGCGTGCAGGAACAGGCGCAACGGGCTCAGGAGATTGCACTCGGGCATGGCGGTGAAAAATTTCAGTGGGCCACCCGGCCCGAGGACCGATCGCGTTTGTGGAGTGCCAGAGACAACACGCTTTATGCTGGTTTAGGCTTGCGCCCGGGGGCTAAAGCAATGATCACCGATGTGTGTGTGCCTATTTCCCAGTTGGCGGAATGCCTCATCGAGACACAAAAGGACATCGTGTCGAGTCAGTTGATCGTGCCCATTGTGGGTCATGTGGGGGATGGCAACTTTCACTTACTCATACTGGTCGACCCAGAGAATGCTGATGAAGTCAGTCGGGCTCGTCACCTGCACGACACCATGGTGGAAAGAGCCTTGCGCCTGCAAGGAACGTGTACCGGCGAACATGGGATTGGAACGGGAAAAATAGATTTCCTGGAGCAAGAACTGGGTCAGGCCGTCGATGTGATGAGATGTGTCAAAGCCGCCATTGATCCTGACAACATCATGAATCCAGGGAAAATTTTTCGCAAGGAGACTGCCGGTGCCTGAGATTACCCCGGTTTTAGAGCTTCGCGGCATCAGCAAGAGTTTCGTCGGTGTACAGGCGTTGGACGATGTGTCCTTCGAGTTGCATCGTGGCGAAGTTCACATCCTGCTGGGTGAAAACGGTGCTGGCAAATCAACGTTGATGAAAATCCTGTGCGGCGCTTACAAGGCCGATGCTGGTGAATTTTTCTATCAAGGCAACGCCGTCAAAATTGCCAAGCCTTCAGATGCAAAAGCATATGGCATCGCCGTTATTTTCCAAGAATTCACCTTGGTTCCGCATCTGAGCGTGGCTCAAAATATTTTTCTCGGCCGGGAGTTCAAAGGGCGCTGGACGGGTCTGCTGGACAAGGCGCGGATGCGTTCAGAAGCACAGAAAATACTTGACGAGCTTGACATGGCGATTGACCCGGATGCCGAGGTGGTGAGCCTCGGTGTCGCTCAGCAGCAAATGGTGGAAATCGCCAAAGCCTTGTCGCAGAACGCGCAGATTTTGGTTCTGGATGAGCCGACCGCAACGTTGTCGGACAAGGAAACCAGCAAGCTGTTCGAAATGATCGCCAAGCTCAAGTCCCGTGGCGTGGCCATGGTTTATATCAGTCATCGGATGGCAGAAGTGTTTGCCATAGGCGACCGCATCACAGTGTTGCGCGATGGTCGAAAGGTCGCATCGCGCTGGCCCGCAGAAACGAGCCAGGACGAGTTAGTGAGTTTGATGGTGGGCAAGCGGGTGGACCTTGCTTATGCGCGAACTTTTCAACCGCAAGACTCGCAATTGGCCCTACAGGTTGAGAACCTGCATGCGCCTTCGGGCGTCAGAGGCGTTAGTCTTGAAGTCAGAGTCGGTGAAATTGTGGGTTTGTCCGGTTTAGTGGGTTCGGGGCGCACCGAAGTCGCGCGAGCGATTTTTGGCGCGGACCCAGTCAGCAGTGGCAGTGTCAAAATTTTCGGCCAACGGCAAGATGGCGGGCCTTTACGTGCGATCAAACTCGGCGCAGCTTTGATCCCCGAGAACCGTAAATCGCAGGGACTGGCGCTTATGTTGAGTTGTGCCCACAACATCACCATGGCCAGTCTGAAGCGACTTTTCCCAACGGGTTGGTTTGTGCCCTCACAAAACCTAGCGCGATCCAACGACTTGATCAAGAGGCTGCGTGTTGCAACGCCCGGCTCACACCAATTGGTGCAGTTCTTGTCGGGGGGGAACCAACAAAAAATTGTCATCAGCAAATGGTTGAGCGCTGAGTCCCGACTTTTCATTTTTGATGAGCCCACACGCGGAATTGACGTGGGTGCTAAAGCGGAAATATTTTCACTCATTGATGGGCTGGTCAAGCAAGGAGCTGCTGTTTTGATGATTTCCTCTGAGCTGTCCGAAATCGTGAAGGTTTGCGATCGCGCCTATGTCATGCGTGATGGCACCATCGCCGGTGAACTCAAGCGCGAGCATATCAACGAAGAATCTCTTCTGGCATTGGGGGTGCATGATGCGCGTGCCTGATTCGTCTGCGTTTCTCATTCGCCAGTTGCAGAAGGGTAATTCTGTGGGTGCTGCGCTTTTGTTGATCGTCTTGTGTCTTGTGTTTTCACTGTCAACCGAAAACTTTACCTCGGCTCCCAATCTGATCAACATCGTCAAGCAGTCGACGATTTTGCTGTTGCTGGCTTTGCCGATGACGCTCATCATTCTCAGCGAAGGCATTGACCTGTCCATGGGGGCCTTGCTCACCTTGGCCAATGTGGTGTTGGCCTTGTTGGCTGTGAAAACCGGGGCACTGTGGCCGGCATTTCTGGTGGTGCTCTTGATGTGTGCGATGTTTGGATGGATGAACGGATTGATCATCTCGAGGCTGCATATTCCTCCGTTCGTGGCGACGCTGGGCACGTTGGGGATTGCGCAGGGCGCAGCGCTGCTTGTGACCGATGGTCAAAGCGTGGTGGGCATTCCTCCGGAAATTCTTTTTTATTATTCGGGTGAGTGGATGGGCATAGCCGTCCCCTTATGGATCGCCATTTTTGCCTGCGCTGTTTTCCATGTCTTGTTGTCGCACACCCCTTGGGGTAGTCATGTGATTGCTTTAGGGGGCAACCGGGAAGCCTTGACTCTGGCGGGTATCAAGGCCGATTGGGTGCTGGTCTCTGTCTATGTGTTGTCGGGTGTCATGTGCGCGATTGCCGCGGTGTTGCTGACCGCCCGAATCAGTTCTGGTCATCCTACGGCAGCCTTAGGGATGGAGTTTGATGCCATTGGCGCGGTCGCCTTGGGCGGGACATCTTTCGAGAAAGGCAAGGGCTGGCTTTGGGGTACTGTCATTGGTGTGCTGGCCGTGGGTGTGCTGCGCAATGGACTGAACCTGATGGGCGTGGCATCAGCCGTTCAGGTGGCTGCGATGGGGCTTCTGGTGATCGTGGCATTGATGGTGGATGGTTTGAGAGATAAAAAACATGGCTGATCAACCTGTTCCGAGTTCCATGAAGCCACATGAAAGTGGTTGGACTTCTTTGCCTCATTCTGTGCGAGTGACCCTGCTGCGTTTGATCGCACTGGCACTCATCGTCGTCACGTTGTCGTTCACCTCGGACGCTTTTCTCACCACCAATAATGTGATGAACGTGTTGCGCCAGACTGCTTTGCTTTTTTTGCTGGCTTCCGGGTTGACGATCGTGATTCTGACGGCCGGATTAGATTTGACTGTTGGCGCCAATATCGGTTTGAGCGCGTGCTTGGCCGCAACTGTCATCAAGTCCACCGGATCTATCAGTCTGGCTTTTGTGGCCGGCATGGGGTCTGGCCTCTTGATCGGATTGGTCAATGGCGGCTTGATCGCATTTTTGCGCATCCCTCCGTTTATTGCCACTTACGGCATGCTTTGGATTTTGCATGGCGTGACTTATTGGTTCATGGGGGGGCAAACTGTTCACGGATTCCCTGCTGACTTTCGTGCGATTGGCAGCGGCTACGTCTGGGGTATCCCTATTCCCGTGTTTCTGATGATTGGCTTTTTGGTCGTGGGTATGGTGTTTCTGCAAAGAACCCGCTGGGGGCAGGAAATCTATGCCGTTGGTGCTAATCGTGAGGCTGCGCACTTGTCCGGCATTCCCGTCAATCGCCGTTTGGTGCTGGCCTACGTGATGAGCGGCTTGATGGCCGGCTTGGCCAGTCTGATTTTTCTGGCACGTTTAAATTCAGCTGAAGGGGACATCGGCGAATCGATGACGCTCCCAGCGATTGCGGCCGTTTTGATTGGCGGAACATCCCTCTTTGGTGGTGTCGGCACCATCACCGGAACACTGATCGGGGCGTTGATCCTCACCTTGGTGCTGAATGGTATGAATCTGTTGTCGATTAATGCCAATTGGCAGCCATTGGTGACAGGTTTGATTGTGATAGCGGCAGTTTATTTTGACAATATTTCAAACAAAGGAAACAAGTGATGAAAGCACATTGGATCGTTAGTACCCTGTTGGTCGCAGGGCTCAGTGCCACTGCAAACGCGCAAACTCCGGGCGGGGAACGTTTGGCCGTTTTCACCAAGAACCAGACCAACCCCTTTTTCCAGGCCTTCCGTCTGGGCGCCGACTCTGCTGCCAAACAGTTAAATGCCAAGGTGACTCACTATGTGCCCACCAAGCCCGACAGCATCCCTGAACAGATGAGTCAAATCGAAGATGTCATCGTCAAGAAACCCAACGCCATCGTCTACATCCCGGTGGACTACAAAGCCATGGTTCCCGGCATTCAGAAAATGAATGCGGCAAAAATTCCAGTCGTCAATGCCACCGATCATTCTGAATCCGGAGAGTTCGTTTCATTTGTCGGTGCGAGTGACTATGCGCTGGCTTTTGAGTCTTCGCGCATATTGTTCAAAGCGATGGGCGGCAAGGGCAATGTGGTGGCCATTGAAGGCGTCAAGGGAACGTTGACCAATACCGATCGGATGCGCGGTTTTGCCGATGCCGTTAAACAAAACCCGAACATCAAGGTGGTGGCCAGTCAACCCGGAAACTACCAGCGACTGCTAGCGTTGCAAGTCATGGAAAACTTGATGCAGTCCAACCCGCAAATCGACGGTATTTTTGCCGCTAACGATGCTATGGCCTCAGGAGCCATTGAAGCCCTTGAGGGGGCCAAACGCAAAGCCTTGGTGGTAGGCATCAACGGAACCAAAGAAGGTGTAGACGCTGTGATTGCCGGCAAGATGCTGGCCACCGGAGACTACGGTGGTTTCATGCAAGGTTGTTTGAGCACCATGATTGCGGTGCGACACCTGCGTAAACAAACAGTCCCTAAGGAAGTGGTTTTCCCACCTGTGGTGATCGACAAATCCAATGCGGCGAAATACAGTGTCCCTGTAGAAACCCTGTCTTGCCCATCGTGGGCAGATATGCCTAAAGGTTAAGACGCAAACCGGCCGGTTGGTGTTGGGCTGACCGGTCCTTTCGGTATATCTCTGTTTTTAAATTGCCTTGGGTTAATGTTAATCACCCTTGAGGCTTCGGCACCTTAGCTGCATAAGCTATCAATAGGGTGTCTTGCGGACAGCCCACTATAAGAGGCCACCCATGCAGCTGACTGGAAAAGTATTTGTCATAACCGGTGCCGAATCGGGGATTGGGAAAGCTGCTGCGGTAGCTTGCGCACAGGCCGGTGCGAAGATCGTTGCCGCTGGATTGAATGCGGACGCATTGAGTCGCTGTGTTGCTGATTTGTGTGACGCACACGGAGCGAACACGGCGATTGCGGTCCCGACTGACGTGCGAGTAGAAGCTCAAGTCGAGGCACTTTTCAAAAAGGCTCAAGCCCACTATGGAGGTATAGATGGTGCGCTGGCCAATGCTGGGATGATTGGAACGAAGTCGCCAGCGATAGAAGGCGGTCGCAAGGTGTGGGACGAGGTGATGGAAGTGAACCTGACAGGTACTTATCTCACGATTATTGCTGCCGCTAAAGTCTTGGTGGCGCAGGGGCGAGGTGGCTCACTCATGGCAACAGGCTCATCTAGCGCATTGCGGACCGTGCCGGGGCTGATGGCGTATGCCGCTTCAAAAGGTGCCGTTCACACCATGATGCAAGCGCTGGCTGTCGAACTGGGACCCTACAAAATTCGAGTGAACACACTCGTGCCTGGTACGACCGAAACGGACGCAACTCGCGCACTTCCTGGTCGTTATCTCGAAGAAGTTGCAAAGAGTCTTCCGATGCTGGAGGTCGTCCAGCCGGACGAGTTGGGCCGGTATGTGGCGTTCGCATTCAGCGATGCGATGCCCCATCTGACGGGGTCGCTACTGAAGTGTGATGCGGGGCGCACGATTGCATGATGTTCCTTTAACGCTAGGGGGGACCGAATCTTCCCCTTATGACTTCATCGTTGTAGGAGCGGGTTCAGCCGGCTGTGTCCTAGCTTCCAGACTTTCGGAAAACTCTGCGCGCACCGTGCTGCTCATTGAGGCCGGACCCGATACACCACCCGGTCAGGAGCCTGACATCGTCCGGGATCTTTATCCGATGTCCTACAGTCAGCCCGACTACTTATGGCGAGATCTAAAAGTAAAGATGAAAGAAGATTTGCCTGGTGAGGCTCCCATAGGCAGTCAGTTCTTCGAGCAAGGGCGAGTCGTCGGCGGTGGTTCGACGGTGATGGGCATGTTTGCCTTGAGAGGCCTGCCCGATGATTACGAGGAATGGCGCGAGCTCGGCGCTTTGGGTTGGAGTTGGAGCGATGTGTTGCCCTATTTCATTCGGCTTGAAAATGACCTCGACTACAGCAGTCCGCTACATGGAAATTCCGGACCTGTTCCGATAAGAAGATACAAGCGTGAAAGTTGGCCGCCCTTCACGCGTGCTGTGGCATCTGCACTTGAGCACCGTGGTGTGCCGCAGATTGACGATTTCAATGCCTGCTTTACCGACGGGTTTGGTTCCTTGCCCCTCAGTAATTTACCAAGCGGCCGCGTGTCAGCAGCCAGCGCATACCTGAGCGCTCCTGTTCGTCGCCGAAAAAATTTAACTGTTTTACCCTTGACTCAAGTGCGCCGATTGCTTTTTTCTGGACGCCAGGTGAAGGGGGTTGAATTTGCGACCAACGGTGTGATGCGGCAGGTTATGGGGCGCAATATCATCGTAAGTGCAGGTGCGTTGCACAGTCCGGCCTTGTTAATGCGTGCCGGCATTGGGCCAGGCGCAGAGTTGCAGTCATTGGCGATAGAAACCATTGCCGATCATCGCGGTGTTGGCCGGAATTTGCAGAACCATGTGCGTATCTACGCAGCCGCACACCTCAAATACAAAGGCCGTCAGCCACCTCATGATCGGCCGCTTTGCCATGCAACAGCAAGGTATAGCTCAGGTGTTGCCGGCACAACCTTGAGTGACATGCTGTTGGTGATCATCAATAAAGCATATTGGCATCGGCTAGGTACATCGTTTGGCGGAATCGGCCCGACGATCTATAAACCATACTCGCGGGGGATAGTCCAATTGAACTCGGCGGATCCGTTGGATGAACCGAGTGTGCAGTTCAAACTATTGTCGGACCCGCGAGATTTGGAGCGAATGGTGCAGGGCCTGATTTTGGCATTGGAGTTGCTCAAAACACCACAGGTCAGTGTGCTGTGCAACAACATTTTTGTACCCCGACCCAATGCTTACACCCGTCGTTTAGGCTGGCTTAGTCGACGCAATTACATTGAAGCCGCGCTGGTTGCACTTGCACTTGACATTGGGGGGCCCTTGCGGGATTTTGCGATAGCGGGTGTCGGACTGTTGCCGCATCAAATACCCGGCGCTGGCTCTGAACTCAATCACTTGGCTTACACCTTTGCGGGCCATATGTTTCATCCAGCCGGTACTTGTCGCATGGGACAGGAATCTGACCCATTTGCGGTAGTCGATTCACAATGTCGCGTGCATGGTGTAGACGGACTTCGTGTGGTGGACGCCTCAGTGATGCCGACCTTGCCACGCGGGAATACAAACATTCCCGTCATAATGATTGCAGAGAAGATTGCCCAAGAAATAAATCTCTATCAATGAGAAATAATACGACGGTGCATGACGGTAAAAAGTATCTGATGGTTCTGACATCTGGGTGCTATTTCCACAGCGCGTATGCTTATTTGCATGGCGCTGTCGATGCCGAACTTAAGATGAACTTGCCAAAATTCCGATGACCCATAAAAAGTTACCAAGAATTGTGATGGTGGGTGGGCATCTCAGAATCGGCGCATCACTATGCTCAAGGGTAAACCAAGGGTCGCATGCAACTCAGAGCTTCCTAGAATGGACCCAAGCCACCTCACGTCTTTGAAGGAATCAGAACTTTGGCAAAAATCAAAAATAGCGCCGGTGAATCCGATGCCGAATCATTGAAGAGTCCTGAAGCCAAGGCCGTGCCAATCCGGGTCATCAAAAAATACCCGAACCGTCGTCTCTACGACACTGCCACGTCCAACTACATCACCCTGACTGATGTCAGGCAGCTGGTGATGAGTGGGGCGGTCTTCGTGGTGCGTGATGCCAAAAGCAGCGAAGACCTGACGCGCAGCATTTTGCTGCAAATCATTCTCGAAGAAGAAACCGGCGGTGCACCCATGTTCACGGAGGCAGTGCTGGCCAATATCATCCGTTTTTACGGCAATGCCATGCAGGGTTTCATGGGTGCGTATCTTGAAAAAAATGTGGAGTCGTTCATGGACCTGCAAGTCAAGATGAGTGAGCAATCCAAAGGCATGTCCCCCGAAACTTGGGCTCAACTCATGAAGGCCCAGTCCCCCATGATGCAGGGCATGATGGGAACGTACGTCGAACAATCTAAATCGCTTTTCACGCAAATGCAGGAGCAAATGCAAAAACAGAGCGAGCAGATGCTGACGGCTTTTGGTCTGAAGCGCTAAAAGCTGTTTTCAGATAACCCTGTTCATCAAAAAAACCCAGCGTGCTGTACAGCAACGCTGGGTTTTTTATGAGGGTTTATGGGTTAAAGAACTTCGCTGGCAAAGTCCGCCAGACGCGAGCGCTCGCCACGCGCCAACGTGATGTGTCCTCCGTGCGGCCAGCCTTTGAAGCGATCTACGGCGTAGGTCAAGCCTGAAGAGCCTTCAGTCAGGTAGGGCGTGTCAATCTGAGCCAAGTTACCCATGCAGATGATCTTGGTCCCAGGGCCGGCGCGTGTGATGAGCGTCTTCATTTGCTTGGGTGTCAAATTTTGCGCTTCGTCAATGATCACGTACTTGTTGAGGAAGGTGCGGCCACGCATGAAATTCATGCTTTTGACTTTGATGCGCGAGCGGATCAACTCATTGGTGGCGGCACGCCCCCATTCCCCAGAGCCACTTTCTGTTTTGCCAAGCACTTCGAGGTTGTCGTCAAGCGCGCCCATCCATGGACCCATTTTTTCTTCTTCCGTGCCGGGCAGAAAACCAATGTCTTCACCAACAGAAACGGTGGCCCTCGTCATGATGATTTCGGTGTAACGCCTGTCGTCCAGCACCTGCGTCAAGCCGCTGGCCAGAGCCATCAGCGTCTTGCCGGTGCCGGCGTTACCGGCGAGTGTGACAAAGTCGACTTCAGGATCCATGAGCAGGTTCATGGCGAAGTTTTGCTCACGATTGCGCGTGGTCACGCCCCACACCGCATTCTTCAGATGGTTGAAATCTTTCAGCGTTTTGAGCACGGCTGTTTTGGCGCGAATCTCGGTCACTCGCGCGTATAGCGGAGGCTCGCCAGGCGCTTCAAAGTAAACAAACTGGTTGATCATCAGGCTGGGAACAATCGGGCCTGTGATGCGATAGAAGGTGTAGCTTCCCTGCTGCCAGCTTTCAATCGTTTTGCTTTGACGCGTCCAGAAATCCGTTGGCAAAGCCAGCGAGCCGGGATACAGCAAATCGCCATCTTCCAGCGTTTTGTCATTTTGGTAGTCATCGGTGAGCAAGCCGAGAGCGCGCGCCTTGACGCGCATGTTGATGTCTTTAGACACCAACACAACTTCACGCGGTGCTTGCTCTTTGCGCAACGCCTCAACAACGCCCAAAATCTGATTGTCAGCCTTGCCTTGGGGCAGGCTCATCGGCAGGGTGTAGTCCAGTGGGCGGGTCTGAAAGAGCAGGCAGCCGCGCGCTTCTGAATGCCCGGTGGTGTCCAAATTTAAGCCTTTGGCAATGTCCGCACCCTGCGCTCCTGCCAGTGCATCGAGTGTGCGGCTGGTCTGTCGTGCATTGCGCGCCACTTCACTCATGCCTTTTTTGTGACCATCGAGTTCTTCCAGAACAATCATCGGCAAAAAGATGTCATGTTCTTCAAACCGAAACAAGCACATCGGGTCGTGCATCAACACGTTGGTGTCAAGCACGAAGAGTTTGGTCGGTCCGGCGGGTTTTGGTTTTCGCAACTTGGCGGCAGTTGCTGGCGTTTCCTTTTTGGCATGGGTTGCCAATGACTTGACCGGGCTCGGACGGGTTTTTTCCAAAAAGGCAGTGGCGTGCTCAGCCTCGACCACCGGGTGTATTTCCAACGGCAAAGGACTCTGTTTGGCTGGCACATCGACAAGCCCTGATTTTCGGCCAGCCTTGGCAGAGACGCGCGCGGGGGCGTTCAAAGCGTCGGTTGAGAGCAAGGCGGCACGTTTGGTCGGGGCGGGTGGCAGGGGCATGGGTTTGTGACTCACAAAGTGAAGTTGAGGATTCCGGAAACAAAAAAGCCGCCTCGTTGCCGGGGCGGCTTTGGTGTGGAGGGCAGTTGGCGTGTCAACAACATTCAATCATTATGCACGAGGCATATGACCGTTTTTTGCCGATACAGCGGCAAAGATCAGGCGGCTTTTTCAGCTTTCTCAGCTTTGTTGAGCTCTTTCACGGCCTTCAGAACGTCTTCCACATGGCCTGGTACTTTGAGGCCGCGCCATTCTGCTTTGAGTTGGCCGTCGGGGCCCACTAAAAAGGTGCTGCGCTCAATGCCCTTGACCTTTTTGCCGTACATGATTTTGTTTTTGACGACACCAAACATGTGGCACATTTTTTCTTCGGTGTCAGCGATCAACTCAAACGGTAACTCAAGCTTGGACTTGAACTCGTCGTGCGACTTCATGTTGTCGCGCGACACACCGAAAACCGTTGCACCGGCTTTGACGAAATCTTTGTATTTGTCACGAAACTGCATAGCTTCAGTAGTGCAACCCGGGGTGTTGTCCTTCGGATAAAAATACAAAACGACCACTTTGCCCAAGTGGGTTTGGTTGGAGACTTTGAGACCGCCTGTGGCGACTGCTTCAAATTCGGGGAGAAGTTTATTAACGACGACTGCCATACTGCGTAGACCCTGACAAAAGTTGTGATTGGGCGTTGGCTTTAAGCTGCAAAAGAGGCTGTCATGCTCAGTTTTGCGCCTAATGCAACCCGATATTTTACTCCGAAAGAGCTTTTACGAGCAGGCTCGTCAGTTACCGGGTTCGATGAGCAGTGCCGCCATGACGTGGCGACCTTCGCCTGCGAGGATGTTGTAAGTCCGGCAGGCTGCCAGTGTGTCCATGGTTTCTACACCTATGCGCTGGGCCATCAGACTGCGCAAAAACGCTGGTGGCGGGAAGCGTAGGCGCATGCCACTGCCAAAAAGTACCAGCTCTGGTCGGTAGGCTGCCAATTGGTCAAAATGCTCGTCACGAAGGTCTTCAAAACGCGCGCAATGCCAGTCAATCAGCTCCCCGCGAGAGCCAATGATGACGCTGCGCTCAATTTTTTCACCTACGCCATTTCTGCCCAGACCGACCCAGCCAGCCCCGTAACCAAGGATGGATTGGACGTCAAGGCGGTCTGGTTGAAGTTTCATGGCGTACGGGCTGTGATTTTGGGGTCAATTTCAGGCGATGGAGAGGGGTGCGGTACAGCATGCCACGTTGGCGGTTTGACCGCTCTTTAAATGTTATTTTATGTGGTCAAATTATGGGTTCCGCTTGGTCTGGTTATTTGCCGGCACTTCTATCGCAACGAACAAGGATCAGGCCAAGACTTGAGTGAAAGATTTTATGCAAACGCAACCCAAACCCATCACAAAATCAGCCAAGCTGGCGAACGTTTGCTATGACATCCGTGGTCCAGTGATGGAGGCGGCGCGCCAGATGGAAGAAGAGGGTCACAAGATCATCAAGTTGAACATCGGTAATTTGGCCGTCTTTGGCTTTGACGCGCCTGAAGAAATTCAGCAGGACATGATCCGCAACCTGCCGAACTCGGCTGCTTATTCTGACTCCAAAGGCATTTTTGGCGCACGCAAGGCTGTCATGCACGAGACTCAAAAGCAGGGCATCAAGGGCGTCACACTGGATGATATTTACTTGGGCAATGGCGCGAGTGAGTTGATCGTCATGGCCACCAATGCATTGCTCAATGATGGCGATGAACTGCTATTGCCGGCCCCTGACTACCCCTTGTGGACAGCGGCTGTGAGCTTGTCTGGCGGCACACCAGTGCATTACCTGTGCGACGAGGCCAACGGCTGGATGCCTGATCTGGCCGACATCAAGCGCAAGATAACGCCCAACACCAAGGGCATTGTGGTGATCAACCCGAACAACCCGACCGGCGCGCTGTACTCCGATGAACTGCTGCGCGAGATCATCCAGTTGGCACGTCAGTACGACCTCGTGATCTTTGCTGATGAGGTTTATGACAAGGTGCTGTACGACGGTCGCAAGCACACCGCCATTGGTAGTTTGTCAGAGGACATCCTCACGCTGACCTTCAACTCGTTGTCAAAAAGCTACCGCTCTTGCGGTTACCGCGCTGGCTGGCTGGTAGTGTCGGGTGACAAAAAGCGTGCTCGCGACTACATCGAAGGTTTGAACATGCTGTCGAGCATGCGCCTGTGTGCCAACGTCCCTGGCCAGTGGGCGATTCAAACCGCGCTCGGCGGTTACCAAAGCATCAATGATCTGGTGGGCGATGGCGGCCGGCTGCGCCGACAACGCGACATCGCGCATGAATTGATCACGGCCATTCCTGGAGTGACTTGCGTCAAGCCCAGCGCGGCGCTCTACATGTTTCCTCGGCTTGACCCGAAGATGTACCCGATCGCCAACGACCAGAACTTTATTTTTGAAATGTTGCAAGAGACCAAGGTCTTGCTGGTACAGGGGACTGGTTTTAACTGGCCTTCGCCGGACCATTTCAGGATCGTTTTTTTGCCGCATGAAGATGACCTGCGCGAAGCCATTGGCCGAATCGCCAAATTCTTGGAAGGCTACCGCAGTCGAAGTATCTCGGTGCCCAGTCTGAGTGCCGTCAAAGCTGCAGCTTAAATCGCTTTAATTTTTCCGATCGGCATTTTTGTCACTTTGGGCTGGTCTACCCAGCACTTGAGTTGTCGGATCGCTCCCCTTTTTACTTTACTGAATCAAGCATGAAATCAAGCAATCTGAAGCCTATTAAAGTGGGCCTGTTGGGTATTGGAACTGTCGGCAGTGGTGTCTTCAACGTGTTGCAGCGAAACCAAGAAGAGATTCTGCGGCGCGCAGGGCGTGGCATTGAAATTGCCATGGTGGCAGACTTGGACACGGCGCGCGCGCAAGCTGTGGTCGGACCCAATGTCCAAGTGGTCAACGATGCGCGGGCGGTCATTGCCAACCCTGACATCGACATCGTCATCGAGCTGATTGGTGGTTACGGCATTGCGCGCCAACTGGTGCTGGAAGCGATTGAGGCCGGCAAACACGTGGTGACGGCCAACAAGGCCTTGATCGCTGTGCATGGCACTGAGATCTTCGCCGCCGCGCACCGCAAGGGCGTGATGGTGGCGTTTGAAGCGGCGGTGGCTGGCGGTATCCCGATCATCAAGGCGCTGCGCGAAGGCTTGACCGCCAACCGCATCGAGTGGATCGCCGGCATCATCAATGGCACGACCAATTTCATCTTGAGCGAAATGCGCGACAAAGGTTTGGACTTTGACGTTGCCCTCAAGGATGCGCAGCGACTTGGCTACGCTGAAGCCGACCCAACCTTTGACATCGAAGGCGTCGACGCCGGGCACAAGGTCACCATCATGTCGGCCATCGCTTTCGGCATTCCGGTGCAATTTGACAAGGCCTATGTCGAGGGCATCACCCAGCTCAATGCACAAGACATCAAATACGCCGAGCAACTGGGCTACCGCATCAAGCTCTTGGGCATCACCAAACGTGTGGCCAACGGCGTTGAGTTGCGCGTGCACCCAAGCTTGGTGCCAGCGAAGCGTTTGATTGCGAATGTCGAGGGCGCGATGAACGCCGTCATGGTTCAAGCCGACGCCTTGGGCACCACGCTGTATTACGGCAAGGGTGCCGGCAGTGAGCCTACAGCCAGCGCCGTGATTGCTGACCTGGTCGACATCACGCGCTTGCACAGCGCTGAAGCTGCTCAGCGCGTACCGTATCTGGCCTTCCAGCCAGACGCCATGAGTGACGCCAAGATTCTGCCGATGAGCGAAGTCGTGACCAGTTATTACCTGCGCCTGAAGGTGGCCGACCAAGCCGGTGTACTGGCCCGCGTGACCGGCTTGCTGGCCGAGGCTGGTATCAGTATTGACGCCATGCTGCAGCGCGAAGCCGATGACGTCGGTGGGGCCGGTTCAACGCAGACGGATTTGATCATCCTCACGCACGACTGTGTTGAGGCCAAAATGAACGCGGCCATCGATCAGATGCAAAGTTTGCCCACGGTGCTGGCACCGATCACCCGCATCCGTAAGGAGGAGTTGGCCTGATGCGCTATCTCTCCACGCGTGGTCATGCCGACCGCAAACGCTTTTGCGAAATTTTGCTGGAAGGCTTGGCGCCTGACGGTGGCTTGTACCTGCCCGAGCACTATCCAGTGGTTGACGCCGCCACGTTGGCGGCTTGGCGCGAGGTTTACCTCAAGCAAGGTTACGCCGACTTGGCCTTTGAAATTCTCTCGCTCTACATCGACGATATTCCCGCCGATGATCTGCGGGCGCTGTGCCGCAAGACCTACACCGCTGCTGTGTTTGGCAGCCCGGAAATTGTGCCCCTGAAAAAACTTCAAGACGCGGCAACGGATGCATCTCAAGCCGGCTTTTATCTGCAAGCCTTGTCGAATGGCCCGACGCTGGCCTTCAAAGACATGGCCATGCAGTTGTTGGGCAACCTGTTTGAATACGAGTTAGCGCGCCGCAACGAAGAGCTCAATATTTTGGGCGCGACCAGTGGCGACACCGGCAGCGCCGCTGAATACGCCATGCGCGGTAAAAAAGGCGTGCGTGTTTTCATGACCTCGCCGAATGGCCGCATGAGCCCGTTTCAGCAAGCGCAAATGTTCAGCCTGTTGGATGAGAACATCCACAACATCGCGATCGATGGCGTCTTCGATGACTGTCAAGACATCGTCAAGGCGGTCTCCAACGACTTGGCCTTCAAGCGCCAA